>JAFSYV010000237.1 GCA_017443585.1 Lentisphaeria bacterium | reverse complement strand
GCCATGAAGCGTAGATCCTCGCCATCTCCTCCTGATAAGCGAGAAATCCCGGCTGGCGGGGGCAGTTGACGTAACGGCATTCTTCGCCGTGGACGCCCACGTAACTGCCCCAGGTCTTGCCCTCGGCCCCGGCGGACTCGACGAGCCCGTCGCTGTGGCCGATGGTGGTCTGGACCTGCAGACTCGGCACGATCCCCGCACCCCGGAGCTCTTCCGCATGCGAGGCCATCAATGCGGACATCTCCCGGTGGCGGTCAAGCTCGGGGAAACCGATGCCGGTGGAAAACCACACTTCGTCGCAGCAGTCCCGATTCCGTACGAGCTCTGCGAAGAGCCTTTTCCAGACCTCGGGCCGTTCGTGGCCGGCCCGGAGCCGGATCATCATGAGGGGGCGTTCCGGGTCAGGTCCCGGAACAACAGGACGTCGGTTTTCCATGGGCGGGGAGACCTCCTTACTTCAAGGCGAGGCTCTTCACGGCGAAAACGCCGCTGTTCACGTGAGTGACCTTGATCTTCCACACGCCGGGCTTGTCGCTGAAGGCGAACTGGAAGGAACGTTTTCCTTCCGGTCCGGCGAAATGGTTCGTCCAGTCGTAGACGCAAGTCTGCTTGCCGTCGGGAGCGAAGAACTCCGTCCGGAAGACCTGGGGCCCCGCGGCTCCCGCCGCCCGGAAGGACAATGTCACTTCCCTGCCCGGCGCGGCCTTGTCGGGCCCCTTCACCTCGACCTTGGCGGTCTTGCCCTTCTGAATGGCGAAGATCTGCCCGTCGCCGGGGATCAGGGAGACTTTGAAGGTGTTGGTGAAGCCCAGATATTTCCCCTTGCGGACGTCGTAGACGTGGCCCTTGACCGGGAGCTTCACCTGAAGCTCGGAAGCGAACTTGCGGTCGAAGCGCATGGGATGCTTGCCGTCGGGAGCGGCGATCGCCGGCTTGATGATGCCGAAGACGTAATTTACACCATCCTGCCGCAGCGAGGTGGTGCAGGGGAAGAGCCGGTTCGAAGAAACCTCGGTCACCCGGCTTGCGATGGAAGCGCCGGAGTCGGCCAGCACGCCGCCCATGATCTTCCGCAGATTTTCGCAGAAGACGGCCGCGCCGCCCGCCACGCTCTGCATCTCACCGCCGACGCCGCCCAGTTTGATCTCCTGATAGCCGCCCACGAGGATGTTGAGGAGAATGGCCCGGCCTTTCCCGAGCGTGTTGATGAAAAGGCTCTTCCCGTCGCCGAAACTTCCGGCGCCCGCGGCGGCGAGGCCGGCTTCACCGAGGCGGAACTCGCCCGTGAGGGCGGGGATGCTTCCCGTCTTCTTCACGGCGATGGCGGCGGTGGAAACGCTCAACGCGCTCTTCGCCCGGGAAATGCCGAAGAGCTTTCCGACGGCGGGATCCGCCGTCTTCCGGCCGTGTCCGTAATACCAGCCGGGGGCGAAGTCGGCAACCACCGTGCAGCCCGCGGCGACGAATTTCTCGAGGTTCTTCACCGCCTTGGGCGAGAGGGAAACGGAGGCGGGCAGGATCACGACCTTGGCCTCGGGCACCTCCTTGTCGAGGGCGTCGTAGGCGAGGTAGAAGTAGTTGTACTTCAGATCTTCGAGCAGCGCCGCCCAGCCGGTCTGGGCGTTGTGCCAGAGGCCGCCGCCGATGCCGCCCCTGGCGGCAAAGAGGGAACTCTGAGAGTAGAGCACCGCCACGTCGCGGCCGACCTCACGGCTGCCGAGGACGATCCGGTCGATGCCGCCCCGGATCTCGCGGATCACCTCCGCGTAGTGGAGCGTGTTCTTCACCGGCGTCAGATCGCCGTTGAAGCAGTAGCCCGAGAAGTTGCTGACCATGTTGGCCCCGAGAAGCAGGTTGTCCCAGACGGGGGACTTCTCGTAGAACTCGTTTTCCTGTTCGGCTTTCATGTAGCCTCCGCCCCAGGGGCCGGAAACGAAGCCGGGCGCGGCAAGATCGTGCACGACTTTGCGCTGGATCCCGCCGTAGTAGGAAAGACAGCTGACGTGCTTCATCAGCTGGACCCAGTCATAGCTGTAGCCGGGGACCTGCGTGCCGGAAAGCCCCGCCTTGGAGCCGGGGACGTATTTCCGCAGCAGCTTCTGGGTATTCCCGACCCAGTTTTTGGCGAACACCTTGGCCATGAACATCTTGTGGTCGAGCCACGGCGAAAGGTTGTCCTTGCCGCTCACCTCCTTGAGCTGGACGGGCATCACCTCGTCCCAGCGCTTGAAATTGCGTTCCCAGCCCTTGTTCAGGGCGTCAAGGGAGCCGTAGCGCTCCTTGAGTTCGGCCCGGAAATCCTTCAGGCAGTGAGGCGAATAGCAGACGGTGCTCCCGAGATAGGCCTCGTCGGCGATCTCGTGATGCAGGACCCCGTAGTAGCGGTAGCGCTGGCCTTTCACGATGTTTTCGACGATCTTTTCCACCTTGGCCCAGTGGCCGGGATCGGAGTAGCAGGGGGTCCGCACCGGGTCGCTGGGGATATCCCCGCGGTATTTGAGCGAGGTGGAGTAATTGGCATGTCCGGCGCCGCAGATCAGGGGTTCCATGTTGGCGTTGCGGATGGATTTGAAGAAGCCCATCCGCTCGCAATCCTGCATGAAGTTGGCGACCCACATGGTGAATCCCTGGTCGGCGGCGACCTTGAGGAAGGGCGTCCGCCCCAGCCAGATGAGGGCGTCGAGCTGAGTCAGATCCTTGCCCGTGCCGGGCATGGAAAATTCGGCGAAGCCCGTGGAGACCTCCCGGTTGCCGGCCCAAAGGGAAAGGCGCAGCCGGTAAAGGGTGGTCCAGGGGGGCAGGACCTTGAAGGTGAGGTCGTTTTCGGCCTTCGCCGGCACCGTGGCGCGGAACACCACCCGGTCCCTCGTGTCCTCGGCCTCATAGCGGAGGACCGCCCCGGCGGGGATCTGCCCCGCAACGGTCACCTTGGCCCGGACATAGCCCTCCCGGCTGAAGATCTTCTCCGGATCGGCGAAGCGCACGGCGAGTTTGTTGGGATCGGGCGTGGTGAAATTCACCGCGCCGAAATCGAAGCCCCTGCCCTGCTCATCGGTGACGGTGTAATCGGCCACATGTTCCCCGCCGGGGAGCTGAGGCATGGTGAAGTCGACATCGTTGAGTCCGGGCTTCAAAACCGCCTTCTGAACGAAGTTCGCCTGCGCCTTTCGGTGCAGGTCGCTCACCTTGACCTTGAGCAGAACGGTCTTCGCCCCCGCGGAACGGAGACGCACACCCTGCTTCAGGTTCTTTTCCGCCTTGACGGCGGGTTCCACGCCCGCCGCGTACCGCAAAGCCTTGAGGGCCGAAACGTAGATGTACTCCCAATAGGGGAAGTCACAGCTGTAATAGGAGGGACACACCTCCCAGGCGTAGGCGTCGGGCACACAGGCGAAGTCGGCGGTCTCCAGATAGAATTCGCTCTTGTTCCGCTGGAAACAGACGACACGGGAGCTCCCGTTCTGCCAGACGGAGCAGCTCCGGTCGCGGCGGATCTTCCCCACGTAGCGGAAAGCGGGCGCGCTGCCGAAGAACTCCTCGGGAACGGGCAGTTTCTTTCCCAGCAGAGTTGCAGGGACATTGAAGCAGTTGTAGAAGAAAACGCCGCTGCCCTGCTGCTGGAATTTTTTCAGGATCTCCACGAACTCCGGCTGGACCATGGTCTTGAAGTTCATGTCCTGCACGATGATGATCCGGGGAGCCTTCGTGATCGCCTTGAGCTGGGCGATGGTGTAGGATTCGAGGGTGTTGCCGAATTTGACGTCCCACGCCACGGCGCCGCTCTCGACCTTGCGCAGCAGGGGGATGAAACGGTACTTCAATTTCATGCGCTGGGCGAATTCGACGATCTGCCGCTTGCCCGAATACTGGATGGAACGGGTGGTCGCCAGAGGCAGATAGAGGATCTCCGGCATGGGTTCGACGGGCTCGGCGAGCCACTTGACGTGGGGCGTCACCACCGCGTGGGAGATGCTTTCGAGGAAATCCAGATTCTGGTAACTGGCGGTCTTGACCTCTTCGCGGAGCAGTTCCATGGGGGAGCGCCTGATGTAGGTGAAGTCTTCGGGAACCAGACTGATGTTGTCAAGCCACAAAGTCTGAGAGGGCCGGGAAATGCCGAAATGAAGGATTCCGTAATCGGCCTTTTCGGGCATGTAGAAGACGCGGGAGACCTTCTGCCACAAATAAGAGTCCTTCTTGTTGAACACGTCGATCCGGGCCTTCTGGATGAACTTTTTGTTCACGTCGTTGAAGTCGATGAGGCAGGTGGACCAGACGCGGTCGGGGTTCTCGCTGCGCATCTGGGCGGAAAAGGTGTATTTGATCCGGGGCTCGCCCCGGAACTGGACCCCGAGAGTGCTGTACTGCGTCGCCCCCTTGTAGCGGACGATCTTCAGGCACTTGGACTTGTCGGGGCCGTCGTCCACCCAGTAATAGAATTTTCTGCCCCGGACATACCACATCCAGTTGAAGCCACGGGGCCAGGGGTTCTTTTCCATCTTCTGCTCGAAGGAACCGTTGAGGATCAGCTGGGGGCCGCCGGCGAACAGGGCCTTGTCGAAGACCTTGCCACTCCCGCGGTCGAAACACAGCCGGTAATTGAAATCTCCGGGACCGGCAAAGCCGGGCTTTTTCGCCCGGAGATTGTAGGCAAAACCCCCTTTGAAGTCGGTGTAATAATAGCCGTCCTCATTGACTCCGGGCACGAGGACCAGCACCCGCTGCTCTCCGGAAGGCAGCTTTTCCACCGTGAAGGGCACGGGCCGGTCGTATTCGGGTGAATTGTTGGCCAGCTGGTACACGGAGATCGTCCTGGGATCCATGTCGCCGGGGATCCGGACGCCGCGGACGGAGTCGCAGTACTGGCGGCGGCCTCGGATATCCATGGTCTTGAGGGAACGGGGCATCGTCTCATGCCCGCTGAAAGCCTGACGGATCGTCTGGTCGTTTTCGGCGTAGTGTTTGAGGACGACGGGAGCTGCACCGGGCCCCTTCTTCAGGGGGCGGTTCGCATTTTTCTTCAGGGTTTCAGGCACATTTTCCGACAGCAGGATCTTCACGTCGAAAGTGACGCTCTTCCCGGCGGGAACGGGCTGCTCCCTGAGGAAGCACTCCAGCGTGGCCTCGTCCCGGTCCTTGGCGAACCAGCTGTAGTAGGCGCAGGCGAGTTCCTGCGGGAAAAGCAGCACGGCGCCCGTCTTGTCATCGTTGCCCATGACCGCGGCCGTGGCGGAGGTCGCGTCGGTGATCCAGATCTCGCCGGAAGCGTTCCCCGGATGGGCGTACTTGATCTCCTTGCCCTTGCGGAAATAGGTGTAGGTGTTGCGCATGCCGAGGCCGTTGTGGCGGCGGAGCATGGTCCGGATCCAGAGCCCCGCCTTCTGATCCCGGCCGGAGATGTTCGTCAGCGTGTAGGTCAGGGTCAGGACCTTCGTCCGTGCGTCGATGGCGTACTTCTTGGTGACGCGCAGGAAATCGAAATTCCGGACGCCCAGGGCGCTCAGGGTGATGGAGTCGGCGGTCAGGGCCTCGGGGGTGAATTCCAGCGCGGAAAAGTCCTCCATGATCTGGGTCTTTTCCGCGTTGCGGAGCACTTTTTCGGTCAAAGTCCGGGCGTTCTTCACCGGGGGAGCGATCTCCTTGCCGCCGATGGTGAGGCTGCGGACCTCCGCGCCTTTGGTCCCGACGACGGCCTTGACGGCCCCGGAACCGATGGTGAACTCCGCGCCCCCGAGCAGGAACGCGGTCATTCCCAACAGAAAAAGATACTTCTTGACTTTCATGGCATTCTCCTTTTTTTGAGACGAAATCAACAGAAAAGACGCTTCCCCCGGTCCGGAAACCGCGGAGCTGCGTCGTCAGACATATTTCCGGCCCCCCATCCGAAGGCTCTACGGATTCACGTTGTAGGTGTACTTGCCGTAGCTGCCCAGGAGCTGGGAGTTCTTGTGGGTCGCCACGTGCATGTCCATGAAGAGGGAATTGACCGCGCCGTTGTGGCGGCAATCCACCCGGGAGTTGGTCGGGTCGGCGTCGGCTTTGAAGGGATAGGTGTTGACGCTGAAGGAGAGCGACTGCCCGTCCCCGTGTGGAACCAGAGCTCCGTGACCCAGATGTACTGGGAAGGCTGGCGCATTTTGGAAGGCTTCTGCATCAGGGAGTAGGAACGGGGATTGCGCCAGTTGCAGTAGTAACTGGCGGCGTAGCTCCAGTTGTGAACGGAGTATTTGCTGTTCCGGAGCATGTCCGAGGGGCACTGAGCCACGTTGCCCTTGGGCAAGGTCCAGTTGTTGGCCTCCTTGTTCCAGATGAGCTCGTAGGGGATGTAAAGGTGCAGGAACTGAACAAACGGAAACATCCCTTTGCTCTTGCACCCCGGATGGCAGGCCCAGTAGAGTCCGCCGTTGTTGAGACCGGGCAGAAGACCGTTGAAATCGTTCTGATACATCGTCGAAGCGCTGCCGATGTTCTTGAGGTTGTTGACGCAGGTGGAGGCCTTGGCCCGCTCCCGCGCCTGCTGCAAGGCGGGCAGCAGCATGGCGGCGAGTATGGCGATGATGGCGATGACCACCAGCAGTTCGATCAAGGTGAAACGGGCAGATCTTCTCACGGCAAGTCTCCTTCTTTGGTTTTCTACGGGTTCACGCTGTAGATGTTTTTTGTATAGCCGATCAGCCGCGCCTGCTTCAAAGTCCCCACGTGCATGTCCATGAAGAGCGCGTTGGTGGCATCGTTGTGACGGAAATCGATGCGCTCCGCGGTGAGATCCATGGCGGGATTCATGGGATAGGTGTTGACGCTGAAACTCAGGGCCCGGCTGTCCGCCTCCCTCACCCATTTTTCGGCGGTCCAGATATACTGTCCCGGCTGTCGCATCTTCGAGGGCTTCTGCATCTGGGACTGGGAAAAGGGGGTGCGCCAGTTGCAGTAGTAATTCTGGGCATAGCTCCAGTTGTGCACGGGGTTTTTTCGGTTCCGGGGCATATCCGAGGGACACTGGGCCACGTTGCCCTTCGGCAGCGAGTAGTTGCCGGTGTCGTTGTTCCAGTTGACCGGATATGGCATGTAGACGTGCAGGAACTGGATGAAAGGGAACATGTTCTTGCTCACGCACCCGGGATGACAGGCCCACTTGAGGTATCCGTTGTTGATCCCGGGGAGATAACCTTTGAAATCCCCCTGGTACATCATGGCGGCGTTGCCGATCTGCTTGAGGTTGTTGAT
>JAFSYV010000236.1 GCA_017443585.1 Lentisphaeria bacterium | reverse complement strand
GGTAACGCGAAGGGGCTGCTGCAAATTCGCAGCAGCCCCGCTTTTTCGGAACTTCGTTGTCAGAAAGCCGCGTCGAACTGGACGTCGGACTTGGGGACGTCGATCCGGCGGACGAACGTCAAGGCGTCGGCGGCGCCGAACTCCCGGTTCATGCCGCAGTCTTCCCACTCCACCGAGAGGGGGCCGGTGTAGCCGATGACATTGAGCTCACGGATGATGCTTTCGAAATCCACGCCGCCGTGTCCGGGACTGCGGAAATTCCATCCCCGGCCGGGCTGGTCGAAATCGAGGTGGGAGCTGAGGATCCCCGAAGTGCCGTCGAGGGTCAGGGCCGCATCCTTGATGTGGACGTGGAAGATCCGGTCCGGGAAGGCCTGGATGAACTTCACCGGGTCCACCATCTGCCAGTGGAGATGGCTGGGGTCGAAGTTGAAGCCGAATTCGGGCCGGTTGTCCAGCGCGGCCAGGGCCCGGCGGGCGGTGACGATGTCGAAGGCGATCTCGGTGGGATGCACCTCGAGGGCGAATTTGACGCCGCATTCGGCGAAGACGTCGAGCACGGGGTTGAAGAGATCGGCGAAACGCTTGAAGCCCTCGGCGATGGTCGCCTTGGAAACGGGCGGAAAGCTGTACAGCATGTGCCAGATGGGAGAGCCGGTGAAGCCGTTGACGACGCCGATCCCCATGTTTTTGGCGGCACGGGCGGCGTTCTTCATGCTTTCGATGGCCCATTCACGCTTGGCTTCGGGTTTCCCGGCCAGCTCCGCCGGAGCGAAACCGTCGGAGCGGCTGTCGAAGTTGGGGTCGCAGATCAGCTGACCGGCCAGGTGGTTGCTGATGGCCCAGACGCCCAGATTGTATTTGGCCAGCAGCGCCTTCTTTTCCCGACAGTAGGCGGGATTCGCGGCGCCCTTGAAGACGTCGAAGTGGTCGCCCCAGCAGGCCAGTTCCAGCCCGTCGTAGCCGAATGCCTGCATTTTTTTTGCCACGGTCTCCAGAGGCAGGTCCGCCCACTGGCCGGTAAAAATCGTCGCTTTTCTCATCTTGGGATCTCCTTTCTTATCAGAACACGGTGATGGATTTCACGCTGGTCCACAGGGGGCTGTCGAGCTGGATCTTCTTCCTGGCGCGGACAGTCAGGGCGATGGGCACGTGGGTGAACTTGCCGGCCCAGTGGCCCACCATCATGTCGGTGCGCCCGGACATGGCCGCGTGGACCGCGTTCTGGGCCAGGATGCCGCAGAAAATCGCGTCGGTGCCCTCGGCCGGTACGCTGCGGATGGTGTAGCCCAGATCGAAGTACTTCACCGAGACTTCGGCGCCGTGGGCCTTGCAGTAGCCGGTGATCCTGTCCTTGAGCAGGAGCCCGATGTCCTTTTTGAGGATGTTCCCGGAAGCATCCCGCAGTTCGGTCTTGTCGTCGAAGAACTTCTGTCCCGCGCCCTCGGCCACGATGATGACCGCGTGATGACGTTTGTTGAGCCGTTCCAGCAAATGGGGCAGCAGGGCGTGGTCGCCCGATTCCAGATCGAAGTCCACCTCGGGGACCAGGCAGTAGTTGACGAAGGGGTTGGCCATGGTGGCCGACGCGGCGATGAAGCCGGAGTCCCGGCCCATAACCTTGACCAGCCCCACGCCGTTGAAGGCGCCCTTGGCTTCGTTGTGGACCCCGGTCACCGCCCGGCCGGCATTGAGCACCGCGGTGGCGAAACCGAAGGAGGTGTCGATGAAGCCGATGTCGTTGTCGATGGTCTTGGGGATGGCGATGACGCTGAGGGGCAGTTTCCGCCTGGCCGCCGCTTCGGCGACGGCGTGGGCGCCCCGGGCGGTGCCGTCACCGCCGATGCAGAAAAGCATGTTCACGTTCATGCGGACGAGGGTGTCCACGCAGGTGTCCACATCCTCCTCGCCCCGGCTGGAGCCGAGGATGGTGCCGCCTTCTTCGTGGATGTTGTCGACCACGTTTTCATCCAGCATCAGGGGCGAAAGGCCGTAGCGGGGATTCAGGCCCCGGTAGCCGTAGCGGATCCCGTAGACCACCGGGACGCCGTAGCGCTGGATGAGGGTGAGGGTCAGGAACTTGACGACCTCGTTGAGTCCGGGGCAGAGCCCCCCCGCGGTGAGGATGGCGGCCCGGCTCCAGGCCGGATCGTGGAAGATCTTCTCGCGGGGCCCGGCCAGCTCGAAAGCGGGGATCTCCTCGTTCCGGTCGATATAACCTTTCACGACGGAGGCGTCGGTGTCGTAGACGACGGTCCGGCCCTCCTGAACGAAAGCACATTCCTTGAGGGGAGAAGCCAGCGCGGCCTTTCCCAGCGTGGTGATTTTGAATTCTTCAGCAGTCATTTTTTCCTCCCAAAAGCTGTACTGCCTATAAGATAGCGCAAAAAGAGACGCATTTCAAGGGAAAATGCGCAAAAAGGGGAAGGAAAAAAATTCCCGGTCTTCCGCAAAAGGGAGGACCGGGAGGGGGCGAAAGGGCTTCGAGCTTACTTCTTGGGGACGAAAAGCATGTCTCCGGACTTCAGGGGAGCCGCAGGATCCAGCTGGGGATTCAGCCGGATGACTTCAGCCGTGGTGGTGTTGTTCCTGGCGGCAAACTCCTCCAGGGTCTTGGCGTCGCCCACCATGACGAAGGTGCTGCTTTCGCTTTTGGCCGCGGCATTGGCCGGCGGAGGCAGAGTCGCAGCCGGGGTCTCGGCGGAGGCGCTGGGGGCGCTGGTATCGGTGGCGGGCGGAAGCTGGGGAGTCGCCTCGGTCTTGGCAGGCTCCGGCGCGGGAGCGGCCGCGGGGGCGGTCTTTTTGGCGGCCGGAGCCTTCTTCGCGCCCCTGGCCTGGGCCTTGGGAGCGGTCTTCACCTGAGCATCGGCGCCGGAGGGGATGATCAGCTTGTGGCCGATCTGAAGCTTGGTGGTGTCCTCATCGCTCAGGTTGTTGGCCTGCTGGAGCGCCTTGGCCCGGACCCCGAACTTGCGGGCGACCTTGGGGATGGTGTCCCCGCGGACCATGGTATAGGTGCCGTCGGAATTGAGCTTGGGCGCATTGGCCGGACGGGCGGCGGGCCCCTTCTTTCCGCCCTTCGCCGGAGTGGCGCAGAAAGCTCCGCCGGGAGCGGCGGCTCTTCCGCCGGGGATGACCAGCTTCTGACCGGCGCGGAGGTATTTATCCCGCTTGGGATCCAGTTTGTTGGCGTCGCGCAGGGCTTTGACGGAAACATGATGCCGATAGGCGATCTTGCCCAGCGTGTCGCCGGGTTTCACCACGTAGACTCCGCCGGGACCGGCGGGAGCGCCCGTGCCGCGGGCGGCCCGGCGGCCGGAGCGTCTGCGGGGGGCCGCATCGTCGGCCAGCCCCTCGTTGGTGTAGGTGCCCGTCATGGGCTGATAGTTCGCTCTGGCGCCGGTCTGTGCGGTCCGGGAGCTCTGCTCGGAGGAGGACATGGGCTGACGGGTCCCCGGAGCAGCGGTCCGGTACGCCGGATCGTTCTGGGGCTCCGCAGGCTTGTAGGTACGGTCCTGCATCACTTCGCTTTTGCACCCGGCCAGGGCCAGCAGCCCCGCCGCCGTCAGAAGAGTCACGGTCACTTTGGTCATTTTTCCCACCTGTAAATTTATTCTGCCGCCGCGGAACCTCCCGAGACGGCAATTCCTGTTTCCTTCAGCATCCGGAGCTTCGCTCCTGCGGCCGCGCGTCCGCGCGGCCTCCGGAACCGATGCGCCGATGTCTCATGCATAATATATTTGCACTTTTGCAAAAAATAAAGCAGTTTTTCGGGAATTTTCGGATTTTTTTACCTTTTTTTTCGCGTCGGCGGCACGGGGGAGGGCCTGCCGGAGGGGGCGGAAGGCTTCTTCTCGGGAGGATAGCTGATGACGACCTCGCCCTTTCTGGCGAAATTGAACTTTTCCCGTGCCACTTTTTCCACCTCGGCGGGGGAGTGCTGCAGACGGTCGCGCCGCTCCAGATAGATCTGCCGCTCCCTGCGGGCGGCTTCCAATTTTCTGCGCTCGAGCTCCTCGCCGGCGGAGATCTTCCGGTAATTCTGCCACGCGGGCAGCAGAAGCACCACCGTGGTGATGACCAGCAGGAGGAAGAATGCCACCAGCAGAAGATCCAGCACCTTTTCCTTGTTGCGTTCCGGTGTTCCGTTCATATCAGTAGCTGCTTTCCTTCAAAGTGTAGAGAAATTCCACGTTGGTCTTGACCTTTTTCAGGCGGTTGAGGAGCATTTCCATGGCCTCGCCCGGCGGGACGTCGTTGAAGATCTTGCGCAGGAGCCAGACCTTCTGCAGCTCCTCGGGGTGAAGCAGCAGTTCCTCTTGTCTCGGGCCCGAAGCCTCCACGTTGATGGCCGGATAGATCCGGCGGTCGGAAATGCTCCGGTCCAGGTGGAGTTCCATGTTGCCCGTGCCCTTGAACTCCTCGAAGATCACGTCGTCCATGCGGCTGCCGGTATCGATCAGCGCCGTGGCGATGATGGTCAGACTGCCGTGGTTCTGGATGTTCCGCGCGGCCCCGAAGAAGTGCTTGGGCTTGTGGAGCGCGGCGGCGTCCACGCCGCCGGTCAGGATCTTCCCGCTGTGGGGCTGGAGCGTGTTGTAGGCCCGTGCCAGACGGGTGATGCTGTCGAGCAGGATCACCACATCGCGGCCGTATTCCACCTGCCGCTTGGCCTTCTCGATGACCATTTCGGCCACCTGGGCGTGCCGTTCGGGGGGCTCGTCGAAGGTGGAGCTCACCACCTCGCAGTCGATGATCCGCTTCATGTCGGTCACCTCTTCGGGCCGCTCGTCGATGAGCAGCACGATGAGTTCGACCTCGGGATTGTTCTTGCGGATGCTCTGGGCGATCTTCTGGAGCAGCACCGTCTTGCCCGTGCGGGGCGGCGCCACGATCAGTCCCCGCTGGCCCTTGCCGATGGGGGTCACCAGGTCCACCACGCGGGTGGAATACTCCTGCGGATCCCGCTCCAGCACCAGCCTTTCGGTGGGGAAGTAGGGCTCCAGACTGGTGAAGGGGATGATGTTGCGTTTGCGTTCCGGAGCGTCGTTGTTGATGCTTTCCACCTTGAGCATGGCGAAGAAGCGCTCCTTTTCCCGGGGCGTCCGGATCTGGCCGGTGACGAAGTCCCCGGTCTTGAGCGAGAAGCGCTTGACCTGCGAGGTGCTGACATAGATGTCTTCGGAACTGGGCAGATAGCTGTATTCGGGGGAGCGGAGGAAGCCGAATCCCTCGGGCAGGACCTCCAGATAGCCGCTGCCGTAGAGAAGACCGTTCTTTTCGGCGTTGGCCCGCAGGATCTCGAAGATCAGACTCGACTTTTCCAGCGCGCCGATGCCCTCGATGCCCAGTTCGCTCCCCATGGCGGTGAGTTCGTCCATGGATTTGCCCTGAAGTTCGGCGATGTTCAGACTGGGCGCGGTGGGATCCCGGATGATGGCTTCGGGGGGGATCTCCCGGTATTCCCGGTAGTCGCCCCGTTCCGGCTGGCGTTCCGGGCGTCCGTATTCCGGTTCGCCCCGGTACTCCTCCATGCGGTTCTCCCGGTCCCGGTAATTCCGGTCGTTCCGGTCGTTCCGGTCGTTCCGGTCCCGCATCTTTCCGCGGCGTTCGTTCCGGTCCCGCATCTTCCCGCGGCGGTCGCGGAAATTTTCCTCGCGGCGGAAGCCGTTGTTCTGGTCGCCGTTCTCGGGCCGTTCGCCGCCGGGCAGTTTCACTCCGGCGGGGGGCGGCGGCAGGGGGGGCAGGGCGGCGGCGGGGACCGCCGTCTGAGGCGCGGGCATGGGCGGCTGAAGCGTGGG
>JAFSYV010000235.1 GCA_017443585.1 Lentisphaeria bacterium | reverse complement strand
TTGAAAAATCACCGGATGTGCAGTATTTTAAGAGACAAACAGGATTCCGAAAGGTTTTGCGGTGAATTCCATTCCACCGCACCGCATCGCCCGAGGATGAGCAAAAGAAGCGTGAAGAACGGCGCATGGCAGTTCCGCTTCCGACCGTGTAGCACGGCGGGTCCCCCGCCGGGTCGGGAGGGGAGGGGGCTTTGCGGCGCGCTTTGCAGTTTTTATCGAAAAGGGTGAAAAGCATGAAAGTCAGAGCCTCGATCAAGCGCAGATGCCAATTCTGCCAGATCATCAAACGGAACGGCGTCATCCGCGTCATTTGCTCGCGCGATCCGCGCCACAAGCAGCGTCAGGGGTAAGACCTCTGACGACGTGTCAGGAACCAACGAACTCTTAAAGTAATCAAAAAACAGGAATCCAAAAATGCCACGAATCATCGGAGTGGATATTCCCGGCAACAAGCGCATCGAATTCTCCCTGCGCTACCTGTACGGGATCGGCCCCACCAAGGCGCTGGAGATCATCGAAAAGGTCGGCATCGACCGGAACATCAAGGCCAGCGAACTCACTCAGGAACAGATCGCCAAGATCACCAAGATCCTGCAGGACGACATCATCGTGGAGGGTGACCTCCGCCGTGCCGTCGACGCCGACATCCGCCGGCTCCAGCAGATCAACTGCTACCGTGGGATCCGGCATCGCCGGAAACTTCCCTGCCGCGGCCAGCGCACCAAGACCAACGCCCGTACCCGCAAGGGCAAACGCGTGACCATCGGCGCCATCCGCGATAAGACCCAGCGTCGTCTCGCCAAGAGCGCGACCGAGTAAGTTACGGGAACATAGTCAATAACAGGGAAAATATACCATGGCTGAAGAAGAAAAGAAAGTCACCGCCGCCCCGGAGGCCGCTCCGGCCGCAGAGGCCGCCGCCGCTCCGAAACAGCGTGCCAAGAGCGGCCGCCACATCCAGAACGGCATCGTTTACGTTCTGGCGACCTTCAACAATACCAAAGTCACCTTCACCGACATGCACGGGAACGTGCTGTGCTGGTCCACCGGCGGCAAGAACGGGTTCAAGGGCTCCCGCAAGAGCACGGCCTACGCCGCTCAGGTCATCGCCGGCGATGCCGCCAAGAAGGCTCAGCTTTTCGGCATGAAGGAAGTCGAAGTCCGGATCAAGGGACCCGGCGCCGGACGCGAGTCCGCCGTCCGCGGCCTCATCGCCGCCGGACTCGAAGTGACCGTTATCAAGGATATCACCCCGGTGCCCCACAACGGCTGCCGGCCCCCGAAGCGTCGCCGCGTCTGATTGCGGACTGCGTTCCAACTGCTTCAGGCCGGTTTCCCGGAAAAGTCCCGGGAACCGCAGTGCGCAGGTCCCGCCGGAGCTGCGTAAACACATTGAAAAACGAGTCCGTAACAAATTATTGGGGAGGATAACCTAATGAATGAAACCAGATTTCCGATGCCGAAGTCTATCGTGGTCGATGAAAAGACCATGACCGATACTTATGCCAAGTTTGTGGCCCAGCCCTTCCAGAGGGGTTACGGCCACACGCTGGGCAATTCGCTGCGTCGGGTGCTGCTTTCCTCTCTCGAGGGAGCTGCGATCTGTTCTGTCCGCATCGACGGCGTCAAACACGAGTTCGGTTCCCTTGAAAATGTGGTCGAAGACGTGACTGAAATTGTCCTCAATCTGAAGAAGGTCCGTCTCAACCTCCACGCCGAAGGACCGAAGCTTCTCGAGATCCGCAAGGACAAAGCCGGTCCCGTCACCGCCGCCAACATCATCTGCGACAGCACGGTCGAAGTGCTCAACCCCGATCAGCTGATCTGCACCCTCGACAAGGCTTTTCCCTTCCGGGCCGAGATCGAAGTCATCACCGGCAAGGGCTACCTGCCCGCCGAGAAGAACACCACCGCCCGCACCATCGGGACGATCCCCGTCGACTGCCTCTTCAGCCCGGTGACCTGGGTGAACTATCAGGTCGGCGCCGCCCGTGTGGGCGAAGAGACCGAAATGGACAGTCTGACCATCGAGATCTACACCGACGGCCGGATCTCTCCTCGCAACGCCCTCGAAGAGGCCGCGAGGATCCTGCGCGACCACCTGCAGCCCTTCCTCGGGACCCAGGTCGTTCCTCAGGATGTCAAGCTCAATGAAGAAGAAGCCAGACTCTTCAAGCTGCTCTCCCACGACATCGACTCCCTGGACCTCTCGGTCCGGGCGATGAACTGCCTGAACAGCGCGAACGTCAAGCTGCTCTACGAGCTGTGCACCAAGACCGAGGCCAAGATGCTCAAGTTCCGCAACTTCGGTCACAAGACACTGGAAGAAATCAAAGAAAAAATCGAAAAACTCGGGCTGGAACTGGGCATGGTCCTCAGCGACCGTCTGCTTGCCGCTCTCGACGCCGAAGCCGCCAGCATCCGTGCCGAGTCAGAGGAGAGTAAATAATCATGCGTCATAGAGTTGACACTTTCAAGATCGGGCGCACCAGCGCCCACCGCCGCTCCCTGGTGGCCAACATGGTCAGCAGCCTTTTCATCAGCGGCCGGGTGGAGACCACCCTGGTCAAGGCCAAGGCCGTGCGCCGGGTCGCCGAACGGATGATCACTCTGGGCAAGCAGGGAACGCTGCACAGCCGCCGTCTGGCGGCCGCCCGCATCCACGACGAGGGTGCCGTCAAGAAGCTTTTCGACGAGATCGCTCCCTCCTACACCGGCCGTCAGGGCGGGTACACCCGTATCCTCAAGCTGGGACAGCGCCGCGGCGACGCCGCCGAGACCTGTCTGCTCATGCTGGTCGAGCCCGGCGAAGCTCCTGCCAGGGAAAAGAACGCCGAAGAGGCCAAGAACTGAGGTTTTTGAGCGGAAACGAGGGGGAAGACCTTGCCGTTTTTTCCCCTCGTTTCGATTTTTTTCGAAATTGTCCGGAACGTCGTGCGGCGGATAGCGCATTCCCCCGCGAGGCTTCCGCTCCGGGAAGGTGAAAGATGGAATTTTCCGAACTGAAGATACACGCCATGCTCGCGAATCATGAGTTCATCCGGGTCGTGGCTTTCGGCGCCTCCAACACCCAGCGCTACCTGCCGGGCACCCACTGGTTCGACTACGTCGAAATGGGGTTCAAGAACAGCTTCGGCGGCGGCTGCGGCCACTTCGTCAACTCCGGGATCAGCGGGAACACCACCGCCGATCTGCTCCGGCGGTTCGACCGGGAACTGGCCTTCTACCGCCCGGATCTGGTCATCATGACCATCGGGGGCAACGACTGCAATCCGGCCAAGAACATCTCCACCGAAATGTTTCGGAGCAACCTGACCGAGCTGTGCCGGAAGATCCGGGCTCTGGGCAGCGACATCGTGCTCCAGACCTACTACGCCTGCGACCTCGAAAAGATCGACCCGGCGGAACGGGCGAAGCTGATGGTCACCGACATGCAGATCGTCCGCGAGGTGGCCGCGGCGGAAAACACCTGCCTCAACGACAACGACCGCCGCTGGGCCCGGCTCCGGGATTCCGACATCGCCAGCTACCGGCTCCTCATGCTCAACAGCATGCACGTCAACGACACGGGTAACCAGCTCATCGGCCTCGACCTCGTGCGGAAATTCGGTCTGACTTTGCGCGAGGACTACCGGCATCAGTGCACACCGGGCCTTCTCGCCCAGGCCCTGATGGACCGTTACGGAGCCTGAAAAGTGCGCAAAACCCCTTTTTCAAGGTGAATTTTTGGAAAAAATCTCGGATTTGCTATTGACTAAATCGCAATCCTGTGGCATATTATAGAAGTGCCGTAAAACCGGAACGAACGAAAACAGTCTTTCAACGTCAATATATTGGGAGTAAAAAATGACAAAACGTGATTTGGTGGTGAAAATCGCCCGTGAAACCTCTTTCGCAACCCAGAACGAAGTCGCCGAGATCGTTCAGAAGACCCTCGATTACATCGCCCAGGAACTCATCGCCGGAAACACCATCGAACTGCGCAAGTTCGGCGTTTTCGAGATCAAGGTCCGCAAGAGCCGCAAGGGCCGGAACCCCAATCAGCCCAAGCACGAGGTGATGATCCCCGAGCGGGCCGTGGTCAAGTTCCGCGCCGGCAAGGATCTCAAGGAAGCCGTCGAAAAGCTGGATACCGCGGCCTTCAAATGATCAGCGGCGGAGCGCTCTGAAAATTTTTCTTCACGCCTGACGGAATGGTTCGTTTCGTCGGGCGTGGTATTTTTATCAGGAGAAGATAAGCAACATGAAAAAACTGACCCGCAAGAATCTGGTGTTCCTCGGCGCCCCCGGCGCCGGCAAGGGGACTATCTCCAATCTCATGCTCAAGAGATACAAGCTGGCCCATATTTCCACCGGAGACATCCTCCGCGCCGAGGTCGCCAAGCAGACCCCCGCGGGCAAGGAGGCCGAAGCGCTCATGAAATCGGGTCAGCTGGTTCCCGACGCGTTGGTGGCCGGCATGGTCCGGGCCCGTCTGGCCGAACCCGACTGCGCCGACGGCTTCATTCTCGACGGATTCCCCCGCACCGTTCCCCAGGCGGACCTGCTGGAAAAGGCCCTGGCCGAGCTGGGCGCCAAACTGGATTGCGTTGTCTGTTTCAACGTGCCCGACGAGGAATTGCTCAACCGCCTCACCGCCCGCATGAACTGCCGGGGCTGCGACGAGATCTACAACAAGATTTTCCGGCGGCCCAAGGTCGAGGGCATCTGCGACAAGTGCGGTTCGCCCCTCTACCAGCGTCCCGACGATTCCCTGGAGACCGCCAAGTCCCGTCTGGCCGTCTTCCACAAGCAGACCCAGCCCCTGATCGACTACTACACGCAGCGGGGACTGGTTTTCACGCTGCCCTGCGCCGACCATGACACCATCATGGCCGCCATCGCCAAAGAGCTCGAATAAGAACCGTGTCCAGGAAAAGCATCATACACACCCCGGAGGAGATCATCCGGATCCGCCGGGCGGCTCGGGTCACCGCCGAGGTCCGGGACCGGATCGCCGGGGCCATCGAGCCCGGCATGACCACGGCCCAGCTCGACGACATCGCCGGGGCCTACATCGCCGAAGCGGGCGGCACCAGCGCCTGTCTGGGCTACGGCGGGTTTCCGGGGTACATCTGCATCTCCCTCAACGAAGAGGTCGTCCACGGCATCCGCAGCGCCTCGCGGATCATCCGCAACGGTGACGTGGTGAGCATCGACGTGTGTGTGAACATCGACGGCGCCGTGGGCGACACGGCCCGGACCGTGGCCGTGGGCGAGGTCACTCCCGACGTCCGGCGGCTGCTGGCCGGGACCGTGGAGGCGCTTGACGCCGGCATCGCCGCCGCCCGCCGGGGCAACCGCGTGGGACACGTCAGCGCCGCGGTCGAAAAGGTCGCCCACCGCCATCGTCTGGGCGTGGTCCGGGACTATGTGGGCCACGGCTGCGGGATCAGTCTTCACGAACCCCCCGAGGTCCCCAACTTCACCGGCTGGGGTTCCGGCCCCCTGCTGGAGCCGGGCATGGTGATCTGCATCGAACCCATGCTCAATCTGGGGACGTGGAAAGTCACCACCGACAGAAACGACCACTGGACCGTCCGTACGGGGGACGGCCTCTACAGTGCGCACTTCGAGCACATGGTGCTCATTACCGAAAATCAACCGGAGATTCTGACGTGGCCAAAGATGATGTGATTCGTATCGAAGGCGTGGTCAAGGAACTTCTGCCCGGGACCATGTTCCGGGTGGAGATCCAGGGAGGACATCTGGTGACGGCCCACATTTCGGGCAAGATGAGGATGAACTTCATCCGCATTCTGCCCGGCGATGCCGTCACCCTCGAAATGTCCCCCTACGACCTCACCAAAGGACGGATTGTTTTCCGCCGGAAATAACGGTTGACAGTCCCTTTTTCTCCAAGCAGGCGCCGGTTCCGGGAGGCGGCAATTTTCCGGGCCGGAGGATTTTTTTCATTTTCAATCAACAGGAGTCAGGATTTTGAAAATCTTAGTCATCAATGCCGGCAGCAGCTCGATGAAATTCACGCTGTTCGAGATGGAAACCCAGTCCGTTCTGGCCAAAGGCGTCTTCGAACGCATCGGCGCGGACAACCCCAATCTGATCTACAAGAAGCCCGACGGCTTCAAGTTCGAACAGGTCATTCCGATCGCGGACCATGTGGACGCTCTCAAGGAGATCTGCCGGAAGCTGGTGGACCCCGGCATGGGCGTCATCAAGGATCTGAGCGAGATCGTGGCCATCGGTCACCGGGTCCTCCACGGCGGCGAGAAGATCACCGCCCCCGTGCTGGTCAATGCCGAAATAAAGAAGGTCATCCGCGACTGCTTCCCCCTGGGCCCCCTGCACAATCCCGCCAACCTGGCCGGCATCGAGGCCTGCGAGGAGCTTATGCCCGGCAAGCCCAATGTGGCCGTCTTCGACACCCAGTTCCACCAGACCATGCCCCCCGAGGCCTTCCTTTACGCCATTCCCTACGAGTACTATGAGAAGTACGCCATCCGCAAGTACGGGTTCCACGGGACGAGCCACCACTACGTGACTCTGGCCACCGCCAAGTTCCTCGGCCTGGAGCTCGAGGCCACCGACATCATCACCTGCCATCTGGGCAACGGCTGCAGCATGGCGGCGATCAAGGGCGGCAAGGTCATCGACACCACCATGGGCCTGACTCCGCTGGAAGGGCTGATGATGGGCGGCCGCGCCGGGGACATGGATCCCGCGGCGGTCCTGCGCATGGTCGATCTGGGCAAGACCACCAAGGAAGTGGACACGATCCTCAACAAGAAGTCCGGTCTTTACGGCATCGGCGGGATCAACTCCGGCGACATGCGCGACATGCTGGCCGCCGCCGAAGGCGGCAACGAGAGAGCCCAGCTGGCCATCAAGATGTTCGTCAGGCGGATCGTCAAGTACATCGGCGCCTACTACGTGCTGGTGGGCAAGCCCGCGGCGCTGGTCTTCACGGGCGGCATCGGGGAGTTTTCGAGCCCCATCCGTCAGCGGATCATGGAAGGCATCGCCGCCTTGAACATCAAGGTCGACGCCGAAGCCAACGGCAAGTGTCTCGGCAAGGCCGGCGTCATCTCCACGCCCGACAGCGCGTGGAAGGCCATCGTCATGCCCACCGACGAGGAGCTGATGATCGCCCGCCACACCAAGAAGCTGGTCGGCGAAGACGCCTTGAACAAGGCCTGCTGAATTTCCCCGAAACCGGGGACAAAAGAAGATCCCGCGCCGGAAACGGCGGCGGGATCTTTGTTTTGAGGAAAAACGTCGCTTCAGAGTGCGTCGAAGACGCGGACGTGGTCCACTTCGAAGTACTCCGGGAAGGTCATCTTCTCAAGGGCGGGATCGGGCCCGGAGGGCGTGCGGCGGTAGCCCATGCACTCCGTGGAGACCAGAATGAACTGTTCGACCCGGGAGACGGGGCCGCCCGTGCGGTTGACCTCTTCGCCGTCGGTGTAGAAGACGTAGCCGTCGGGGCTCCAGTCCACCCCGAAGCGGTGCCAGTTCCCCGGCGTCTCCTTGAGGCGGTATTTCTTGTGGCCCGACCCGGCGGCGTTGGAGCCGTAGCCGTTCCACAGGTTCCCGCAGCGGATGAGCCCCTTGTCGGGGAAATCCTGGGACTCCATGATGTCGCATTCGACGCCGCAGCACTCGGGGTTCGGATGGGCCCCGATGGAAGGCGACTGGAGCCAGAAGGCGGTCCACCAGCCGGGCTGGCGGTTCAGGCGGCAGAGGATCTCGTAGTAGCCGTAGCGGTGGAGAAAAAGGGGTTTTTCGTACGGGGCGAAGGGCCAGAAGCCGCCGCCGTCTTTGGGAATGTCGTAGGTCAGCGAGGCGGTCTGCAGGTGAGGCGAACAGTACTGGTCGCCTTTCTTGACCACGTTGAGGCGCAGATGGCTTTTGCCGTCGAGTTCGACGCCCTCGGTGGTGAAAGCGGGGAAGGGCTTCCCCCAGAAGTTGAGCCGGAATGTCCACTTGGTCCGGTCCAGTTCGGTTCCGTCGAATTCGTCATGCCAGACGAGTTTCCAGTTTTTTCCTTCGGGCAGCAGACTCGGTTCGTGCCCCGCGTGTTCGAAAGTTTTCATTTTGCGTTATCCTCCCGGCGTTAAATATACTCCCTCTTTTCCGGAATTGCAAGTACCGAGGGAGGGCGGTCAGAGCGATTTTTCGGCGCGATGACGGGAAATGATGCTTGAAAAGTCGTCGAAAGATGCTATAGTAAGGCGCGGAAATGCGAAAAAGAACGAATTGAAAGGTCGAAAGATGGCTTCGCAAGAAAAGAAAACGTTTTTGCAGCAGGTCGAGGTCGAAGTCCTGCCCGAGTGCGACGTGGCGGTCGCGGGCGGGGGCACCGCCGGGGTCGTCGCGGCCATCGCCGCGGCCCGGCAGGGGGCGCGCGTCGTGCTGATCGAGCGCTACGGATACCTGGGCGGCATGATTACCGCCGGAAACGCCGGACTTACCATGTACATGAAGTACTCCGGGAACCCCGAAGAGCACCTTCGGGACGAGCGGACCCTCGAGACCGACCCCGCCGCGGTGCAGATTGCGGGCGGCCTCGCCCGGGAGATCACCGAAAGACTGCTCCGGGAAAAGATCGGCGTCGGCAACGCCGACACCTTCGGGAGCTACGTATTCACCGCCTCCGAGGATTTCAAACGCCTGCTTTTCCGGATGATGAAGGAGTCGAATGTAAAATTGATGCTCCACTCCTTTCTGGCGGACGTGATCCGGGAGGGAAACACGATAAAAGGCGTCGTCATCGAGTCGAAGTCCGGCCGTCAGTTCATTCCGGCGAAGTGTTTCGTCGACGCCACGGGCGACGGGGATCTGGCGGCGAAGGCGGGTGTGCCCTTCGAGGTCGGCGTCACTCCGGAGGACATCTGCGCCGCTCACGCCGGAGTCGGCAAGATGCAGCCCGCGGGCGTCATGTTCAAGGTCGGGAACTGCGACCTTGCCAAAACGATGCGGTGGCTGACGGAAAATCCCCACCGCTTTCAGGAGCATCCCTTTTCCCGCTTCTCCCTCGAGACCGTGAGGCGGAACTTCGAGAAGGGGGACAACGCCATCATGCTCGTCCGGTACGACACCGACGACCCCGATGACTGGGTCCAGGTCTACAATCTGCCCCAGCCGGGGGTGGTGACGTTGGGCTGTCCGTGCGTCTACGACATCGACGGCTGCAATGTGGAGGACCTGACCCGCGCCGAAATGGCCATGGCCGAGACGGTCCACAAGGAGATCGAGCGGATCCGGGCCGAGATACCGGGATTCGAAAACATCTGCCTGCTGGACTGCCCGCAGATCGGGGTCCGCGAAACGCGGCATATCCGGGGGCGGTACGTCCTGAATCTGCGGGATATCTATGAACAGCGGGATTTTCCGGACAGCATCGGCTTCGGCAGCCACCCGGTGGACACCAAGCCCCGCCCGGCGTGGCTGGACGACCCGAAAAAAGCCTACCCGGCCCGGTGGTACTTCAAGATCCCCTACCGTTGTCTGGTCGCGGAAAAAGCGGACAATCTGCTGGTCGCGGGCCGCTGCGTTTCGGCCACCCACGAGGCTTCGGGGAGCGTCCGGCCCACGGTGCAGTGCATGATCACCGGCGAGGCCGCCGGGACCGCCGCCGCGCTCTCTTTCCGCGAAAAGACGACCCCGGCGGAGCTGGATGTGACTTTGCTTCGAACCACGTTGAAAAAGGCAGGTGTGCTCCTGTGAGGAGCATTCCCGCGGAAAGTGCGGTGAAAAGATGAAAAAATACATGATCCGCTGCGACATCGAAGGGGTGTCGGGCGTGGTGAGTTACGAGCAGGCCGAACCGGGCCGTCCGGAATACGCTTACGGTCAGCGCATGTTCATGAACGACCTGCTGGCGCTGATCGACGGGCTGAACGACGGCGGCGCCGACGAGATCGTCGTCTACGACGAACACTACTACGGGCGCAACGTCGATTTGGATGAACTTCAGGAAAACGTCACCGTCATCTGCGGCAAGCCGCCTTACCGGGCGGATTGGGCGGGCGGGCTCGATTCGACCTTCGCCGGGGTGATCCTCCTCGGGTTCCACTCCAAACGCGGCACGGGGGAGCTGCTCCATCACACCTACGAACCCGACATCGCCGATCTGTTTCTGAACGGGACCAGCGTCGGCGAGATCGGCATGGAAGCTGCCATCGCCGGAGACTGGGGTGTCCCGCTGGTGATGATCACCGCGGATTCGGCGGGGGTGAAGGAGGCGGAAACCCTCATTCCCGGCGTGGTGGGAGTGAGCGTCAAGGAGTCCCTCTGGCACAGCGGCGGCGCCTGTTACGCCACGATGAAGACCGCTGAAATGATCACCGCAGCGGCGAAGAAGCTCGTCGGAGATCCCCCGCCGGTGAAGCCGTGGAAAATCAGTTCTCCCGTGCTGAAGGTCGTCTTCGCGCACGGCGCGTTTCACGACACGTTCAAAAGACTTTACGGCTGCGGGGATTATTTCACCGTAACCGGTTCCACCGTGACCGAGTGCTGGGCCAAATACTGGCAGATGAAGCTCGCCGCTCAGGAGGCGATGAGATGAAGGGCGACATTCGCGAATATGCGAAACTGGGGCTGGTGCACCACATGCTCTACCCCGAATGCGTCCAGAGCGCCGAGATCCACGCGGCAACGCTGCTGGAGTTCATCGAGCGCACCGACATCGAAACCTTCGACTGCTGTCTGCCCTATGGTGCGGAGTTCCGCAGGCGTCTCGTTCCGGCGATCCGCGAGTGCGGCAAGAGCGTCTGCTTCGCCATCCACTTTTATCCTTTGCGGACGCTGCCGCTGGCGGCGAAGACGCAGGAGGAGCGCGACAAATGCTGGACGATCCTCGACGACATGATCGGGCAGGCCGCTTCCATCGGGGCGGAAGGGTTCATTTTCGGGGCCGGAACGCCCTCCTTTTACGACGCTTCGGCGGAGGATTTCGCCGCCTTCGACCGCTTCTGCGACGAGTTGTGCACCAAGCTGAAGGGGCATGGCATCACGGCCATGCTGGAGCCCTTCGACATGGACATCGACAAGAAGTTCCTCTACGGCCCCATCGACGCGTGCGTGAAGCTGGCCCGCCGGATCACGGCCGCCCATGAGAACTTCGGCTTCGAACTGGATATGGCTCATCTGCCGCTGATGCGCGAGGAGTTCGGCTCCGCGATCAGGCGGAGTGCGCCTTATTTGAAGCGCGTCCACCTCGGCAACTGCGTCCTGAAGGACCGGAGCCACCCGCGCTGGGGCGACACCCATCCCCCCATCGGCTTCGCGGGCGGCGAGATCGACGTGCCGGAACTGGTCGTGATCCTGCGTGAACTGCTCGACTGCGGCTTCCTCGACCAACGCCGCCGCGGCGATCTGCTGGTCGAAATGACCCCGTTCCCCGGAAAAAGCGTCGATTTCACCGTCGCGGACAATTTCGCCCGTCTCGAAGAGGCCTGGCGTCGTCTGTAAGGACTTATGACGACGGCGGAACAGACCTTGTCGCGGCTTTTTCCCCGCCCCAAGAACTTCGAACAGCGGGGCAGGGGTCGGCGCTTCGACCCCGCCGCGGGGATTTTTCTCCACCCCGCCGGGCCGGGGGAGTTCGCCCGTGCCCCCGAGGTCATCAAGGAGGAACTCGTCAAAGCCTTTCCCCAAGCGACCTTCGCGGAAAACGCCCCGTGGGAACTGCGGCTTCTTCTCGGCTTCGGGCGGCCCGAACCCGAAGCCTATCATCTCTCCGTCGCAGGATCCGTCATCGAGATCACCGGGAGCAGTTGGCGGGGGCTTCTCTGCGGCTGGGCGACCCTGCGTCAGCTCCTCGACCCCGAAAGCGGCGGAACGCCCGTGCTCCGCGATACCTCGATCACCGACTGGCCCGACATCCGATACCGCGCCGCCTCGCGCTGGCTGGTGCAGCTCGAAGGGGAGGGCATGGCCTACGACTGGGGGGAGGGGCCCGAAGCGACCTTCCGGCGCTACCGGGAAAAAATCGACTTCGCCATGCACCACAAGATCAACTTCGCCTTCTTCGAGGGCTTCAGCTTCGAGCTGGGGAAATATCCCGGCTATGCGGCGGATCTCCGGGCGCTCGACGACTACGCCGCGGAGCGCAACGTCACCCTCGAATACGGGATCCACGGCATCGGCGTCGGCGGCCGCCGTCCCGAATACCGCGACGTGCTCCACGGCGGATTCGTCCGGGGCTTGGGGGATCTGAACCGCCGCAGTTATCCCGGCGGCGAGCTGTACAAGTGCATGGGGGCGGGGGAGGACCACCCCACCCGCTACAACGGCTCCTGCCGCTCCAACGCCGCGCTGAACCGCCTCAAACAGGAGCAGCTGAAGAACTTCGTGTCGCAGGTCCACCCGCGGGCGCTCTACATCCACCACGAGGACGTGGGGCTGACGGGCCTGAGCCGGGACTGGCTCTTTCGCTGCGAGGAGTGCCGCAGGCGCTGGCCGGAGGACGAACCCCTGTCGGAGCGGGGGACCATCGGCGCGGTGGTCTACGGGATGAACCTCCTCTGCGAAGCGCTGAAGGAAGTGAAAGACCCCGCGAGCGGGTACGATGCCGGGCGGGATTGTCTGCTGATCTTCGTCCCGCCCGGCTACGGCGGCGGCGAGATGTCCGGCGAGGTGTGGCACAAGGTGGTGACCATGTACGAAATGATCTCCCGTCTCCTCGTTCCCGGCGACAATATTTTTCTCTGCTGCCGGGAGCTGTACGCCGCGCCGGGAGGGGAAAAACTCTGCATCGACGGGATCGCGCAAGTCGTCCGGCGGCACGGACACAAGCTCTTTCTCTTTTCGGTCAACGGGGCGGATTCATTTTTGAGCGACGCGCTCTTCGCGCCGGGGGCGGCGTACAACGGCTATTTCCGCGCCGCGGACTGCATCTTCAACTTCGCGGGGTCGATCTTCCAGGAGCCGCAGGAGGTTTTCAACGCCGAGTGCTGCTGGAATCTGCCGCCCTTGCCGGAAAAGTTCACCTGCCTGCCGGGGATCCACAAGCGCCCGCTCGTTTTCTTCGACACGCCGGAAGCGTTCTTCCGCAAAGGAGGTTTCCTCCGCCGCTTCGCCGAAGCCTTTTACGGCCGCAAGGCGGGAAAGTGGATGGTGAAGATCCTGCACCTCCGCCACGGGAGCGGCGCGTCGGCGCTCTACCCGCTCCTTCTGCTGGGGGTCACTCTCTTCAAGGAGCCCTACGGGGTCTTCGACCGCACCTCTTCGCTTGAGGGACTGGACCGCAAAACGATGTGCCGCGACTGGCGGATCATGGCGAAACTCACCCGGTGCGCCCTCGCTTACGCCGAGGCGATGGCCCGCGAGGAGATGCCCGCCGCCCGCAGGGAGATCATCGAGCGGATGGTGAGATCCTTCGGCTTCTCGCTCCGCATCGCCGAGCTCCACGTGGGGATCTTTTCGCCTCACCCCGACCGAAAGTTTTTGAAGTGCCGTCTCGCGGCCTGCCGCCGCTTCGTCCGGCGCAGCTTCGGGAGCAATTTTCTCGCCCCCGGCGCCGACCCCGAATCGCGGCGGCGTTACATGGACAACCTGGCCCGCGTCCTCGCCGACCCCGCCAACTTCAAGTAGCCGGTCATACGGATAAGTACGGATAGGTACGGAAGAGTACGGAAGTCACGGCATATCGGGCCGTCCGCCGCTTCCGTACAAATCCGTAAAAGTCCGTACGGATTCGTAAGGACCGACCGACGCCCGTTTCGGATCACATTTCGGCTTCGAGTTCCTTCAGTGTCTGGCCGCTTTCAGTCATCCAGGCGACCCGGCCATTGCTCGAACCGAACACGCAAAATCCGGCGGCAGCCGAGGGACTGCTGAAGGCAATATCCTTGGTGAGGATAAAGTCAGCCCCTATGGAAGCACT
The DNA here is from genome assembly GCA_017443585.1 of Lentisphaeria bacterium. Lineage (GTDB taxonomy): Bacteria > Verrucomicrobiota > Lentisphaeria > Victivallales > Victivallaceae > UBA1784. The sequence continues at coordinate 1,048 of JAFSYV010000235.1, read as the reverse complement.
GTTTTGCTTGCGTAATTTTTTGATCCATTCCTGACAACTGGGGATAGGAGTCCCTTTCAGCCTGCTCCCTTTGCAGACGATGATGCCCTCACTCGTGAGAATGCCGGTTGCCTCCGCACCGCGCTCTTTCAAGTGGAGTATGAGTTTCTTCTGAGTCGGGGACTCATCGGTAATTTCGTTCAGCGGCACAAAGACTTTGTGTCCGAGGATCCCCATGACGATCTTGGCATATTCGATGAATTCTTCCAGTTCGCTCTCTTTTTCCTCGGTGATGTTGCCGGGATTGGGATCATTTCCGTTTTGGACGATGTACCGCTTGGCCTCATTGGCCAACTTGGTAAATTGATTTTCCAGATAGCTGATCTCCGTCGGGCCGAAGGAGTTGTTGGTCGTGGTTATGGCGACTGCCTCGGTCCAATAGTCCTTTTTCGGATTGCGGGCATGTTCGAGGATCCGACCCAGCAGGCCGTTCCCGTTCTTACGAAGTCCCGCCTGGCCGACGTAGACGACATTTTCGTTGCGCTCATCGGATTTTCCGAAGAGAAAATAAACCCCGCTTTGCTGCAGATCTTCACGGGTTTTGCAGTTTTCCAAAGATGTACGAGGTATTTTGTAAACTACTCCTGTCCAGTTCGGTATGGTACACTTGACGACTCCCGTAACGGAACCATCAGGCAGAAAAAGCGTTATCGTCCGACCATGCTGCATATCGATACTCCCTGTAATTCTTTCAGAACACGCCGGATACTATACCACACGGGGCTTTCTTTTTCAAGTCTCTTTTTGCCGTTTTTCGGGAAATTATCGGCCCTTCACTGCAGCGTTCGTTCAGCGGGGCTTGGCGGGGGCGGAAACGGGGTGCTCGCTCCAGGCGCGGAAGCGGGAGCCGTTGGACTCGGCGAGGGCAAGGATCCGCATGGCCGTGGCCCCGACGCGCCATTCGCGCGTGACTTCGAGCCAGTAGAAGCCGTCGTTTTGCCGCAGGTATTTCGCATCGAGGGGCTTTTCCAGCCGCTCGGCGGTGACGGGATCGCCGCAGGCCCGCGCG
>JAFSYV010000234.1 GCA_017443585.1 Lentisphaeria bacterium | reverse complement strand
TCGGCGAACTTGCACAGCGCCGGGTTGTGGGTGATCATGATGATGGCCCGGCTGTTCCGGCGTTCCTCGTAGAGGGACTGGAAAAGCTCCATGATGGCTGCGCCCGTTTCCTCGTCCAGATTGCCTGTCGGCTCGTCGGCCAGCAGCAGGGGCGGATCGTTGATGAGGGCCCTGGCCACGGCGGCCCGCTGCTGTTCGCCGCCGGAAAGCTCCGCCGGACGGTGCATGCGGCGGTGAGAGAGACCCACCTTTTCCAGGAGTTCGTCGGCCTTTTCGCCCGCTTCCCGCGCTCCGGCGCCGTTGAGACGGGCGGCCATCATCACGTTTTCCCGGACGCTGAGTTCGGGCAACAGGCAGTAGGACTGGAAAATGAATCCCACGGTCCGGGCCCGGAACCGGGCGCTTTCGCCGCGTCCCATGTCGGAAAGGTTTCTTCCTCCCACCTCGATGACGCCCGAATCGCACCGTTCCAGACCGCCGATCAGGTTGAGCAGGGTGGTTTTCCCGCTGCCGGAGGCGCCCACGATGCAGCACCACTTGTTTTCGGCCAGTTCGAAGTTCACGCCCCGGAGCACTTCGACCCTTGTTTTGCCGATGGCGTAGCCGTGACGCACGTTCTGGAGCCTGACGAGAGTTTTTTCAGACATGATGTGAAGCTCCTTTTCAGTAACGCAACGCGTCCGCCGGGTCCATCCGGGCGGCCCGGAGCGCCGGGAGCAGGGCCCCCAGCGTACAGAGCAGGACGCTTGAAACGACGATGAAGATCACGTCTTCGGGCACGATCATGGCCGGAAGGTCGCTGAAGTAGTAGAAGCGCCTGGGGAAGAGCTCCGAACCGGAGATCTTCGAAGCGATCTTGAGGATGTCGTTGCGGAAAGCGATGACGAGGGAGCCCGTGATGACGCCCCCCACGCTGCCGATGAGGCCGATGAAGAATCCCTGGAGCACGAAGACCAGCGTGACGCCCCGGTCGGTCATGCCCAGAGCCTTGAGCATGCCGATCTCCCTGGTCTTCTGGTAGATGGAGGTGATGAGAGTGTTGGCGATGCTGAAGGCCGCCACCAGCACGATGAAAATCAGCAGGAAGAACATCATGCGTTTTTCCACCGCCAGCACACCGAGGAGCTGCTGATTCTTCTCTTCCCACGACACGATCCGGTAGCGGCCGAGCTCCCGCCGGAGCCGGTCGAGGAGTTTATCCTGTTTGAAGGGGTCGGCGCTCCATCCCAGGACGGCGCTGGCGCAGCCCCAGTCGAAGTTGAAGAGCTCCGCCGCCGTGTCGATGTCGCAGAAGACCACCGACCGGTCGAAGTCGTATTTGCCCACTTCGTACAGCCCCCGGATGGTGAATTCGGTGGGCAGATAGGCGGAAGCCCTGTCGTCGAGCTTGACGCCGCCCCCCTTGACGAAAGTGACCAGTCCCGCGAGTTTGCGGGCGGAGTGGATCATGATCTTGTCGCCGATGCCGAGGTTCCAATGCGAAGCGATCTCGCGGCTGATGATGATCCCCTTGCCCTCGAAGGAGAGGGTTCCTTCGAAGGAGAGCCGTTTTTCCCGGATCATCCTTTCCCATTCGAACTGTTTCTTGAGATCCTCCGAATTGATGCCGAAAAGGACGATCCCCGGAGCCAGATGGCTCCCGATCTGGGCCAGCACGGGCCCCTGCATGACGGGACATGCCCGGCCGCCGGCCTTTTTGACCGCCGCCACGATCTTTCCGGGATCGTCGATGACGTAGGAGCGGTCGTCGATCTGGAAATGGGCTTGGGTCTCCACCAGTTTCCGCTTCATTCTTTCGGTGAAGCCGGTCATGACGGCCAGCACCACGAGCAGCACCGTGACTCCGAGGATGACCCCCAGCAAACTGGTGACCGTGATGAGCGAAACGGCGCTGCGCCGGGGCCGCAGATGGCGCAGGGCCAGGAAAATTTCAGTCCGCATAAAGTGTTCCGTTCCGTCTATACGACAAAGGTGTTTGTTTTGTACTCTTTATAATATAGCCGCGGAAAGGGCTTATTTCAAGCTTCGTCCGCGGGGAGTTTCGCAGTTTCCCCGGCGGCGGGAGGGAAAAGGAAGAACCGCCGTGCCGTTTCAATCAAGCCCCGTCCCGCGGACCTTCCCTTCGAGGGCATATCTGGCCGCTCCCAGCGCAGCGGAAAAATCGTCGAGGGAGGAAAGTTCCAGCGGGGGCTGTTCTTCGCGGTGGAGCGATCCCTTGAGGCACCGGAGTACTTCCCGGTAAAAAAAGCTTTCTTCGCGGCATTGGCCGCCGGAAAAGATTACCGCTTCCGGAGCGTGGAGCTGGATAAGGGGCGCGGCCCCGGCGCAGACCGCGGAGGCCGCTTCGCGGAAGAGTTCCCCGGCGTCCCGGTTTCCCGCGAGGGCCAGAGCGTTGAGTTCCGCCATGTTCTCGGGCAGACCGCGTCCGGCGGCGTCCCGGCGCAGCGCCTGGCAGCCCGCCACCGTTTCGATGCAGCCGGTCAGTCCGCAGTTGCACGGACGGGTGTTGCCGGGCAGGTGGATGTGTCCGATGTGGCCCGCCGGATGGGCGGGGCGTCCAAGCTGCAGACGGTTTTCCGTCAGCAGTGCGGCGCTGATGCCCATGCCCATGTGGATGAGAATGAGGTTGGCGGCTCCGGCGTGTTTCCCGAAGCCGTATTCGGCCCACAGCGCCGCCGCCTGCGCGGGAAGCAGGAGGGCGGGAAGGCCGCAGGTCCTTTCAACAAGACTTCCGAGCGGCAGGCAGGATCCGGGGGGAACCCCCTGATTTCCCGCGCTCAGGATGACGCCCCGTCTGCTGTCGATCCGTCCGGAAACGGCGATCCCGAGAGCGATGATCCGCTCCTTCATTCCCGAACCGCGCAAGTGCCGCGCGGTGAAATCGGCGGCGGCGGCGGGAAAGCCCCCGCCCCGGGCGCAGGCTCTTTCTTCGCGTCGGCGGAGCACTCTCCCGGCCAGGTCTCTGATTTCGAAGCGCCATTTGACTGCGCCGAGATCGAGGCCCGCCGTCAGAGGACCTGCATCGGCGAAGGTCAGCCGGATCTCCGGCCTTCCCGGGGTCGCGGAAGGGCATTTTACGCCTCTGAGCCATCCGGCGGCCACGAGTTCCTCCGCCGCCTTGCAGACCCCGCCCCACGAAAAACCCGTTTGCCCACAGAGCTGTTTCCTGGCCGCTCCCCCGGGTGTTTGCCGGAGCGCTTCGATGAGTTGCCATTTGATCTTGTTTCCAGCCATTTTTTCCTCATTGTTTTATGCGGATAACATACCACTCCGGGGTGCTCTTGTCAAACGGCCTTGTGAAAAAATCCGATTTTTTTCTCCGCGGGTCTTGACAATTAAATCACGGCGTGATAAATTATACTGACGCCGCGAGGCGTGATTTTTGCACATTCAGGACAACACAGGAAAAACGACCATGAAAATCGATCCCGAACAGCTGCTGATCTGGGGATTCGGCAACCACGAACCTATCGATATGTACCGCCGGGGCGGCATCTATACCACGGGAGGCGTTCCCGGCAACGGGCTGTGGCTGAAGAAGTGGCACAACTTCTTCGACAGCGAGGAATCCGCCGCCCTTCTCGAGCACATGGGGGTGAATATCATCCACTGCCGCTTCTACAAGGGCATGGGCTGGGAGCACGAGAAAAAGGATTTTCCCGCCGTACGCGACTTCGCGCTCCGCTGCCGCAAACACGGGATCAAGGTCCTGGCCTACGTCCAGCACGCCTCCCTCTACTGGGAGCTCATGACCCGCGAGGTCCCCGACCTCAGGGACTGGGCCATCGTGGATGAACACGGGGAGCCCCGCATCTACGGCGGCAACCAGTACTGGCGCTGGCTGCCCTGTCCCTCCAACCCCAAGTATTTCGAGTACACCTGCTACATCCTCCAGAAAGCCCTCGACGCCGACTGTTTCGACGGCGTCATGTTCGACAACGTGGGGACCTATCCCTGCCACTGCGAACGGTGCCAGAAGGCTTTCCGGGAGTTCGTCAAAAAGCATTACGACTTCGATTTTCTCGACCCCGACTACATCCGCATCCCTCCCAGGATCGACTGGTCCTGCGAGCTTCAGGAGCCCCTGCGGCAGGCGGAGCTGGCCTTCCGGCAGGAGATGCTCACGGGACTCTATGCCGGATTCCGCAAGTACATCAAGGAACGGAACCCCGATTTCATCCTGTCCGGGAATTTCCCCCTCGTGCCCCAACAGTACCTCTACCGGGGCGGGGACGACATCGAACTCATCAGGCAGTTCGATCTGATGGTTTCCCAGTCGGCCAACGAGGTCAGGGTGGCGGACGGCTGCGTCTTCACCCAGGTTCCGGAACTCAAGTTCGCACGGGCGCTGAACAAGCCCATCCTGCCCCTGAACGACAACTGCGGCGCCACCCCCGACCGGGCTCCCGAATTCCTCATCGCCCGCCACTGCGAGAACCTTTTCGGCGGCGGGATCCCCGCGGAACGGGCCGCCTCCCGGCCCAAACGGGGCGGCGACCCCGATCTGGAACTCATCGAGGACCGCAAGGGCTATCTCGACAAGCTCAAGAAAATGTTCAAGGACTACAAAAAGCTCCTCGACCTGCCCCACTTCGAGCCTATCGGCGTCCTCTACTGCAAGGAGGCCCTCGTCAAGTCCCAGGAGTCCCTGCACAATCTGCTCAAGGTCCAGGAGTCGCTGATGCGGAACCAGCTGCCCTACCGGATCGTTCCCTCGGACGGCACCGGCGTCTGGCAGAAGAATCTGGAGGGCTGCACCACGTTGATCGTCCCCGGCGCGAAGCTGCTGTCGGACAAGGTCATCGCGGATCTGAAAGCTTTCAAGGGGCGGCTCCTCGTGGCGGGGAACGAGTGCGGCGACTACGACGAAAACTACATGCAGCGGCCCGAAAATCCCTTCCCCGAAACGGAAAAGATCCCCCTCACGCCCCACGAGATCCTCTCCTCAGGCTACCTGACCAAGATCCGCTGGGTCGCCGACGGCTGGCGCAGCTTCTTCCCGGAACTCCCCGCGGTGAAGCTCAACCCCGAAAGCGTGGCGGACTTCAAGTGCACCCCCGACGGCGAGATCGCGGGCGTCCTCATCACCTCGGCGGTCAAGTCCTTCGGCGGGACCATCGAACTGCCCGAAGGCGAGTGGACCGCGGAGGTTTTCGGCGGCGAAAAGCAGCCCCTTGTCTTCAAGGACGGCAAGGCGATGATCCCGCCCTTCGGCGGCGCCTGCGTCATCGAGCGCCAGAAGTAAAAAGGGCCGTTCCCCTTGAATTCGGGTCCGTTCGGAGTTATTTTATAGCATGGCGGGATCCGGATATACTTTCACTCCCATCGGCGTGGTGAGGGGCGGCGGGGAGTTTCCCCAGCAGGCTCCCCGCCAGAGCGTCTACGCCCGGAACGAGGGCTTCGTGGAGCTTTTTCCCCACCGGAATTTCGAGCAGGCTCTCGAAGATCTCGCCGGCTTCGCCCGCATTTGGCTCATCTTCGTCTTCGACCGCAACGACGCCTGGAAGCCCAAGGTCTTCCCGCCCTTCGGCGCGGACCGGAAGGTGGGCGTTTTCGCCACCCGCGCCCCCTACCGGCCCAACCCCATCGGCATTTCCGCCGTGGAGCTGGTGAAGATCGAAGGCCTTAAGGTGCACATCCGCAACTTTGATCTTTTGGACGGGACCCCCGTGCTGGATATCAAGCCCTATATCCCCGAGGCGGACTCCTTCCCCGGTTCCCCCGCGGGGTGGCGGGACGCCGTGCCGCGCCCGGCCCGGCTCCTTTTTACGGATGAAGCGGCGTCACAGCTCGAAAAGCTCCGCACCCTGGGCGGCCCCGATCTGGCCGACGTGGCGCGGATCCGGCTCACCTTGCACACCCTCGACCCGGAGCGTCAGCGGCTGTCGGAAACGCCGGAAGGAGAGCGTGTTCTCGCTTATCGGACCTGGCGCATCGCCTTCGTGACGGAAGGGGAAAATGTGACCGTGACGGGGATCTTTTCGGGGTACACTCCGGCGGAACTGGCCGCTCCGGAGGATCCCTACGGGGACAAGGCGGTCCACCGGCGCTTTGCCGGAAAATGACCCGGGGCTTCTGCCGGAAGCAAGGTTACGGAAGGGCCGGTTCCGGGGGAAACTCGGTTCCGGCGAGGCGGGAAAACGCCGCGATGCCTTCGGCCACCGCCCGGGCGGCGGTCTCGCGCCACTTCGGGTCGTTCAGGAACTTTTCATCGGTTCGATTGCTGATGAAGCCCGCTTCGATGAGGACTGCGGGGGCCGGATTTTCCCGCAGCACCGCGAGTCTTGCGAACTTCACCCCCCGGTCGGCGCACTTCGTGGTCCGGACGAGGGCCTGCTGGACCGAGGCCGCGAGAAGCGTGTCCTCGGGCCGGGGGCAGCGGTAGGCGAAACATTCGATGCCCGAGGCGTCGGGCCGGATCTTCGAAGAGTTGTGGTGGACCGAAACGAAAAGGTCCGCCTGGTATTTCTTCACCAGCTTCACCCGGTCGCGCAGAGGGAGAAATACATCCTGCTCACGGGTCATGACCGTCTGGAATCCCGCTTTGTTCAGGGCCGCGCGGATCTCGGCGGCCAGAAGCAGATTGAGCTCCTTTTCCCGGCTCGTCCGGCCCAGGGCCCCCGAGTCGTGGCCCCCGTGGCCCGGATCGATGAGGATCCGCCGGATCTTCCGGGGGGAGACCTTTCCCGTCAGGAGTGGGGCGATGATGTTCTTGAGCGTTCCCGGCGTCACCCGGTAGCACTTCTCCTTGCCGTAGGCGGCGGGCGCGGGCAGCTGCACGGGGGTGGCGTTGAAAAGAGCGTACTGCTTGTCGGGGTGGAGCTTGAAGGTGTTGTTCCCGCAGCTGAGCAGACAGCAGGTCTCGGTCGGGACGGGGGAAAACGGGGCGAGATTCGGAGCCGCGGAGGGGGCGTTGCGGCATCCCGAAAGGCACAGCAGAGCCCCCGTCCAGAGGAGGCAGAGAAGGAGCTTCTTCATTTTTCCGTGAAGATCCTTCCTTCCCTGAAGTCGGCCCAGACGGTTTCGAACCAGCCGTCGTTCCGGGGGATCTCCCGGCAGGGTTCGAAAGCGTGGGTCGTCCTGTTCCCTTCGCGGCAGCTGGTCAGCACGAAACGGCGGAACTTTTCGTCTTCGGGGATCTTTTCCCCCTTTTCGTCGAAGACCGCCGCCGAGCCCCGTGAACCGACGCCCGACTCGATCTGGAACAGGATCGCCGAGAGGTAGACGCAGGAACTGCAGGCTAGCTGGGCCGTGGTCAGCGCGAGGACGGGGGAACTGTTGGCAAATCCCTGCTCTTCGATCTTTCGGAGCTGTTCCTCCGCGTCGGCAAGGGCCTGAGCCACCTCAGGTTTGCGGCGCTGGAACCCGGCGCAGCGGGACATGCGCTCCCGGAGGATCCGCAGATCCTCCCGAGCGTCCCGTGTGCCGGAAACGAGTTTTTCGAGGCGCACGATCTCCCTTTCGGCGGCCTGTTCCGCCTTCGCCCGGTCCAGCGTCTCTTCCTGATATCTCCGGGCGATGTACTCCGCCGCCCGGAAGGCCCCCGCCTGACCCGCGTTGAGGGCCGAGCCTCCCGGCCGGGTGACGCCGTGGGAACCGTTGACCTCGCCGATGGGGAAGAAATGGGGGATATTTTCCGATTCGTACCAGATATTCCCGGCGAGGCCGACGTTGTTATGCTGGGCGCACACGGCGATCTCCAGCATCTCCTTTGCGATATCGATGCCGTGGGCGGCGTAAAGTTCGATGGCTCCGGGGTTCATCTTGCGCAGCCGTTCGATGGGGGTGCCGCCGCAGGCGCCGGAGCGTTCCAGATAGGTGCGGGCCTCTTCGGAGATCCTGCCGAGGTCGAGACCGGTGGGATTGCTCCTGAAGTCCAGAAACACCCGCCGCCCCCGTGAATTTTCGGCGAAGACCAGCTCATCGATGACCGAGGAGCCGTCGGGGGTCTTCCGCACGTCGTAGGGCCACTGGTAGCCCTTGAGGAAGACCCGCAAGTTGAGTTCCGCGTCGTCGAAGTGCTCCCGCAGGAACTCCTTTTCGTCTGAGCCGTCCACCGCCGTGGAAATGAAGCGGGGCAGGACCTGCATGTAGGTGCCGGAGACGTTCCAGCGGAACTTCGTCGAAGCCAGCCCGAACTGGGATTCGGGCAGATTGCGGCACTTCGCCCCAGTGCGCATGGCCAGTCCGATGGCCCCCGTGTGGCAGGGCGGGTAGACGCTCGCCGCATAGAGCCCTCCGGGGCCGCCCACGGCGAAAACGGTGTTCTCGGCGGTGACGGTCTCGAAGGCCTTTTCGTCACTGTTCCAGAGCACCGCGCCCGCGGCCCGGCCGTCCACCTCGAGCAGACTTGCGGCGAGGCGTTTTTCCTCGATTTTGACCGAAGTCTCCTTCAGCGCCCGGATGAGGGCGAGGCACATTTCCTTCGAGGTGTAGGGACCGCAGCTGGTGGCCCGGCGGGCGGGATCGTGGTCGGTCTTGTACCCCGTGTACTGCCCCAGGGCATCGTGGGGGAAGGGGACCCCCAGATCGCAGAGGTGGAGGAATCCCCGGGCCGACAGGGCGCTTTCGACCAGCGCGATGTCACCGTGTACTGCCCCGTTGACGGCGTAGGTCCCCGCGAGAGCGACGGGGGAATCGGGCTCCGCGCCGCAGAGGTTCAGCTTGTAATAGGTCTGCTTGTCGCTCCCGGTGTTGATCGAGGTCCCCATGGAGAGGCCTTCGGTGACGACCAGGAGATCCCGGACGCCTTCCCGGTGGAGCCGGAGCGCGGCGCAGAGCCCCGCCGCCCCCGTGCCGATGACGAGGGTGTTCACATGACGCGTCTTCACAGCCGGGCGATCTCCATGCCGCCGCCGATGTCGATGACGGTCCCCGTGGAGTAGGCCAGATCGCCCCGCAGCAGCATGGCCGCCGCCCGGCCGATGTCGGCGGGTTCGCCCCACCGGGGCTGGAGCGTCAGCCCTTCGGCGATGAGCTTGTCGTATTTCGCCTTGACGGTCCCCGTCATGTCGGTGGCGATGACGCCGGGCCGGATCTCGTAGACGTTGACGCCGAACTCCGCCATCTTGACGGCGAAGAGCTTGGTCATCATCCCCACGCCCGCCTTGGACATGCAGTATTCCCCCCGGCTGATGCTGGCCACCGTGGCGGAGCAGCTGCCGATGTTGAGGATGACCCCCTGTTTCCGCGAGGCGAAGTAGCGCCCCGCGCTCTGGGTGAGGAAGAAGGGCCCCTTGAGGTTGATGTTCATGACCCGGTCGAAACTCTCTTCGGTCATTTCGAGGATATCCGCCCGGACCTGGGGGGCCACGCCCGCGTTGTTGACCAGCGCCTCGTAAGAGCCGAAGTCCCGGAGGACGCCCGCGAGAAGGGCTTCCCGGTCGACGGCGGCGGACACGTCGCACTTGTAGTATTTCGCCTTGACCGAGGGGAATTCGGCCATGATCTTTTCCGCCGCGTCGGAGCTTTCCTGCCGGGCGCAGAGCGCGGTGTTCCACCCTTCCGCCGCCAGTTTTTCGGCGATGCCGAAACCGATTCCCCGGCTGCCGCCGGTGATGATCGCTGTTTTCATGAGGTCCTTTCCTTTCTTTAAGGAGTTGTTCTTCACCGGATAAAATTAACACCGGCTCCCGGTTTTTTCAAGTCCGCGGCGGGGTTTTTTCGGTAAAATTTTTTCTTTGCGGTTTGCAATCGGCTCCGGCGTATGCTATATTAGCGGAAACCGGACGGAACACACACTACAGGAGTCGTCACTATGCTCGTCAGGATCTTTTGCCTTGGCATCTTGCTGTCTTCCGGCGCTGCCGGAGCGGCGGAACTTTTCGTCTCTCCCGAAGGGAGCGACAAAAATCCGGGGAGCGCGAAAGCCCCCTTCGCCACCATCGCCCGGGCCGCTTCCGCGGCCAAGCCCGGCGACACGGTGAGGATCATGCCCGGCGTCTACCGGGAACAGATCACCTTCCGGAAGTCGGGGAAGAAGGGCGCTCCCGTCACCTTTGCCGGGACACGGGGGAAAAATGGCGAATTCCTGAGCATCGTTGAGGCTCCGGGGACCGTGGTTTCCAACTGGGTTCCCGCGCCGGAAGTCGGGCCGCGGGTCTGGAAGGCTCCTTTGGCCAAACGGCCCGATCTGATGATGATGAACGGGGCCATGATCGCCTTCATCAACCGCCTGACCATGGAGCTTCCCCGCTGGAAAAAACTGCCCCCGGAAATCAGCGGCGCCATGTTTTTCAGCCATTGGGGGCCGGAGTGCGCCCGGCTGCCGGGATTCGATTGGCTGCGGACGCCCGCGGATATCCGGGTGTCGGTCATGGGCAGGCGCAAGGAACTTTTCTGGCCCGTCATCGGCAACGTCCTTTCGGGCTGGTCCAAGGGGTTTCTCCACGTCCGTTTCGCCGACGACCGTAAGCCGCAGGAGAACGTCTTCACCGCTTCTTACGGAGATTGTTTCACGGTCACGGGGTCCGAGCTCATCTTCCGGGATCTGCACGTCAGGGGCTCCCGGACCCAGTTCCGGATCTGCAAGGGCAGTTCCGGCATCACCGTCGACAACTGCCTGCTGATGCACGGGGGATGCCGGATCCGCATCAAAGAGGGGGCTTCCCGCGTCACGGTGAAAAACTCCATCCTCACGGCGGGCTTCGTCCGGAACGACCTCTTTCAGCTCCGCAGCGACAAGGACATGCGGGGCGGGCTCCTCTACCTGATCTTCAAATACATCATCGGCACCTCCCTTTCCGACGATTCGGGCATCAAGGACTACGGGAAAAACACCAGGATCTGCGACACCCTCATTTTGCAGGGGCTCATCGGCATGGACGCCCTGGGCGTCGACTGCGAAGTCGCGGGCAACGTGGTCCGCGAAATGTCCAGCGTGGGCATCTGCACCGGGCCCACCACCGTGGGGATCTTCCACGACAATCTGCTGATGAACTGCGGGATCCCCCTGCGGATCCACGACCTGCGGGCGAAGCGGGCGAAGCGCGTCGAATACCATTACCGCAACCTTTTCGTGCAGAACCGGCACGCCGGGGGGCAGATCTACGTGCACTGCTCCTCCCATACGGCGGCCGACAAGGTCAATTTCGATCCGCCGCCCAAGGAGGGCAAGGAGCCCGTCTACAAGCAGAACCCGCCGGATCCGGTGGACGCGGGGAAATTCTACATCTACCACAACACCTTCTGGGGCGGCATCGATATCGGTTGGAACTATGCTTTCCGCGTCCGGCCCTACAGTCTGAGGTTCCGCATGGTCATGCCCTTCTTCGTTTTCAACAACATCTTCAAGGACAACCCCCTGCTGGAGGTCAAGACCCACGAAGTCGCCGGGCCCAATCTGCTCTACGTCTTCGACGAAAAGGTCTCCCGCATGACCCGGCGGGAGCCGGAAGTGCTCAAGATCGACAAGGTCTTGGACGTGAACGCCTCTCAGACAATTTGGAACAAGAAGGACCTGCCCGGACTTCCGGACGTGACGCTCGCTCCGGACTCCCCCGCCCTCGGGATGGGCGTCGATGTGTCGAAGCCCTTCACCCTGAACGGGAAGAACTTTCCCGCCCTTCCGGGATTCAAGCTGGGCTACTTCGAGGGCCGGGCCCCGGCGGCGGGAGCTTTGCAGCAGGGTGAATCCATGGCGGACTTCATCGCCCTGCACCGCCGGGCCGAGGCGGCGGTGAAGATGTTGAACGAACTCAAGGAAAAAAGTGCCGTCGAGGCGAAAGGAACCAAATGATGAGATCGCAATTCCTCTTCTGCAGTGCGCTTCTGGCCGCTCTGGCCGCTGAAGGCGCGAACCTTTACGTGGACAAGTCCGGAAACGACAAGAATCCCGGGAGCGCGAAAGCGCCCTTCGCCACCATCACACGAGCCGCTTCCGCCGCAAGGGCCGGCGACACGGTGAAGATCGGCCCCGGCGTCTACCGGGAACAGATCACCTTCACCAGGTCCGGTAAGGAAGGAGCCCCCATCACCTTCGCGGGGACAAGGGGGAAGAACGGCGAGTTCCTCTCCATCGTCGAGGCCCCCGGAAAGGTCCTGACCGGGTGGACTCCCGCCTCGGAGATCGGTCCGCAGGTGTGGAAGTCGCCCCTTGCCAAGCGGCCCGATCTGGTCATGATGGACGGGGCCATGATCACCTATATCAACGTTTCCACCATGAAGCTTGCGCCGTGGAAGAAACTCCCGGCGGAAATCAACGAGGACATGCTGTGGGACAAATTCGGGCCGAAATGCAAACGGCTTCCCGGCCTCGATCTGCTGAAACTGCCCGCCGGGATCCAGGTGAAACACCAGTATTTCCGCAAGCGCAAGGAGCTTTTCTGGCCCACCATCGGCAACGTCATTTCCGGCTGGCACGAAGGATTCATCTACGTCCGCTTCGCCGATGACCGCAAGCCCGAGGACCACCTCTTCACCGCCTCCTACGGCGAGGGCTTCGCGGTGAAGGCTTCATACCTCGCCTTCCGCGATCTGCACATGCGGGGTTCCCGCCGCCAGATCCACCTGAAGGAGAAGAGCTCCCACATCCTCATCGAAAACTGTCTCCTCATGCACGGCGGCGCCCGGATCGTCATCGACGACACCTGCTCCTTCAACACCGTCCGGGGCAACATCCTCACCACGGGATTCACCCGCAGCGACCTCTTCAAGCTCCGGAGCAAAGACGACATGCGGGGAGGTCTCCTCTATCTGGTCTTCAAGTATATCATCGGCCACTCCAGTTCCGACGACGTGGGGGTGAGGAACTTCGGACGGGGCGCTCTCATCTGCGACAATCTGGTCCTGCAGGGGCTCATCGGCATTTCCGCCAACGGGCAGTGCGAAGTCCGCGACAACGTGGTGCGCGAAATGTCCAGCGTGGGGATCGTCACCGGCCCCAC
>JAFSYV010000022.1 GCA_017443585.1 Lentisphaeria bacterium | reverse complement strand
TGCCATGAGCCGGTAGGGATGGGTGGGGCACACGGGCATGATGAATTAAACTATATGGTCGACAGCGTCGGCCTTTGCTAACTCTGCCACCATCTCTTCGGCGAGAAAATCGTATACTTCGTCAAACATAGGGAAAAGTTTCAGCTGGCCGTGGGCCTCTTTGAGCACCTCTTCGGTGGTGAGACTGAGGATGCGGCGGACTTCTTCGGAACGTTTCATTTTTCATATCTCCATTGGTTTTACGGATCGACGAGTAGAATATACATTTCCCGCGGCAAAATTCAAGGGGGCGCGTTGAGAAAAAAATAAAATATTTTGAGAAATTATGAGAAAAACACTTTTTCTATCATGTCCCACGCAACATTTTTTGTTTTTTTCTTGCAAAAGTGCCTGGCATTTCATGCTGCCCGAGTATTCCTGAGCGCATGACGGTAATACCCGAAGCGAATTGAGTGAACTGGACAGGCGCGTCGGGAGCCGACTGCCGAAGAAGGTCAAGTTTTAGCGGGGCGTATCCCGCATCACGGTCTGACTAGGGCCGTCACAATTTTGGCAGAGAAAGTTCAAAATTACAGGACTGACGGCCTGTAATTAGCTAATAGTGCATATTTTTCTCCCATGCTTGCTCCCTTGCTCGGTGCGCCGGACCGAGTGTTCGTTAACGATGGTAGATCGTATAAAAAAGAGACTTGTCACTTGATTTTTTTCCTTTTTGGGGTATATTATACGCGACAGGGTTGGATAAAACAGAAGAATGCCGTGTTACATTTGAAGCAGATAATAATTTGGACTTTAGACTGGGAACAGGGCCGTTACGGGCAACAAATACAGCATCAGAGGGCGACCTTGTAGCTATTACTCGTGTAAATGAAAATAAATATGAACTCAGAATTTTCCGAAAAGTGACTCCGGCTTTCCACGTTTTAACGCCGTACGCAATACATTTTATCGGTCATCGCGGAAAGAAATACGGTTTTATGCCTAACAGTGCATTTTTTGACCATATCCGGAACGTTTCTAAATCTTAACGACCGTACCGAAAAGAAAAATGAAAAGACTTTTGTTTGCGGCCGCTCTTTTTGCGGCGCTCTTCGTGTGCGGCGCACCGCCGAAACTGCCCTTCACTATCGACCCGCAGATCCCCCGGAAGATCGGCGTGGGGAAAACGCCAGTGCTGACCCTCACCCCCGGAAATTTCGACATCGTGGCGTGTCAGAATACCCCGACCGTAAAACTGGCCGCGCAGGAGATCGCCGACGCGTTGAGTGAAGTTTTCTCGACGCCCGTAAAACCCGTGCTCAAACCCTCCGGCAAGGCCGTGGAAATCCGCGTGGGCGACTTGGAACTCGCCAAAAAGCTCGGCATCGATCCTGCCAAGTTCGACCGGGACGGCTTCGTCATCAGGACGGAGGGGAACAAAATCCTCATCATCGGCCGGGACTTGCCCGAGAGCGACCCCGTGCGCAGGGTCCACGCCTCCGGCATCAAGGGTGAGTGGGCGACTCTTTTCGGGGCCTACGACTTCCTCGAACGCTTCGCGGGTGTCCGCTACTACTTCCCCGGCAAATTGGGCACGTATACGCCCCGGGCGGAAAAGCTCGACATCCCCGCCGTCGACATCTATGACCGGCCGGATTTCCTTCAGCGCCGCTTCTACGAAAACAACCACAGCCGCCGCCCCGTCCGCCGCCCCGCGGAGTGGAACAGCGCGCTGAACAAACTCCGCAACAGGTGTGAAACGGTCGTCATCCCCAACTGCCACGGGCTCACCTATCTCGGGTACTACTACCGGTTCAAGGACACCCACCCCGAGTATTTCGCCCTGAACGCAGGCGGCAAACGGCTGCTCCTGCTCCGGGAGGGACAGGACCGCAGCCAGCTCTGCTTTTCGAGCGGCATCAGGGAGGAGATCGTCAAGGACGCAATTTCGCTCCTCAAAAACGAGCCCGCTTCCGTGCGCGGCGTCAAAAACTCCCGGGGAAAGGTCGCCTGGAACTTCAACCACGTCCCCGGCATGCCCTGCTTCAACATCATGCCGAACGACTCCGCCTATCTCTGCCGCTGCCCCGAGTGCTGGAAACACTTTTCGAAAGGGCCGCAGGAAATTACCGATTACTTCTGGCAATTTTTCATCGACATCAGCGACGAGGTGAAAAAGTCCGGGATCCCCGGCTATCTCACCACCATGGCCTACGCCGACTACCGCCGGATCCCGACGCAAAGGATCCCCGACAATCTCCTCGTGATGCTGGCCATCCGGGGGCCGTGGAACGAATTTCTCCCCGCCAACCGGGATGCCGACGTGGAACTCCTCAAGGCATGGTATGAAAAGCTGGGACAGAAGACCTGGCTCTGGACCTATCCCGGCAAATACTACGGCCTCATGCAGGGGATCCCCCACACCACGCCGCGGGCCCTTTCCAGCTTCATCAAGCGCGTCCGGCCCTACATTTTCGGGCTCTTCATCGAATCCGCCACCGACGTGGTGATGTTCAACTATCTCACCTACCACGTCTTCGGAAAACTCGCCTGGGACCCCGCGACGGATGTGGAAAAACTCCTCGACGAGCATGTGAAGAACCTCTACGGCCCCGCGGCGAAACCGATGAAGGAGTTCTTCGACACCATCGAAAGGCACTGGGCGCGGATCGCCGCCCACGTGGTGGAAACCTCCGAAGGTCCCAAGACCGCCTATCCTTCGGAGCTGGAGGTGTGGAGCAAGATCTACTCCCCCGCCGAGATCAGGCGCCTCAACGGCCTTTTCGACCGGGCTGAAAAGCTGGCAGGCAGGGACAAGCTCGTCCTCGCCCGGCTCCGCTTCGTGCGAGGGGAGTTCATGGGCCCCCTCATGGCCGAGGCGGAAAAATTCAACCGGATCAACGATGCGACCCGTGCGTGGCGTTTCGCCATTCCGGCGTTCAAGGGCAAAGGAAAACCTTCCGAGAAGGAATGGAAGACGGCTCCCGCTTTCCACCTGGCGGGGATCGACCTCGGCAAGAACGGCGGAGCGAAACCTGCCGAAGTCGCCACCGTGGCCCGCGCTATGTACGATGCGGAAAACTTCTACTTCCGCTTCGAGTGCGCCGAACCGGAAACGGGGAAGATCCGGGCCTTCAAGCGGCCCTACGATCAGGGCAAGGCCGACGTCTGGGAGGACTCCGTCGCGGAGCTCTTCCTCTCGCCCGACGGGGACCGCCGTCACTACTATCAGCTGCTGGTCAATCCCCTCGGCTCCTGGGCCGATCTGGAGGCCACCGACGGCGTCCGGGACTTCAAGTGGAACAGCAACGCAAAGGTGACGACGAAGGTCATTCCCGGCAAGGGCTGGCAGGCGGAGATCGTCCTGCCCCGCAAATCCATGCGCAAGGCGGCTTCAGACGGGATCCTCGCGAACTTCACCCGGCACCGGGTGCTGGAGGGTGTCAAGGTCGGCACGCTCTACTACTGCTGGAGCCCCTTCGCCCGGAACTTCGGCGACGTTTCCCGCTTCGGGAAACTGCTTTTCAAGGCCGAACCAAAGAAGAATCTCTTCGTCAACCCGGATTTTTCTCCTTCGCAGGTGAGGCGGGGCGTCTGGAATCTGAACAAACAGGCCGCCGTGGACAAGCACTTCTTCCTGACGGAGGGGGCTTCCATAAAACTTGATCCCGGCACTGCCGTTTCCGCCGAATTCGACCAGTACCCCAAGGAGCTCAAGCCCGACACGGACTACGAGTTTTCCTTCTACGTGCGTCTGGAGAACGTGAAGAAGAAAACGAACGTCTCCAGCGGCTTCTACATCCGGTTCGACTTCGGCAACGGGAACTGCGCCTACGTGCCCAGGCCCCAGCTGACGGGGAGCTCGCCCTGGACGGGATTTTCCTTCCGGATCCATACGCCGAAAAATTACAAGCGCAGCTACGTCAAGTTCGTTCTGCGGCAGGCTACGGGCAAAGCGTGGGTCGATCACGTGAGTCTGATCGAAGTTCCCAAATAAGGAGCAACGGGTGATGAAAATGAATAATGCGGGAATTTGTCGTACGGGCATGAAACAGGCACTTCTTTTCGGGATACTGGCGGCGGGGAGCTTGCTTTCGGCCCTCGATCCGGGCGGCGTCACCTTCGACTTCAGGAAGAGCTCCGACGGATTGTTCAAAGCCCGCGAGATCCCGCCGTCGGAAAACCTCATCGTCAACGCCGACCGTGCCGCGGAGGAGTCCCCGAAAGACCCTCTGCGCTGGCAGGGGACCTACTGCTTCATCCACTCCAAAAAGCTCCCTCAGGACGATCCCCGCAGGGCTCAGGTCCGCAAGATCGTGAAATGGTCGGTGAAGGACGGCGTGTTCACCGTGGTGAAACCTGAGGAACTGAACAAGATCCTCCCCCCCGACCTGGTCGGCGTCACTTCCGGAGGGTGGCACAAGGGCGTCAACCTGCCCGACGCCAGAGGCGGGCGGTACAACATCACGTTCCAGTACCGGGGGCGGAACTCCGGGGCGGGCGGCGCGTGTCTGATCGTCAAGGGGCTCAGCGAGCCCGCCGGAAAGTGGTGGAAGGCGAAAACGCTTTTCTTCGAGGTTTACAAGATCCGGCTTTCCGACGAATACCGGAACTACCAGAACGCCATTCTGCTGCCGGAAGGGATCAAGTCCGTGCAGCTGGCCTTCCGGATCGACGGCGTGGGGGAGCTGCACTTCCGCAAGCCCGCCGTCACGGCGGGATTCTCCGGGGCAGGGGAGGCCGGAAAGAAACTTACATTGCAGCTTTCCCCCATGGGGCGGCTGGACAGCACCTTCGCGCTGGCGCGGAACCTGCCGGGGATCATCGCCTTCATGTGGAAACGCAACGGCACCCCGGCCGAGGCGAAGATGGATCATCCTCAACTGGTGCTGGAGCTTCCCCGTGAGATCGCGTATCATGAGTCCGCGGGGCTCAAATACCTGGGGAAAAAGGAGGTCGGAAAGGGCCTCGTCCGGCACCGGATCGACCTTACGGGCCTGCGGAAACGTCCCGCCACACAGCCGGACTTCGACGCTTATCTCCGCCTCACGGCGCTGCTCACGACCGCCGCCGCGCCGGGAAGCAGATTGGCCCCCGGAAGAGCCTGGGTGGAGGAGGCAGGCTCCCGGCTTTCGAACATCGTGAAGGTCGGCTTCGAGGTCATCCCGGAATTCCGGGCGGGAAAGCCGGAGTTCTTCATGCCGGGTGTTTATCTCGGGGGGCGCTGCATGTATTTCACCGATCCGAAAAACATCGAACTGAACGCCCGGATCTTTGACGCCGCGGGGATCCGCTGGATCGTCGCGGGGCACAAACCATCTTATCCCTTCTGGCGTAAGGCGGGCGTCAAGGTCATCACCCCCACGCTTTCCTATGTCGGCAACGGGTTCCAGATCGGGAATCCCAAAGGCCGCCCCGAAGGGGATAAATTCCGGACCGTCGGCACCCTCAACCGCGAAAAGTTCGACGCTTCCACCTGTCCGGCGGCGGTCTATGAGAAACGGCCCTATTATCTCAACAGCACCGTTCCCTACATCAGGGAGGGGCTGAAAGGGGCGGACGGGCTCTGGGCCAACTGGGAGCCTTACAAGTATGCGGGCCGGGGCTGTTTCTGCGACACCTGCCGCAGGAATTTCGCCCGGTTCGTCGGCGTCTCCGAGGAACAGATGAAAAAGGAGTGGCCACGGGAACTGGCCGTGGGCCGCAAATATCACAAGCAGGCCGTCCGGTTCCGCAGTCTGGAACACGCCAAACTGGTCAAGACCGTCAACGAAACGGTGATCGAGGCCACCGGCGGCAAGGGGAGATCTCTGGGCTTCATCCCCGGCGTGCAGTTCAATACGATGGGCTCCGCCTGGCGTCAGGAGGGCTATGACAGGGAGACCCATCCCATCGACTACGCCGGAGCGCTCGAGTGGATCGACCCCTGGGGGCCCTATGCCGCCTGGCGGGCTCAGGCGCCCTTCGTCTACAACAAGAGCTTCAATCGTCGCACCTTCGTCAAGGCGAAAGATGTGCGTCAGGCGGTGAACAATGACTACGCCCCCAAGCCGCCGAAGCTGCTGGCCTTCCCCCACGGGTATCAGCTCTGCGACTGGGTCACTCAGCCTGAATCCATCGCCATCGAACTGCTCTCCTACTTTTTCAATCGGTGGGAGGCCGCGACAGTCTACGCCTTCCCCAAAGGTTACGACGCCCGGTACTGGAAAGCCGTCGCCGACGCTTCGACCGTCATCGCCCGTTATGAGAAGTACGTCTTTCAGGGGAAACGGGTCGATGACAAAGTCACCCTCACGGCGCAGCAGCCCTACGCCGCCGATACGGCCATCGTCGAACCGCTGCTGGGGACTCACGCCATTTACCGGATGCTCCAGCACACGGCCTATGAGTTCAAGGGCGCGCTGATCGTGGCCGCCTTCAACTTCTGGCGGGATGGGGAAGTCTTCTTCACGCTCAAGGTCGAGGGACTTGCCCCCGATACGCGTTATACGGTCAGGAGCAGGGGCACCCGCTTCACGGGCAAAGACGGAAAATCCTTCACCGGGAGGGAGCTTGCCGACGGCATCACGCTCCACGCCGGGGCGGTCCGCTGTGAAATTTACGAGATCGCGCCGGAAAAGGCCGCCGACAAAGATCTGCCGTCCCTGACGGCCGCCGCGGTGGAAAAGGCCCGGCAGGCCGCGCTTCCGGCTCTGCGCAAGGCCAAGGCGGCCGACGAAGCGTACGAAAAGATCTACGGCATCAGGGAGTCCAAACTGGAAAACATCTCCAACGCCGGGATCGCCTGCGCCGCCGATCCGAAGGCCCGGACGCTTACTTTCACCGCCGGGAAAAACAAGGCCGTGCTGTTCGTTCCCACCTTTGTCGTCACTGACTGGGATACCGGCGCCGGAGCGGTCCTGCGCGGCAACCACCACAGCGGCGCGGGGGCGACGGCCTTCTGGCTGCCTTCCTGCCAGATCCGCGGCGGATTCGCCGTGACGGCTCAGAAGAAGATCCCCGGCGGCCTCGAGATCACCGGCGAAAAACGGATGCTGGACCGGGACAATCCCGGTTTGGCGGGACTCGTCATCCGCCAGAACATCGAACTCACGGAAGGTTTGCGGAAGATCGCTGTGACCACGACTCTCGTCAACGATTCCGACCGGGATCTGACCTTCGGGGTCCGGTACAATCTGATCCCCGCTCCGCCGGGGGGGCAGGGCGGCTTCACCCGGTTGACCGTCGACGGCAAGACGCTGGATTTCAAGCGGGATTTTTCCCGCAAACTCTTTTCCACCGGCATCGACAAACAGTATGAGACGACGGTTCGGAAACTTTTCTCGGTGAAGTCCGCAACGGGCAGGATGGATGCGGCCCCGGTCTTCTTCTGCAAGCCGGGGGGCAAGGTCAGACTGGACCTCGAACCCAAGGCCGCCTTGGCGGGAGCCGCCGTCTGGGACAGCGGCAAACTGGCGGCGGGGAGCTTCGAACCCTGCTTCAAGCTCACGAAGCTGGGCCCCGGCGGCGACAGCTTCGTCCTTTTGAGCACCTTGAGCGTGGAAAAATAAGCTCCGCCGCAGCAACTCATCAGCGTTCCCGCACGTTCCGGCTCAGCGCCGTTTTGCCGGTGAGGGGAGCAGCTTCCTGAATTTCAGGTGGTTGGCCGCCGCCGTGCCGCAGAAGGCGAAGAAGACGACGAAGAACACGCCGATGAGCCATTCGCCGTGCTTCACGTAAAAGGTGGGCTCCGGATTGTCGAAATAGGGGACTTCGATGACGCCGCAGCTCCGCCCGCGCTGAAGGTAGTGGGGCTTCGTCACGTCTCCCCCGATCGCCCGGAGACCTTCGCCCACACGGCCGCTGGGCCAAACCAGCAGGGAACCCCCGTTGTTGCCGCAGCGCACCATGGGAAGCCCCGTTTCCACCGCCCGCATGACCGAATTGGCC
This sequence comes from Lentisphaeria bacterium, assembly GCA_017443585.1. Taxonomy (GTDB): domain Bacteria; phylum Verrucomicrobiota; class Lentisphaeria; order Victivallales; family Victivallaceae; genus UBA1784. The sequence goes on along the minus strand of JAFSYV010000022.1, from coordinate 4,917 downwards.
AGATGCTGTTCGGGTTCGCTGCTCCGGGGATACCAGGCGTCGTTGGAAAGGACGACAAGTACGTTGGCCCCCTGCAGGGCAAACTCCCGCGTCAGGTAGCCGAAGACACCTTCGTAACAGATGGCCACGCTGAGCCGGGGGCCGCCGGGGATAGACAGCGGCGTCCGGTTCACGCCGGGGGTCAGGTCGCGTCCCATGTCCACCATCTTGATGAGAAACTCGGGCAGGTATTTCCGGAAGGGGATGTACTCCCCGTAGGGCACCCGGTGGATCTTGTCGTACTTGTAGCGCAACGCCCCCTCCCGGTCGAAATACAACGCGCTGTTGGTGAAGCCGGGCGTCGTTTCCAGCGGCCGGGGGAAGGCGAAATCGAGTGTCCCGATGAGCATGGGCTTGCGGCACTCCGCCAGAAGCAGCCGGACCGAGTCGGCGTACTCCCGCCCCCAGGTGTGAGCCGAGCGCAGGGGGATGGGCACGGCGCTTTCGGGCCAGACGATCACGTCGGCCTTGGGGAACTTCTTCGCCGCGGCGGCAGTGAGTTCGGTGTAGACCTTCAGCGCCTCCCGGAACTGTTCTTCGCCCGCGTGGCGGCGCTGGGAAAGATCCCCCTGGATGAGGAGCGGATGCCACTTCCGGGCTTTGGGGAAGCGGCTGGGGATCAACTCCTTCTGCATGACCCCCCACACCGAGTTCCCGAAGAGGAGAGCGAGGACCCCGAGGAAGATGCACCATCCTTTCCGGAAGGGCAGGGCCGCCGCGGCGGAGCCCGCCAGCGCGACGAGAAAGAGGACGCCGTAAGAGCCCGTCACGGAACAGATCTGGATGAGAAGCAGGTTCTGCCACTGGGTGACGGAAAGGTCGTTCCAAGTGAAAAGCCGGGAGCGCGTCCACTCCACGAGGGTGTAGACTACCGCCGCCGCCAGCACGAAAAGGAGCACCCGGTACCATGGGACACGTTCCTTGAGCCAGTTCTTCCGGGGCTCGAAGGGTTCCGCCTGCACTTTGGCGGGGAAGAGCAGATTCCGCCCGATGCACGAGATCAGCGCCCCAGCGACGGCGGGCCAGATCCCCATGACGGGCGCCAGCAGATAGGGGACGATCCACTCGATCTCCCGGAGGAACTGGAAGGCGAAAAGGGCCCATCCGAGCCCCCATACCCAGCCGCAGAGGGCGGCCTTGCCCCAGCTCAGCTGCGAGGCGCACCAGACGAGAGGAGTCAGCGCGAAGAAGCCCAGGAACCACAGGTTAAGCGGGGGCAGCGCGGCGGCGAAAAGCAGTCCGCCCGCGAAGCTCAGGAGCAGGTAGTTCCACAGGGCATGGCGTTTGAAGAAAGGCAGGTCATCGGCGGGGCCGTTTCCCCCCTCCGGGCCTTTTTCCGCAGGTTTATGCCAAAAAGTCATAGGTTTTATCGTCCCTTGTATTTGAAAAATCCGTGTTCACGGTGTAATTTACAGCGTGAACAACCTTTATGCAACTGAAAAGAGGATTTTCGGACGCAAAAACATCGAAAATTCCGGAAAGTTCGGAAAAATGCAGAACAACGAGATCAAACATTACGATCATATCGTGATCGGCAGCGGTCTGGCGGGCCTTTCCAGCGCGCTGCATCTGGCGAAATCCGGCCGCAGCGTCGCGGTCGTCACCAAGCGGAGCATCGAGGAGTGCAACAGCCGCCTCGCCCAGGGCGGCGTGGCCTGCGTCATGGACCGGCTGGACACCTTCGACGAGCACGTGCAGGATACCCTTACGGCAGGCGCCGGCCTCTGCAAGGAGGATGTGGTCCGGGCTATCGTCGAGGAAGGCCCCGCCGCCATCGCCGAGCTCATCGAGCTGGGGGCCAAGTTCACCACCCGGGGCGACCTGGGCTATCAGGACGGCCGCAGCGAGTTCGATCTCGGGCGGGAAGGGGGCCATCACAAGCGCCGGGTCCTCCATGCGGGGGATATCACGGGGGCGGAGCTGGAACGGGTCATGATCGAAGCGGTCCGCGCCCGGCCCAACATCACCGTCTTCGAATACCATATCGCCGTGGATCTGGTGATAAGCCGCCGTCTGGATCAGACCGCCCCCAACCGCTGCTTCGGCGCTTACGTGCTGGACATCAATGCCAACCGGGTCATCACATTCCTCGCGCCTTCCACTCTCATCGCCTGCGGCGGCACCGGAAAAGTCTACCTCTACACCAGCAATCCGGACGTGGCCTGCGGTTCCGGCATCGCCATGGCCTACCGGGCGGGCGCTCAGATCGCCAACATGGAGTTCGTCCAGTTCCATCCCACCATATTGCACCATCCCACCATCCGCTCCTTCCTCATCAGCGAGGCGCTCCGGGGCGAGGGGGCGGTATTGAAGTGCCGGGAAACCAAGGGCGCGGAACCCGTGGAGTTCATGCACAAGTACCACCCCATGAAAAGCCTCGCTCCCCGTGACGTGGTGGCCCGGGCCATCGACTCCGAAATGAAGCGCACCGGCGAAGAGTGCGTCTATCTGGACATCCGCATGCACAGCGAAGAGGAACTCAAGCGCCGCTTCCCCAACATCTTCGCCAAGTGCCTCGAAGCGGGCGTCAACATGGCCCATGACCTGATCCCGGTGGTGCCCGCGGCCCATTTCATGTGCGGCGGCATCAAGACCGGCATCGACGGCGCCTCCAGCATCGAGGGGCTCTACGCCGTGGGCGAATCGGCCTGCACGGGGCTCCACGGGGCCAACCGCCTCGCTTCCAACAGTCTGCTCGAAGCGCTGGTGGTTTCCCGTTTCGCCGCCGCCAGCATCGACCGGAACTTCGCCAAGTTCAAGAAGAACCACCCGACCCGCACGGAACCCTGCCACTGGACCAGCGGCAACGCCACCGACTCCGACGAACTGGTGGTCATCGCCCACAACTGGGACGAGATCCGCCGCTTCATGTGGGACTACGTGGGGATCTACCGCACCGACAAGCGCCTCGAGCGGGCGAAGAACCGGATCAAGCTCATCCGCAAGGAGATCGAGAAATACTACTGGGACTTCAAAGTCACCGCCGACCTCATCGAACTGCGGAACATCGCCACCGTGGCGGAACTCATCATCGACTGCGCTCTGCAGCGGCATGAAAGCCGGGGACTCAACTTCAACGCGGACTATCCCTTCCTGGATCCGGAACTGGACTGCGTCGACACGGTCATCCAGCGGAAGTTCTGAAAGGGGTTTCAAGGAAAATGAAAATGAACCTCCCTGTTTCTTCCAACTCCCGCGCGGTGGTGACCGAACTTCAGCAGGCGGGATACGAAGCCTATATCGTGGGCGGCGCCATCCGGGACCTGCTCCTCGACCGGACCCCGAAGGATTTCGACATCGGCTGTTCCGCCACCCCCGAACAGGTCCGCGCCGTCTTCGGCCGCCGCAGGACGAGGATCATCGGCAAACGGTTCCGGCTGACCCACGTGACGAACAAGGGGGAGCTCTTCGAAGTGAGCACCTTCCGCAAGGCCCCGCGGGAAGGCGGCCGCGGCGAGCAGGACGTCCGGGACGGCGAGGACGTCCCCGAAAATCTCATCGTTTCCGACAACGACTTCGGCACCTCGGTGGAGGATGCCTGGCGGCGGGACTTCACCGTCAACGCCCTCTTCTACGACCCCGTGTCGGGGGAGCTTTACGACCACACCGGCATGGGCCTCGAGGACATCAAGAGCCATACCGTCCGCGCCATCGGCGAGCCTGCGCTGCGCTTCGAGGAGGACCCGGTCCGGATGCTCCGCGCCCTGAAACTCGTGGGCCAGTTCGACTTCACCTTGGAGTCGGCCACTGAAAACGCCCTTTTCGCTTCTCTGGAGCTCCTGAAACATGCTTCGCCTTCCCGGCTGGCGCTGGAGCTGGAAAAGATCTTCGGCTCCTGTTACGGCGACCGGCACTTCAAAGCTTTCCACGATTACGGGCTGCTGGAGTTCTTCCTTCCTTTCCTCGAAGAGGCCTGGGGAACGCCCCCCATGGAGCGGGCGCTGAAGCTCCTTTACGAGCGCAACTGCCGTCTGGACGAGGGACGTTACCGCAACAGCATCTCTCTCGCCATGGCCTGTATGGCGCTCCCCTTTGTGGAGCAGAAGCTGGGACTCGAACCGGGCGCGCCCATTCCCCCGCGGGGCGCGCTCCGTGCGGCGGAAGAGGTGGTGGAAAGCATTTTCCTGCCGCTGCACATGATCGTCCGGCTGAATCTTTCGGCGGAAAAAATCATCGCCCAGCAGAGCTTCTTCGATCAGGGCAAGCTTACCCGCGAGCTTCTGGATTCCCACACCTATCCCAACTCCCGTGAGCTGAAGATCATCCGCAGCGCGGCCGCGGGGATCGACCCCGAGCAGACCGACCGGGAGTGGCCGCTGCCCCCCTCCGGGAGCGAGCGCAATTCCGGCCCCCGCCGCAAGCGCCCCCCCCGGAAGCGCCGTGACCGCGCCTCCGCCCCGGCCTGAGTCCCGCCGGTTCTGTTGCGAGAAATTTCCTTTTTTTTTGCAAACAGCCCTTGCCTTATCGGCTCAAGGGGATTATATTATGGAACAGCTCTGCGGAGAGATGGCTGAGCGGTCTAAGGCGACGGTCTCGAAAATCGTTGTGGGGGCAACCTCACCGAGGGTTCGAATCCCTCTCTCTCCGCCATTATTATCAATGAGTTACGGCGATTTTGAAGTTTTCAAAACGCCGTATTTTTTATTCCGAATCGTGCCAATTTTCCACACATTCTGTCACGAACAAAAACGGTCGGTGCATGATATATAACGGTTCAAGAAATCGTTGAGCCGTCAAAAGGCCATAAAAAACGCCCCCTTGCGGGAGCGCTTCGGAAATTTTACCGGGAAGCGAAAAAAGTCACTTTTTTCCACCGTCCGCCAACTGCGGTTTCGGCTCTTCGCCGCCGTCCAGATATTTTTTCACATCATCCGGTTT
>JAFSYV010000233.1 GCA_017443585.1 Lentisphaeria bacterium | reverse complement strand
GACGGGGAGACACCTGGAGCTGTTCCCTGAAGTGATGGAGGAGTCCGCAACTCAGGCGGTCAGTTTCCGGCGGCCCTTCTGGCGGCGGCGCTTGATGACCAGCCTTCCGGCGTGGGTCGCCATACGGGCAAAGAAACCGATCCGGCGTTTACGACGCCGATTAGAGGGCTGAAAAGTTCTCTTCATCTTCGTTTTTCCTTCTTTTTACTGATTTGTATGCTGGAGCGCGCCAACCCCTGACAGCGCGCTGATGATCTCCAACAGAGCCTGCAATCCCATAATATAGCACCGACTCTTCCGTTTTTCAAGGCCCTTATTTCACAAAACTCAGAACTGCCTGAAGCGGAGACTCGCCCTTTTTCACCGTCGTCACTCCGGGAAGTCCCGCCAGAACGGCGGCGGCCTCTTCACAGGCGAGGATGCGTCCGCCGCGGGCGAGAAAGAGCCGCAGCTGTTTTTCCCGCCCGGTCCGGAAGTTCTTGTAGACCCCCGGAAGCCCTTCCGGCAGGATCAGCACGTCGAGATCCTCGATGATGCGGTCCTCGAAAGGCGTGGGGTTGACCGTCAGTTCGCTCCGGCGGTCCAGAGCAAGGAATTCCCGGATGGCGGCGGCGCAGTTCTTCCCGATGGCGGGACCGGGGAAGTAGCCCGTCCGGAGGGGCCGGAACTGCTTTTGGGGGAAGACCGGCGCACTCTTCACCCCAGTGACGGCGTAGACCGCGCCGGGGATGATGTACGAAGTGGCGGGCATCTTTTCCGGGTGGAAACTGATGCCGATGACCTTGCCCTTGCCGTAGGTGCCGTAAATGATGGCGGGCGAATCGAAAAAGGCCTTGTGGGCCGGACGGTTCACCCAGCTTACCGTGCTCTTGTAAAGGGCCAGCACCTCCCCCTTCCCGTGGGGCCACGCGCCCGCGCGGGGGCGCATGATGGGCCCGCCGTTGAATTTGGCCCGGACGACGCCCGCCGGGATCCCCATCACTTCGGCGCCGCGCCCGGTGATCTCGACCGAGACCTTGCTGTCGGTCCCCGTGGCGCGGGGAATGGCCTCGAAGGGCAGGACGCCCAGGCGCACCGGAACGGGCAGTGTGCTGTAGGCTCCGGCACAGACGCCGAGATAGCCGCCTCCCCGGCGGAGGAATTCCAGGACCGCCTTGGCGCCCTGGGGCCCCATGGCGTTGAACTGCCGTCCGCTGCCGCCGCCGGGGCAGACCAGCAGATCGGCGCGGTCGAGGGCGCCCTCGCGCAGATCGACGCCCTTGACAAAGGTGACTTCGAGCAGAGGCGCGGAGCAGAGCAGCCGGGCCAGCTTCAGCATCCCCGCACCCAGAGCGCCGTTATCGGTGTAGAAGAGCGTCCGCACCTTTTTCCCCTCGGCGGGTGCAGTTTTTTCCGCCGCCGGACGGGGCACCGCCTTGACGGCGGCATCGATATAGGAGCTTCCCTTGGGGACCTTGATGATCGCCGGGTGAGCGGGCAGATTCGCCGCCGCCGTTTCGGAAGCGAGAACGATCCCGCCCCGGTCGACGAAACGGGTCACCGCCGACCGACGCCATTGCTGAGCGAAGCCCGCGTAGCTTTTCTTCTCGCCGTCGGGCAGGATCATGATGTCCACGTTGTCCGCGAATTCCTGAGAGGGCTTCAATACGACCCGCGGGTCGGCGTCGAGGGCGAGGAACTCACGGGCGGCCCCGATGCAGCTTTTGGCGATGGCGGGCCCGAAGTAGTAGGCCGCCCGCAGGGGACGGAAGCCCTTCGGGGGGATCGGCGTCAGCCGGACGCCCGTCACGGCGGCGATGCAGCCGAGAACGATCTCCTCGTTGCCCGCATCCGCCTCGGGGTGGAAACTGGTGGCGATGACCTTGCCCTTGCCGTAATTGCCGAAGATGATGGCGGGGGCGTCGAGAAAATCACCGCCCGACTTGCCCGCGGGACTGATGGTGCTCTTGTAAACGCCCAGAACTTCCGCCTTGCCGTGGGCCCAGGGAGCGCCCGGTTTGGAGATGGGCCCACGGGAATACTTCACCTGACGGCGGCCGGGAGCGACGCCCAGGACTTCCGCGCCCCGTTTGGAGATCTCGATCTGCACCGGTCCCGCCGCGCCGCCCGCGCCCTGACGGTATTCGAAAGGCATGAGACCGATCCGGTCGGGTTTGTTCAGCGTGCAGTGGAATCCGGCGCAGATGCCCACGTAGGAGCCGCCCTCCTTCACGAACTTGCGGATGATCGCCTTGCCCTCTTCGCCCAGGGCCTGACACTGGAGCTGGCTGGAACCGCCGGGGATGATGAGGAGCTCCACATCGTCGAGGGCCCCGGCCTTGACCGCCGCGGCGTCCACCAGTTTCAGTTCAGCCTGCGGAGACCGGGCGACGATCCGGGCCAGATAGAGGACGCCGCTGCCCCAGCTGCCCTTCTGAGTGTAAAGGGCCGTCTTGAGTTTTTTCGCCTCCGCGGGGGCTTCGGACGGGGCGACGCAGCCGGAAAATGCCAGCATGACGGCGGGCAGAAGAAGGAAACTATTTTTCATGAACTGAAGATCCTTTCGGTGAAATTCAGGGACGGGCCAGAGCCTCGGGCACGAAGGAGCGCCCTTCGGGGATGACCTTGAAATTCTTGTGGGGGGCGAAAAAGGCCGCTTCGGCACCGGAAACGAGGAGCTTGCCGCCCCGGTCGAGGAAACGCGCGAACATCTCCTTCCGGCCGGAAGCCAGGCTCTTGTGGGCGGCGTCCATGCCGTCGGGAACGACGAAGACGTCCAGATGCTCCAGAATCCCCTCGTTCAGCTCACTTCCGGAAACGAAAAGCACGTCCAGATCGGGTTCCCGGTCGAGCTCCAGCATCCTCAGGATCGGCCCCTTGCCGATGGTGCCGGGGGTGTAGAAGCCCACCCGGACGGGCCGGTAGTTCTTTTTCGGGAAGACCGGCGCGGTCTTCAGCCCCGTGGCGGCGTAGATGCACCCCATGGCGAGGGCGTGATTGACCACGTGGGATTCGGGGTGGAAACTGGTGGCGATGACCTTGCCCTTGCCGTAGTTGCCGTAGATCACCGCCGGAGCGTCGAAGAAGTTGCCGCCGGGCCGCCCCGAGGGGCTCACCGTGCCCTTGTAGACGCCCAGGACTTCACCCTTGCCGTGCTCCCAGGCCGCTCCCGGCTTGGAGATGGGGCCCAGGGAGTAGCGGACCCGGTAGCGTCCGGGCTTGATGCCGAGGATCTCCCCGCCGCGGGGGGAGATCTCCACGGGCAGGACGGCCTGAGCCCCGCCCGCGCCCACCTGATATTCGAAGGGCAGCAGCCCGATGCGTTCCTTCCGGTTCAGAGCGCAGTGGAATCCGGCGCAGATGCCCACGTAGGAACCGCCCTCCTTCACGAACTTCCGGACGGCTTCGGCCCCGGCTTCACCCATGGAGCGGTACTGTTTGGCGCTGGAGCCTCCCAGAATGACCAGCAAATCGAACCCCTTGAGCTTGCCTTCGCGCAGGTCCCTTCCGTCGACGGGGGTCATTTCGATCCCCGGCGAGTAACTCAGCAGCCGGGCCCAGTAGAAGACGCCGTTGCTGCGGCTGCCTTCGTCCACGTAGAAGGCCGCCTTCAATTTCTTTTCCGGAACGGGAGCGGCCGCATCCTTTTTCCCGGAGGAACCGGAGGCGCAGCCGCCGGCAAGCAGCAGCGCCCCGAGCAGAAAAGCCATGACGCGTTCGGATCTCATTTTTCTTTCCTTTCGAACTGCAAATAGAAAAAAGGCCCGGCGCGATCCCGCCGGACCGGATCGAATCACATCCGGTATCGGAAGACCGGCTGTTCGTTCCGCTGCATCCAGCTCAACTTGGAGGGGGGATAGGCTTTCACATGGCCGTCCACATGCTGGACCTGAGCCGAAGCGCCGCCGAAGTGACCGAAGGCCACACCGTCGAAGTTGACGCCGGGATTCAGATTGACGTTCATGGCGGCGCCGCCCCCGGTCTTGCTCCGGCAGTCGATGATCCAGCCGGTGTTGCTGGGATTGCGGATCTTGGAGTAAAGCAGCTGGTTGACCGGTCCGGCGGGACCGGGGCTCCAGTAAAGGTGCCCTCTGGCCATGATGTTGATGCAGTAGTCGATCTTCACCCCGCGGGAGTGGGTGGTCTGATCCGGCATGGCGGCACAGGACCAGACGCCGGGTTTCATGTAGGGAACGTGGGAGGTCCGGGACTGGCTCACGCGGTCCGTGAAGCCGTCTCTCCGGCCGTATCCCGCGTAAGGAGCCAACAGCCAGAACCACGATCCCACCTCCGGAGGCCCGAAGGTGGTTTTCGCACTCTCCCGGTAGGCGAAGGGAGCCCGGTCACGATTATCGGTGGCGTAGAAATTCACGTAAGTCCCGGAGGTCTTGAGGTTGTTGGCGCAGGTGGTGAACTTGGCCCGTTCACGCGCCTGCTGCAAGGCGGGCAGAAGCATGGCGGCCAGAATGGCGATGATGGCGATCACCACCAGCAGTTCGATGAGGGTGAATTTCGTCTTTCGGGCTCGCAGTTTCATGATCGTCGGCTCCTTGTTTTATCGAAAGTCTTTCACATCCTGTACCGGAAGATCGGATAAGGCCCCCGGTGCATCCAGCTCAACTTGGAGGGGGGATAGGCTTTCACGTGGCCGTCCACGTGCTGGACCTGGGCCGAAGTGCCGCCGAAATGTCCCCAGGCCACGCCGTCGAAGTTGGTGCCGGGGTTCAGGTTGACGATCATGGCGCCGCTGCCCCCCGTCTTGGTCCGGCAGTCGACGAGCCAGCCGGTGTTCCCCGGCTCCCGGATCTTGGAGTAAAGCAGCTGGTTGATAGGTCCGGCGGGACCTGGGCTCCAGTAGGCGCTTCCCCGTGCGCAGATGGTCATACTGAAGTCGATCTTCGCCCCGCGGGCGGAGGAGTTCTGGTCCGGCATGGCGGCACAGGACCAGACGCCGGGCTTCGTGTAGGGAACGCTGGATTTCGTGGACTGACTCACGATATACCAGTAACCGGTTCTTCTGCCGTAACCCGCATAGGGAGCCAGCAGCCAGAACCAGGACCCCACTTCCACCGGAGCGTACCCGGAATAGCTGGCCCCCGACCGATAAGCGAAGGGGGCCCGGTCACGATTATCGGTGGCATAGAAACTCACGTAAGTGCCGGAGGTCTTGAGGTTGTTGGCGCAACTGACGAACTTGGCCCGCTCCCGCGCCTGCTGCAAGGCGGGAAGAAGCATGGCGGCCAGGATGGCGATGATGGCGATCACCACCAGCAGTTCGATGAGGGTGAATTTCGTCTTTTTCGCTCGTTTCATGGTCGTTCCTTCCGTGAAGTGTCAATAGTCGATCGAACGTGGATAAATATAACGCTGGGTTTTCTTGCCGCCTCCGGCCAGGTCGTTCCGGACCAGCGTGCCGCAGTGGCCGTCGCAGAAGACCAGATTGGCCTTGCCGGCGTGGCGGAACTGGACGCTGGTGGTGCGGTTGCCCGTGATCATGGGCCATGAGGTGGAGGCGATCTGCAGATAGGCGTCGGTGGCCGAGATGATGTTGTCCGCCGCGGAGGCCTCGAGCTTGGAGCCGTCGATGGCGTACAGCTTCGTCGCCGGCCGGGCGATCTCGGCAAACTTCTTCACCGCCTCTTTTTCGGTCGCGTTGCTGAAAATGTAGTAGTTCGCTCCGTATGAGAAGAGCGGGACGCGTCCCCCCGCCTGCTGGTGCTCCGCCGCGCTGGGGCAGGAAAGAGGTTCGGTCATCTTCTTCGTGACCTCTTCGACCAGTCCCACGGGAATGCCGCCCGGCTTGTTGGATTTCCAGCGGCAGAGCTCCGGCTTGATATAGAGCGCCATGGCGAAGCTCCAGCCCCGCAGAGAGCCCGCGTTGTTCCTCGTCACGTAGCCCCGGTAATCGTTGACGTACATCTGGAAGGCGTTGCCGATGCCCTTCAGATTGTTGGCGCAGCTGCTGGTCCTGGCCCGTTCCCGGGCCTGCTGCAATGCGGGGAGAAGCATGGAGGCCAGAATGGCGATGATGGCGATCACCACCAACAGCTCGATCAGCGTGAAAAGACGCTTGCCGGGACTCGCGGGGCGAGTGCTTCGAAGTCCTCTCATTTTCTGCTTTCTCTCCTCTTTCATGACGTGATCTTATCAAAAAGGCTCAGTACCCCGACTCGCGGGGCAAAATGTGCCGGTAGCTCACGCGCCAGCCGGCGCTCAGGACATTTCTGGTGAAGGGGCCGCAATGGCCGTCGCAGAAAACCGTGTTCGCCTTGCCCGCATGGCGGAACTGGACGGCCATTTCGCGGTTGCCGGTCGTCATGGGCCACGAGGTGGTGGCGATGTTCACATATCCGCCCGTGGGGTCGAGAACGTTGTCTTCGGGCGTCTTCACCAGACGCGAGGCGTCGATGGTGTAAAGTTTCTTTCCCGGCTCCTTGATTTCCACGAACTTCTTCACCGACGCCGTCCCCAGCTGGTTGTGGCCGATGTAGTAGTTGGGGCCGTAGGACATGAGGGGAGCTTCCCCGCCCGCCAGCAGATGCTCCGTCGCCCCCGGACAGGAGAGGGGAGCGGTCAGCCTCAGAGGCTTGTCGGAGACCAGAGCAAGGGGAATGCCTCCCGGCTTGTTGGATTGCCAGCGGCAGAGCTCCGGCTTGATGTACATCGCCATGGCGAAAGTCCATCCCCGCCGGGAGCCGGAGTTTTCCCTCGTCACGTAGCCGCGGTAATCGTTGACGTAGAGCTGGAAGGCGTTGCCGATGCCCTTCAGGTTGTTGATGCAGTTGCTGGTCTTGGCCCGGTCCCGCGCCTGCTGCAGCGCAGGCAGCAGCATACTGGCCAGAATGGCGATGATGGCGATGACCACCAGAAGTTCGATGAGGGTGAAGCGCATCAATGCGCAACGCGAATTTTTTCCAAACGTAAACACTTTTTCAATTCCTTATCCTGCCGACGGCAAACATGTCGTCGGGTAATTATACCACATTCTCCGCATTTTGTCAACTGAAAACACCTCTTTTCGCAGTTTTTTCTTAATTTTTTCCCGGCGGAACTTGAAAAGCCGCCGCCCGAATGGTATCTTAGAGACACCGAAATCCGAAACAGGGAGATTCTTATGAAAATCGTAAAAGTCATCGTCATGCTGCTGGCGGCGGGCGCTCTGTGCGCCGAACCGGCCGCGGAGCTGCCCAAGATTAAAGTGGCCCTGGCGGGCAGTTCCGCCTGTCAGACCTACAACAGCAAGGATCCGAAACTGATCTGGGGCTGGGGAGAAGTCATCGGCAAGTACTTCAAGCCCGAAGTCAAGGTGCTGAACTTCGCCGTCAGCGGCCTGAGCACCCGGAGCTTCCGGGACCGGGGCGTGTGGAAGAAACTGCTGGACTCCAAGCCCGACTACATCTTCATGACGCTGGGAGCCAACGACACCCCCGGCAAGAAATTCGCCACCGACGCCAGGACCACCTACAAGGAAAATCTGCGGCGCTACGCCGCCGAAGCCGAAGCCATCGGCGCGAAGATGATTTTCGTCACCTTGAACCAGTCGCTCCGGGGCGACCCGAAGACCAACAAGGCCAAGTTCATCGAAGGCAGAGCCTACCGCAAAGGTCGGGCGCCCTACAGCCAGTCGGTCCGCGAAGTGGCCGCCGAACTGAAGAAACCCTGCCTCGAACTTTTCGACAACCAGCAGAAGATCATGGAAGCCATGGGCGAGGAAGAGGCGGGAAAACTCTACCGCTTCAAACCCGACGGCAAGATCGACGGCTCCCACACCAACAAGGCGGGGGCCGAGCTGCTGGCAAAGATCATCATCACCGAACTGCGCAAGAGCGACTGCCCCCTGAGCGAGTACACCATCGACCCGCAGCTCAAGGTTCCTCTGCCGAAGGAGACTCCGGCGAAGAAGGCCGCTCCCGCGAAGAAGACTCACAAGAAGAGTTCCCAGTCGAAGAAGAACAGCAAGAAGTGACCGGACCCCGGGGAGCGAAAATGCTCCCCGCGATCAGGGCCGTCAGGGGGGCGGTGAGGACCAGGGCGAAACTGCCGATGAGGGTCTTCACCGCCTCCGATGCCACGAGGGGGTTGTCCAGCAGCGTCAGGGGGGAGTGTCCCTCGACCCGGAACATCATGAGGAGCGTGAGAAAGCCCCCCGAATAGGCGAGAAGGAGCGTGGTGGTCATGGTCCCCACCACGCTGCGCCCCATGCGCATGCCGGAGCGGATCAGTTCGCGCCGGGAAAGCTGGGGGTTGTGCCGGGCCACCTCTTCGATGCCCGAAGCGATGTCCATGGCCAGATCCATGACCGCCCCCGACGCCCCCAGGATCAGCGCCCCGGCGAAAAGCCGCTGCAGATCCAGAAAATCGTACCCGGCGTAGAAGAGAGGCTGGGAATAGGGCATCACCGCCCCGTTGATCTTCATGAGCCGGGTGAAGAGCGCGCTCAGAACAAGTCCGGTGAGGACCCCCGCCATGGCGCCGCAGAAGGCCGCGAGGCCCTTCCGGGTGAAGCCCGCCACGAGAAAGATGATGGCGAAGGTGAGGAGCGCCGCCGCTCCGGCGATGACCGCTTCGGGAGCCCAGCCCGCCAGGGCCGCCGGGATCACGGCCTTCCAGATGACCAGAAAGCTGAAGATGAAGCTCACGATGGACTTCACCCCCACCCACGAGCCGAAGAGGATGAGGAAGAGGCAGAAAAGGCCGCTCAGGACCCAGAACCAGCCCGACCGGCTGTAGTCCCTGGCCGTGAGCACGAAATCCTCGGGCACGGGCCCTTCGGGCATGTTCACGGTAATGATGTCGCCTTCCCGGAACTCCTTGTCCAGCTCCATCTGGGCCCGGATCTCGTTGTTGGCGCGGAAAACTTTTCCCTTGAGAGGTCCCGACAGGATTTGCGTCTTCAGGTGCTGGGAGCCGCATTTGAGCAGTCCGTAGAGGGCCACGTCGCTGTTGTCCACCGCGAGGACACGGGCACGGGCCACCCGGCCCGCACCGCCCTTCACCGCCCGTTCCGGTTCGGGCAGCAGCAGCACCCCCGCCGACAGGAGCAGCGTGACGACGATCGTCAGCAGATGACGGAAGGTCTCACCCTTCATCGGATGAGCGCTTTGAGCTTGCGGGCGATGTCGGTGTTGTCGATGAAGCCGACGAAGTTTTCGGCCCCCGCGCCCTGGGCAGTGGTCAGCACGGGAAGCCCCGTGTGGGCTCCGGAGGTCCAGCCGATGCCCGCCTTCTGGCTCATGACCATTCTGGCCGCGTTGCCGGGCTTGTTGTTCTTGAACCCGTCTTCGAGGGCCTTGATCTGTTTCTTGTCCAGCACCATGGGGTCCTTCTTCACATCGCCGGAGAACTTGAAGCCGAAGTTCTCGGTCAGGAGCTTCTTGCTGTCCTCGAAGGAAAATTTCGGATCCTTCTTCCGAGCTTCGGCGATGAGTTTGTCGTATTTCTTCGCCGTCATCTTCTGGAATTTCAGCCGCTCCATGAACATGGCGTAGCCAGAGCCCGCAAATCCCATGCTCATGCCGCCCGTTTCGTGGTCGCCGGTGGTCACGATCAAGGTCTCATCGGGGTATTTTTCCGCGAATTTCAGCGCCGCCCGCACCGCTTCGTCGAGGGCCAGCACTTCGCGGAGATTGCCCGCCGCATCGTTGGCGTGGCCGTAAACGTCGATGGTCCCCCCTTCGACCATGAAGAAAAAGCCCTTGGGATTCTTCAGCAGTTCCAGCCCCTTGACCGTCATTTCGGCCAGCGTGGTGCCGTCGGCGTCGGTGTCCAGCGCGGCGGGCATGTAGCCGGGAGAGGCGGCGTAGAGCACCTTGCCGCAGCCCGGCTTCAGGGCGAGAAATTCCTTCTTCTGGCCGGGCATCAGGATCTTGTAGCCCTTCTTCCGGGCGAGTTCGTAGAGGTCGGGACGGGTCTCCTTGTCCCCCTTGTTCTTCTGGTTGAAGCCGCCGCCTGCGAAGTAGTCGAATCCGGAGTCGATCAGGTCCAGCCCCAGGTCGTAGTACTGGCTCCGGGCGGGACGGTGGCCGTAGAAGCTGGCGGGGGTCGCGTGGTTGATGACCATGGTGGAAACGATCCCCACCTTCCACCCCTTCTTCCGGGCGTATTCGGCCACGGATTCGAGGCGGACCTTGCCGTCCGGCCCCACGCCGATGCGGTGATTTTCGGTCTTTTCGCCGCAGGCGATGGCGGTCCCCGCCGCGGCGGAGTCCGTGACCAGCGAATTGGCCGAAGCGGTCCGGGTGGTGGCGTGGAAGGGCAGATGGTTCATGGCCAGCTTGCCGTGACCGGATTTGACGGCGAACTCTTCGGCGACCATGCGCTGGGGAGAGGCCATGCCGTCACCGATGAAAAGAATGATGTATTTGGGGAACTTTTCCCCCGCGCTCAGCACCAGACAGCAGACGAAAACGGTCAGAAACAGCAGTTTTTTCATGACGTGGGACACTCCGTGATGGATGATATGAAAAGAGGGTTTATTTGCCGGGCTTCCATGAATCCTTCAGCGTGACGGTCCGGTTGAAGACCATCTTTCCGGGGCGGGAATCGGGATCGCAGGCGAAGTAGCCGACGCGCTCGAACTGGACCGAGTCTCCCGGTTTCGCTTCGCCGAGAGCCGGTTCGAGGAATCCGGTCACGACCTTGAGGGAATCGGGGTTGATCTGCGTGAGGAAATCGACGCCGTCGGCGCCGGGAGCCTGCACGGTGAAAAGCTTGTCGTAGAGCCGCACTTCCGCCTGCAGCGCGCTGTCGGCGGCCACCCAGTGGATCGTGCCCTTGACCTTCCGCCCGTCGGGGGCGTTGCCGCCCCGGGTGGCGGGGTCGAAGGTGCAGCGCACCTCGGCAACCTGCCCGTCGGGGCCGGTGACGAAGTCGGTGCACTTGATGAAGTAGCCGTAGCGCAGCCGGACTTCGCGGCCCGGAGCCAGCCGGAAATAGCCCTTGGGCGGCTCGGCCATGAAGTCGCTCCGGTCGATGTAGAGCACCTTGCCGAAGGGGATTCGCCTGCTTCCGGCTTCGGGATCCTCGGGATTGTTCACAGCGTCGAGGGGTTCCACCCCTTCATCGGGGTAGTTGGTGATGACGACCTTGAGGGGATCGAGAACGGCCAGATAACGGCGGCAGCGGGCGTTGAGGACCTCGCGGGTGCAGTAGTCCAGCACGGCGGAGTCGGTGATGCCGTCCACCTTGGTGATCCCCACCCGGGCGCAGAAGTTGCGGATGGCTTCCGCGGGGACGCCCCGGCGGCGGAGCCCGCAGATGGTGGGCATCCGGGGGTCGTCCCAGCCGGAAACGTGCTTTTCGGTGACCAGCTGCAACAGCTTGCGCTTGCTCATCACGGTGTCGGTGATGTTGAGCCGGGAAAATTCGATCTGGCGGGGCCGCTCGCCCACCTTGTAGTCGAGGGAGTCGAGGACCCAGTCGTAGAGGGGCCGGTGGATCTCGAACTCGAGGGTGCAGAGGGAGTGGGTCACGCCCTCGAAAGCATCCTCGAGGGGATGGGCGAAGTCGTACATGGGGTAGATGCACCACTTGTCCCCGTGGCGGAAGTGGTGGACCCGGCGGATCCGGTAGTGGGCGGGGTCACGCATGTTGATGTTGGGCGAAGCGAGGTCGATCCGGGCCCGCAGGACCATGGCCCCGTCGGGGAATTCCCCGGCGCGCATCCGCTCGAAAAGGTCCAGATTTTCCTCGACGGAGCGTTTCCGTCCCGGAGGCTCGACGCCGGGCCGGGTGGAGTCGCCCCGGTACTTTTCCCACTCTTCGAGGGGCAGGTCGCAGACGTAAGCGAGTCCCTTCTTGATGAGCTTCACGGCGCACTCGTACATCTTTTCGAAGTAGTCGCTGGCGTAGAAGATCCGGTCGCCGGGATCGAAGCCGAGCCACTTGATGTCGTCGATGATGGACTGCATGTACTCGGTGTTCTCCTTGGCCGGATTGGTGTCGTCGAAGCGCAGGTTGCAGACGCCGCCGTACTCCTTGGCCACGCCGAAATCGAGGCAGATGGCCTTGGAGTGGCCG
>JAFSYV010000232.1 GCA_017443585.1 Lentisphaeria bacterium | reverse complement strand
CCGCGCTGGCCGCCGCGTCCGCCGCCCCAGTTGCCGCGCTGGCCGCCGCGTCCGCCGCCGTCGCGGAAATTCGGACGACCGGAGTCACCGCCGCCGTTTCCGGAATCGTCGGTAGTGTCGGCGAAAGCCATGCCGCAGAAACCGATCAGAGCTCCGCTGAGCACTGCCGTCAAAAATCCTCTTCTCATAAAATCACTCCCTTCTCCTCTTTGTGTTTGATCTTCCGACAACGGTACGCTCCGAGCCCGGAGCATCTTGCCCCATTAACGTCCGCAAAGCGCCCTTTATTGTCGGAAGACAGGAGTTTTCCCGAAAAAAATCACTCCCACTCGATGGTGGCCGGGGGTTTCCGGGTGATGTCGTAGACCACCCGGTTGACGCCCTTGACCTCGGTGACGATGCGCTGAGAAATCTTCAGCAGGAGCTCCCAGGGCAGCTGGACGACCTCGGCGGTGACCGCGTCCACGCTGTTGATGGAGCGGATGGCGATGACGTTGTCGTAGCTCCGGCCGCCGTCCCGGATCCCGGTGGTCTTGACGGGGACGAAGATGGCGAAGGTCTGCCAGGTCTTGCCGTACCAGCCGGACTTCAGCATTTCGTCGGTGACGATGGCATCGGCTTCGCGGAGCACGGCCAAGGTCTCCCTCGCGATGGCCCCCACGTGGCGGACGCCGAGGGAGGGGCCGGGGAAGGGATGACGGTCGAGCAGCACGGAGGGCAGCCCCAGAAGCTTGCCCACCTGCCGGACTTCGTCCTTGAAGAGCCGTTCCACGGGCTCCACCAGCTTGAACTTCAAATCCGGGGGAAGTCCGCCCACGTTGTGGTGGCTCTTGATGGCGGGCTTGCCGTCGAAAGAGATGCTCTCGAGGATGTCGGGATAGATGGTCCCCTGCCCCAGGAAAGGAGCGTTGACCTTGCGGGCGGCTTCGGCGAAGACGTCGATAAACTCCTTGCCGATGATCTTGCGCTTGCGTTCGGGATCGGAGACGCCCGCCAGCTTGTCGAGGAAGCGGTCGGTGGCGTCGATGTAGACCAGATTCATGTCGAAGGTCTCGGCGAAGACCTTGCGGACCTGCTCGGGCTCACCCTTGCGGAGCAGTCCGTGGTTGACGAAGACGCAGGTGAGCTGCTTGCCGATGGCCTTGTGGATCAGGGCCGCCACCACGCTGGAGTCGACGCCGCCGGAAAGGCCCAGCACCACGGTCTGGTCGCCCACCTGGGCGCGGATGTCGGCCACGGCTTCGTCGATGAACTTTTCGAGGGACCAGTTGCCGGTGCAGCCGCACTGCTTGAAGCAGAAGTCCACCAGCGCCTGAACGGCGGTGGGGGCGCTGAGGGTGACGTTCACCATACCGGGAAACATTCCGGAGGCGGCGTTGACGGCGATCTTCGGCAGGTTCAAGGCGGCGAGGGGCGCGGCCTTGGCGGCGACGGCGGGGTCGGCCTTGTCCGCGCAGAAGATCAGGCCCACGGGCTTTTCGGCCATGAGTCTTTCGACGGGGACGGTGCAGGGCATGACCATGGTGTAGACCTTGGCGCTCCGCACGGCGCGGGCAATCTTCTGGATCTCTGCGCAGTCGCAGTTGACCAGAACGACGGTTTCGGGGGTGACTTTCATTCGAACCTCTCTTATCTTAATGACGTGTTCACTTTCAAACAAAACCTCCGGGCCGGGCCCGGAAGCTGCAAAACCTTTCCTGCTGCTCGAAAAAACTCCTCAATCCAGATACTCGATCTGCCTGACCCGCAGTCTGACCCGCGGGACCTTGTCGGCCCCTTCCAGATAGGTGATCTTTTCCACCGTGGCCAGCATCCGGCACTCGCCCAGGATCTGATCGGTATAGACATTCTTTTCCGGGTCCGAGGTATCGGGAAAGGAGACATCGAATTTGCCCTGGGTGCCGGTCCCCTCCATATCCCGGATGGTCTGGGCGACGATGACGATCCGGTAGACGTTGCCGGGAGAACAGCTGTTGGCGTCGATCAGATTAAGGGTCTTGCCGACAAGCTCTTCCATCGCGGCGTCATTGGCGCCGGTATCGGTCTTGAAGGTCGACGCCAGCCCATTGAGGAAGTTGGAACGCAGCGACACGGAAGTATTGGCTGCGGGGGGCAACCCCGACGGCATGTCTCCGTCCGTCAGCTTCGTTCCCGTGAGCGTACCGGGGGTCGAAAGACTATCCGACTCGGTGAGAAATTCGGCGGCAGTCTGTCCGATCCGGATGTTCCGGAACAGAGCCTTGTACAAAGCCTCATTGTGACTCTTGAAGGTCTCCGTGTCGCTGGTCCCCACCCACCAGGTGGGCGCGGTCTGGATCAGGGTGCTCACATCGATCTTCCCGAAGGACTTGTTGTATTCGGTCATCTTGATCTCGTCCAAGATGCCCGCATCGCCGTTGACATAAGCCGTTCCCGTCCCCGCTGTCCAGACGACGAGACCTTCCGAGTTGGTGAAATTCCCCGGCTTGTGGGCATCGGGGGCCAGCGTCGCGCTGCCGTCAAGCCCGCCCGTCTTCTTCAGATTGATGGTCTGGAAGGGGGCGGCCCGGTGAATGAAGCCCAGTTCCCAGGGGCTCCGCATGGGTTTGTTGCGGATCACCGCCGTGGAGATATGCTTCCCGGCCGCCCCCCCGAGCCAAGCCGGATCCGTCGCCGTTTCCTTGTCGCGATGATCCTCATCGATGTCGCTCCCGTCTGCGTACTTGGGCGCGCTGGGATTGGAACAGGGGTTGAGCAAGCCACCGGAAATACGTTTATCAAGTTTGGACCACTCCCAAGTACCGCTCGCCTCATCGAAAGAGTGCTCTTTCGCATCTCTCCAGTCATTTTTCTCGTCTTGAGGAACCTTCGCATGCAGATTCTGCCGCGGATCGACGGCCTCCATGCCGCCCAAATGGAAGATGCACTTGTCCGCTGCGGTCACCGAAGTCAATGCGCTCGCCGACGTCACTTCGGTCGCCGACGGTTCGGTGTCGGAAGGTCCCTTGCCGAAAAGGCGCTGCTTCTCGGCCGCAACGGAAACCTCATGTCCGTTCCCGCTTTCCGGCTGGTGGACTCTCACGAAGTCGATGCCTGCCTCGGTGGGGTCCGAGCCGCCCGAAGGCGGATCGCCCACAGGAGCGCTCAGAACCAGATTCCCGAGATTGAAGGTGACCTTGGTCACCGCCACCCGGATCCCCGTCAAAGTGAAATCGTAGGAATCGACACTCTTGCCGGAAAGGGCATCAACAGGCTTGTCATTGATATATTGGGTGAGGACATCGGTCAAATCGCAGGAAATATTCTGCTTGGGAAACTGCGTGTTCTTCACCCAGTAGGGACCGCTGCCTACGAAGCCGCTCGACCAATCAATGGTAAATGTCTGCGAAGTTGAGGAATCGAAAAGTTTGACTTCCTTCGTTCCGGTGCGATACTCTTCGATGGTGAACGGCACATCGACGGTGGTAAGATCCGGTTTCTTGTAGTGTGCCGTCACATTGCCCTTGATGGAAATATCGAGGGTGAGACTCAGGTACTTGAGGGCCCCGTACAGTTTCAGAGTGGAAACGGAAACCGGCATCGCGCCCCCGTAGACGTTGATGAGCTCGGCCAAAAGCTCGGAAGAAATTTCGGCCGTGAAACGCAGTGCGCTCCCGGATTCGACCTTGGCATTCTCCATCATGAAACCGAAGCCGACCTCATTGATGTAAGGAGTCTTCTCATTGCCCGTGTATTTCGGGAGGTCCGCGGCGTCAGTTTTACCGACAAGGGACATCCAGGTCGACGCAAGTTTGTCGCTGGTGGGAACGGAGTCGCTGTCGCAGTAGTCGTTCAAATTGGCGGCGATCTGCTTGCGGAAATTTTCGACCAAATCGAAAGCGCCCTTTTCGGTCTGGCTCCCGATCCGCGTGAGGAAGGGGATCCCCAGGAAGAAGTCATCGTTATCTTCGATACCGTCCTTGTCGCAGTAGAACCCGTCCTCGAAGTGATCGGGGAATCTGGCCAGATTGTTCACCGCGGTCTCGGAATTCTTGAGAGGATTGGTAACGCCCCCGCCCCCGTTGATCATGTTGGCTTCGGCGACGGCGCTGGCAGGCTTTGTCGTCAGAAGCCTCGAATACCAGTTGCCCTTGGAATCATCGTTCCCCGAATAAAAAGGCGTCCCGTCGCTCAGGTTGAAGCGGGTATACCAGACCCCCGCGCCGCCGGAAAAGGCCTCGCGGGCCACCCGGCCCCTGCCCTCGGTGAAGGCATACCGGAGCCACCGCTTGCGGCTTTCAACCATTTTTTTCGCAGCCGCATCGGTCTTGCTCCAGTAGAAGGGCTGGCCACTCCCCGAAAGGAGGTTCTGAAAATTGTCGAACTCATGCTGCGGGGACCAGGGCGAAGAACCGGTCCAGTGGGCGCTGAACATGGACAAATCGGAAATGCACAGCTCATCCGCGTCGATCCCCCAGCGGTGGGTCTGCGCCTTGCGGTTCGCCGTATCGGAATCCACCCCCGCTACCCCGTCCGCGCCCGAAGTCACGGCGTAAAGGGAAAGGCTGTTGCGGGAAAAAGCCGTGTCGGTACGGGCGGGCGGCGGCAGCACCTGATAGGCGTAACGGGCAATGATCGGATTGGCCGTCTGGTCCGTCTTCGTCCCGTTTGTTTCGATTCCGTTCCGATGAACATAGACCCACCTGGCCCGGCTGTCCTTTCCGTGATAGGAGAGCATGTCCGCGGGCCCCACGTTGAGCTTGGAATCGGCGCCCGCCAGCTGGTCTTTGGTTTCCCCCTGATCGTCGCCCAGAACCGCTCCGCCCCCGTCGATCCGGCTGAAAACGCTCGAAGCTTCAGGCGCGAGATAGGAGGAGGCGAACTGACCGCACTGGGTGAGATTGAAAAGGACCAGCTGGGTCATGGCCCGGTCGAGGGCGCTCCTCGCCGTGAGGCGGGCGGAGGCGGTTTCCCGGCTGTTGAGGGCGATCTTCTGGCCGATGAGCGCGTTCCCCAGAAAGGCCACGCCCATGACGAGGATCAATGAAAGGATCCCCAGTGCGAAAATGAGGGCCACGCCCTGCTGTTCACGGTGACGGATCATATCTCCTCCCCTGCGATCTGCTTGTGAGTGCCGATACGGACCCGGCGGGTGAAGGTCTTCTGTTTTTCCAGCCGGAATTTCCGGGCGGCCTTGAGTTTTTCGGCATCGTCAGGAACAACCCCGACGCCGCCTTTCAGCTCCGCCCAGCGCGCGAAATCCGCATCGGTGAGCACCGAGATGGAAAGTTCCACCGAATCGGGGACGGCGTAACATTTCGAATCGCCCTCGGACATCTGATTCCCGTCCTTATCCAGAGCCCGGACCTGAAAATCGGTCACGTTCTTCAGCAGCTCGATCCGGTCGCCGTTGGTGTCCGCCGCCCGGATCTTGCCGGTCAGAAGGCCGTAGAGAGCCTGCCGGGCCTGAGTGGTCGACACCGCCGCAGTAGAGGTGTCATTCATGAATTCCGGCGAAAACCGGGAATACTGGGAATCCTCGTTCGAAAGCACCGTCAGCTGGAGCTTGTAGTAACGGTCCGCCTGAGAGCTCGGATTCAGTCCGTAGTTGAAAGCGGATCCGGGCAGCTGCACCCCGATGAAACGGATCGGATTGGTCCCCGGCAGGTCGTAGCTGGTCTTGGCGGCGAAGTAGAGCCCGCCCGGCCGGGACGAAACCTGGTCGGCGTAAAAGAGGAACTGCCGCTCGCTGCCCGCATAGGCGTTGGCGGTGGAGTAATAGGTCGCACTCAGGAGCACCGAAAGCATATCCATGGCGACCCGCGCCCCGCTGCTCACGTCGGCCTCCTTTTCGGAGTTGGTCCAAACCAGCCGCATGCCGCTGAAGATCTGCATGAAGACCACCAGCAGAACGCTGAAAACGCCCAGTGAAACCAGGAGTTCCACCAGGGTGAACCTGTTTTTCCGGATATCTTTTCTCATGGGTTGAACCGATCGTATTTTTCGTTGAAGAGCTCCAGCCGGAAATACTGAACTTCCCTGGAGTCCATGGGCTGTTCGGCAGGATAGGAAAGTCGGACCTCGAGGACCTTGCGGCAGCGCGTCAGAGCCCCCTGGTCGTCCACATCCTTCAGCAAATTCGTTACGTGTGAGGGAAGCTCCTCCGCGGAATTCCTGGGATTCGAAAGGGCAACAGAGGAAGCCGCGGAAGTGACGTTGCGGACCTCGGCGATGACCGAAAATTCGGGCTCCCACGCCTTGGGCTGGCCTTTCTTGCTCCCGGAGTCATACAATTCGGTGACCTTCAACTGACGGTAGAGGAGCGTATTGTCGTTGACGATGACGGTCTTGCCGGCCGCATCCCCGGTCGTGGTGAACGAGGAGAGCTGAACGCCCGCCGCCGCGAAATCGGTGGCCGAGGGCCAGGTGCCCCACCCTGCGGCGGTGGCCTCTTCGACGGCCTTGCGCCGGACCTCGGCGAGGACGGCCTCGGCCGCGTCGGGCAGAACGCCGCTCCGCCCGGCATCGTTGTTGACCCGGAGCCCGGAGGTAAAAAGCACCATGGCGCTGGAAAGGCCGACGGAAATGATGCCGATGGCCAGCAGAATTTCGATAAGGTTGAAGTAAAAGCGCTTCTTCATCTGTAATACTCCACCCGGCCCGTGACGTGATTGATCGTCAGGACCCGGAAGTTGTGAGCCCCGGCGTCGCCGCCGCCCGGAAAGATCAGCTTGCCGCCGTTGATCATGGCCTCGGCGACCACCAGGCGGATGTCATTCTGGTTACGCATGTTGCCGTTGGGGGAATAGACCACGGCGCAGGATTCCCTCGCCTCCCCTCCCTGGTAGGAATCGATCTTCAGCAGAGGCGCGCTCCCCTTGGCAAGGAGCGTCGCCTCCCCGGCGTTGGTCCCGTTGCCGACCTTCTGCGCGGAACCTTCGACGGCCACGCCGTCATCGCCGTCGCTGTTGTCCGTCACCCGGATGAGAAAGGCCCCGCGTTCCGGCCGGGTCCACTCCTCGTTGGGCACCCAGCGCTTGAATTTGGCGCTCCCGGCGGAGGTATCGACGTTGTCCACGTAGCACATGCGGGAACCGCCCAGACGGGCGGCCTGTTCCTTGGAATCGGTCCAGACGGTGGCGGCGCCGTTGGGGAGGACGAGGGCCGTGGGACGGCGGGAGACGGCGGCCTGGGACTGGGTCTGTTCGAGCCGGAGCTTCAAATTGGAAGCAAGACGGTCCACGGCGCTCCCCGTGACCATGCGGCTGAAGGCGGGGAGCACGATCCCGAACAGCAGCGAGGCCAGGCAAATGACCACCAGCAACTCCACCAGCGTGAAGTCATTGCACCTTCTTTTCACCTGAGCCTCCTTCTTTGCGGCAACCGTTCAGCGTCTCCGGAGCATCTCCGCCCGCAGGGCGGCGCCGGCGCGAGAGCGTGTTTATACACCTCTTCAATACATACTATATAGCGGAAAAAAGAATTTTTCAAGTCACATTCCTGTTTTTTTTGCGAACTTCACGGAAAAATTCCCTGAACTGGGCCAGCGTCTCCTCGGCCAGAACGCCGGAAACCACCTCGGGATGCCAGAGATTCCCGGCGTTCGCGCACAGATCGACGCTCCCGCCGCAGCCACCCCCCGCCGGATCGGAAAAACCGAAAACGATCCGCTTCGCGCGGGCGTTGATCAGCATCCCCGTGCACATGAAGCAGGGCTCCTTGGTGACGAAGATGTCGTACCCCTCGAGCCGCCAGTCCCCCGTTGCCCGGCACAAGGCGCGCATGAGTTCGAATTCGGCGTGACCGTCCACGGCCCCCCTCGACTCCACGCAGTTCCGCCCGCGGGCGACGATGACGCCCTCCTTCACGGCCACCGCGCCCACGGGGACTTCGCCCGCGGCGGCGGCCTGAGCGGCCTCCTCCATGGCGGCGGCCATGAAAATCTCATCGTTCATTTTTCGATGATGTCCACCCGGACCACGAAGTTCCGGTAGGTGAAGAAGGTCAGCCTTATGTAGTGATCCAGGTACTGATAGTTGAAGGAGATCCGGCGGTCCACCGCGTCGGGCAGGTCGATGATGGCGTCCTGCGGGGCGAGAAACTCGTTGATGGTCTTGGTCTCGCGGGTGAAGGAAAAATCCACCTTCTTCATCAGCGCCTTCATGGCCTCGTACTTTTCCCGGCTGTTGGAGCGGATGTCCGGGTCCTTCAGGATCCGGATGAGACGGGCATTGAGCTTGGGCGCTTCGATGTCTTCGGAAGGCAGACGCTCGGTCGCGCACCCGGCGAGGAGAAAAACGAGGAATGCAAGCAGAGGAAGGGATCTTTTCATGTTCGGTCTTCTCCTTTTTTTCGGGCCGCCCCGGAGGACGGGACGGAAACAAAAAAAATGGAGCGGGTGACCGGAGTCGAACCGGCGTGACCAGCTTGGGAAGCTGGGGCATGACCGTTTTGCTACACCCGCATCCGCCATAACCTTAATATAGCACGGCTCTCGAAGAAAGTCAAGAGCGTTTTTCGAAAAACTTTTCAGCTCCGATGCATCACCTGACGTGCAGGTCGATGATCCGCCCCTCGAAGATCTGCACCGCGTCCGCCACCCGCGGGTCTTCCTCCAGCACTTTGCGGAGCGCTTCGGGGTTGTGGGCGACGACGCTGTGCCGGGCCTTGCGGTCGGGAGCCTGATGAACATCGCGCTCGTCGGCCTCCAGAGACGTGGCCACGGCCCCCTGAGCCGCAGGATCGGCCCCCTGAGCGTCGGCGGATTCGCCGCCCTCGCCCTCATCGTCGCTTCCCGAGTCCGCCGGAGCGGAAACCTCGGGCGCAGGCGCAGATTCAGCCGCAGGGGCCGTCGGCGCTGGAGCCGGTTCGGGCGCAGGGGCAGGAGCTGGTTCGGGCGCGGGTTTCGGGGCCGCTGGCGATGGAGCCGGTTCAGGGGCCGGGTTGGGCGCGGGCACCGGAGCAACAGGAGCCGGAGCCGGTTCAGCCACGGGTTTCGGGGCCGCTGGCGCTGGAGCCGGTTCAGACGCAGGCGCGGGTTTCGGGGCCGCTGGCGCTGGAGCCGGTTCAGGGGCCGGGTTGGGCGCGGGAACCGGAGCAACAGGAGCCGGGGCCGGGGCCGCCGGGGCGGTCTGGACGTTCCGGTCGGTCGGAATGGGCAGGGGCCGCTCCACGGGGGGGAGCCGGTCGAGGAATTTCAATTCGCCCGCCGTCCGCAGCTGGTTCAGCCGCCGCAGGATATCGTCGATGCGCACCGTGTGGGCTTCGCGCATGGCCTTCAAAATCAGTGTTTCCAGCACCACCTGGCGGTCCACCGCGTCCCGGAGATAGCGGCCCGCGGGGGCCAGATGCTCCAGAAGGATCCGCACCACGTCGCTGTTGGGGGCGAGGGTCCCCAGCTGCCGGTAGGCGGCGATGGATTCGGGGGTCTCGTCCAGCACCTGTTCGGGATGGGGGAGAAGGGCGCACAGCTCCACCGCCCGGACCGCGCCGAGAAGCTCCTCGAAAAGGGTCTCCAGATTCTTGCCGCGGGCGGCCAGCTTCGACACGGTGACGATGACGCCCGCCGGGTCGTTCCGGAGCATGGCCCCCACCAAAGCGTCCAGATCGCTCCGCTCGGTAAGTCCGAAGAGGGAAAGGACCTGCGCCCCCGTGATGGTGCTGCCCTCGCCCCTGAGGAAGAAGGCGATCATCTGGTCCAGCAGGGACTGGGCATCCCGCATGCCCCCTTCGGCGGCGCGGGCGATGGCGTCGATCGCCTCGGGCTCCACCGCCACCTTCTCGGTCCGGGCGATGAGGGAAAGCCGCTCCGCGATGAGCTTGGTGGGGATGGGCTGCAGGTCGAAACGCTGACAGCGGGAAATGATGGTGGGCAGGACCTGGTGGACTTCGGTGGTGGCGAAGATGAATTTCACGTGTTCGGGGGGCTCCTCCACCGTCTTGAGCAGCACGTTCCACGCCACTTTCGAAAGCATGTGGACTTCGTCGATGATGTAGACCTTGTAACGGCCCCCCACGGGGCTGGGCAGCACATCTTCGGCCAGTTCCCGCATGGATTCCGCGCTGTTCCGGCTGGCGGCGTCGATCTCGATCACGTCGAGGGAGCGCTCCTCGGCCATAGCCCGGCAGTTCTCGCATTCGCAGCAGGGCTCGCCCTCCTTCGGGTTCAGACAGTTCAGCGCCTTGGCGAAGATCCGGGCAAGAGTGGTCTTGCCGATGCCCCGGGGCCCCACGAAAAGATAGGCGTGTCCGGTCCGGTTCTCGATGATGGCGTTCTTGAGCGTACGCACCACGTGCTGCTGGCCCACCACGTCGGAAAACCGCTGGGGCCGCCACTTTCTGGCGATGACCTGATAGGCGCTCACTTGGACCCCGCTTCGATGCATGCCCGCTGGAGCGCGAAGATCTCACGCAGCCCGGCCTCGGCCAGATCCAGCAGTTCGTTCATCCTGGAACGGGAAAAACTTCCGTGCTCGGCGGTGCCCTGGATCTCGATGAACTCCCCGGACTCCGCCATGACCACGTTCATATCGACTTCGGCGCGGGAGTCCTCTTCGTAGCAGAGGTCCAGCATGGGGACGCCATCCACGATGCCCACGCTCACCGCCGCCACCAGCCGGCGGAAGGGATTTTCCGCGGGGTAGAGCCTGGAACAGGCCAGCGCCAGCGCCGCCGCCGCGCCGGAAATGCCTCCGCAGCGGGTGCCCCCGTCGGCGTCGATGACGTCGCAGTCGACGTACAAGGTGTTGGGGCCCAGCTTTTCCAGGTCGGCGCACATGCGGAGCGACCGGCCGATGAGGCGCTGGATCTCCACGGTCCGGCCCCCCTGCTTGCCGGAGGAAGCCTCACGCTTCATCCGCTCCCCGGTGGAAGCGGGAAGCATGCCGTATTCGCAGGTGATCCACCCGCCCGTCTTCCCCTGGGCGTTCATCCACGGGGGGACCCGGTTTTCGCAGCTCACGGCGCAAACCACGCGGGTGCCGCCGCAGCAAATCAGGGCAGATCCTGCCGGATGGGAAAGAAAACCGGGAGTCATGCTCCATTTCCGCAGTTCATCGGGTCTGCGTCCGTCCTTGCGTTCCATCGTTCCGTCTCCCGAAAAGTTAGTCCGACTCATAAAAAGAGCCGGGACAGATTACCCGAGGCCTGTCAAAAATCGCGTAGGGCTGCTTGGTTCCCCACCTGACCCGGTTGGCGCTTTTGACAACACACGGGGTCCGTCCCGGCATCAAAAAGTGACAATGGCACAATATACACTCATCTTCTGAAAAATTCAAGAAGCAAACCCAACTCTTTTCGCAAATTTTTCCGTTCCACCACCCGGTCGATGAGTCCCTTTTCCCAGAGGAACTCCGCTGTCTGGAAATTTTCGGGCAGCTTGGCCTTGGTGGTTTCGGCGATGACCCGCTGGCCGGCGAAGCCGATCATGGCTCCCGGCTCGGCCAGGATCACGTCGGCGATGGTGGCGAAACTGGCGCTGACGCCCCCGTAGGTGGGATTGGTCAGAACGGCAATGTAGGGCAGCCCCTTCTCGCTCAGACGCTCGAAAGCGCCGCAGGTCTTGGCCATCTGCATCAGACTCACCACACCTTCCTGCATCCGGGCGCCGCCCGAAGCGGTAATCATGATGACGGGGAGCTCCTCCTCGATGGCATGCTCCGTCAGCCGGACGATCTTTTCGCCCACCACGGACCCCATGGAGGCCCCCATGAAGCGGAAGTCCATGACGCCGATGCAGCAGGGGAGCCCCTTGATGATGCATTTGCCGCAGAGGATAGCCTCGTTCATGCCGGTCTTGGCGATGCTGTCGGCGAGGCGCTTCGGATAGGGCTTGGTGTCGGAGAAGTGCAGGATGTCCACCGAGGTCATCCCGGCGTCGTACTCCTCGAAACCGCCGGGGGAGCACAGCTGCTTGATCCGGTCCTGAGCGGTGACGCTCAGGTGGCAGCCGCAGTTCCAGCAGACGTTGAGATTGTCCTCGAGCCGCTCGGTATAGAGAGTCTGTCCGCAGTTGCGGCACTTCACCCACGAACCGTCGGGGATCACCATCTTGCGATCCTTGGGCGGGACCACCCGCAGAGTCGAATATTTGCCGCTGCTGAAAAGAGCCATAATTACCTCTTCTTCTGTTTCGATTCCCTGCCGCTCCCCGTCCTCAAGAAACCGGACACGGGAGGGGCGCATACATTATAATATAGCACCGGGAATTCCTTTTTTCAAGAAATATCGTGTCCGGCCAATTCTCCGAGGAGCGCGCCGTGGATTCCGGGAGCGGCGCAGACCAGACCGTTGCCGGTCAGATTTTCCCCGCCGTCCGCGTCGGTAACGAGCGCACCCGCCTCGCGGGCGATGACCACCCCGGCGGCGATGTCGTGGCTCTTGAGCCGGAACTCCCAGTAGCCGTCGTACTTCCCCGCCGCCACCTGGCAGAGGTCGAAGGCCGCGGAGCCGTCCCGGCGGATCCCCTGCAGCTGGGGGACGATGCGGCAGAAGAACTCCAGATTGGTTTTCGGCCGTTTGTCCCGGACGCAGGCGAACCCCGTGGCGAGAAGGGCATTTTCCAGAGCGGCACAGCCCGAAGCGCGCAGGGGGACTTCGTTGCAGAAGGCCCCGCGGCCCGTTTCGGCGTAATAGAGTTCGCCGAGTTTCGGAACGCAGACGGCTCCCGCGTAGAATTTTCCCCGGTGCAGCAGCCCGATGGAAACGCACCACACAAGGGAATCGTGGACATACGAAGTGGTCCCGTCGATGGGGTCCACGCACCAGCACCATTCGGCGTCGGCGGCGCTGGCTCCGAACTCCTCGCCGATGAAACCGTATCCGGGACACTTTCTTTCGAGGGTGCTCCGGATGAAGCGTTCCGTTTCCCGGTCCGCGTCGGTGACCAGATCAGCCGCGGTGGTCTTGATGTGGATTGCGGCGGCGGGCAGGTTTTTGCGCCGCTCGAAGGCAAGGCGGCCCGCCTCGCGGGCGGTTTCCGTCATTATTTTCATGATCCCGGTCATAGATTCCTCCTGATTATCGCCCTATAAGATAACCCGTTCCGGGGGATTTGTCAAGAAGATTTGCGATTTTCTTCCCCTTCCCCTGCTTGAAAAAGCGCTCCGCGGGGGCTATATTATCCCGCAAAACCGAATATGACCCATTTCAAGGAGAAAGTCGAATGAGCGCATCTTCACAAGCCCGAGCCAGGGATTTCATCCTCAACGAGACCCAGTTCCATCTGGGCTTTCTGCCCACGGAGCAATCCAACCCCGTCACCCGTGAGCTGGACAAAAAATTCGCTTCCTCGCGGGTGGAAGGCGTAGCCAATCTGCAGCAGGTGGACCGGAACGTGCTGGAAATGGCGCAAAAGGTCCTGAAAAGTCCCCAATTCGCGAAACTTGCGGAAGAGGGGCTCGCCACGCTGAAGCGGAAAGGGAAGATCGTCTTTTCGGGCTGCGGCGCCACGGGAAGGCTGAGCATCCTGCTCGAAGGGATGTGGCGCGAGGCCGCCGCCGCGTATGAACCTCTCGCACCTTTCGCCGATCAGGTCTTCAGTATCATGACGGGGGGCGATTTCGCCCTGGTCCGCTCGGTGGAGTTCTTCGAAGACTATCTGGAATTCGGCCGGGAACAGCTCCGGATGCTGGGCATCGGGAAAAACGACATGATCGTCGCCATCACCGAAGGGGGCGAGACCTCCTCAGTGCTGGGGACGTTGGAAGAGGCGGTGGACCGGGGCGCGAAGGGGTTTCTGCTCTTCAACAACCCGGCGGAACTGCTGGCTGAGCACATCGAACGCTCCGCACGGGCCATCCGGGACGAACGGGTGACGGTCCTCGATCTTTCCTGCGGCCCCATGGGCCTTGCGGGCTCCACCCGGATGCAGGCCACCAGCTCCGAACAGCTCATCGCCGGGGCCGCGCTGGAACACATCGCGGCGGCGCTCATGGGAACGCCCGTTCCCGATACGGCGGCGGAATTCGGAAGACTTCTGGATGAACTGGAAGCCCCCGCCTCCCGTCAGGCCATGGCCGACTACATCGACTTCGAAGCGGGCGTCTACCGGAAACACGGCCGGATCACCTACTTCGCCGACGACTGCCTGCTGGACATCTTCACCGACACCACGGAACGCTCCCCCACCTTCATGCTGCCCCCCTTCCGGCCCGCGGACGACACGACTTCGCCCGTGCCCTGGGCCTTCGTCAAAAATCCCCTCTTCACCACGAAGGAGGTCTGGGAACGGAACATGCGCCGCCCCCTGCGCTGTCTGGAGTGGACCAGAGAGGACTACGAACGGCTGGGCGCTTCGGAGCGGATCCAAAACGCGCCGCCCCATATCGGCGCGGCCGATCTGCTGAAGATCGCCGTGGGCAATGAGCCTTCCCCCGAGCGGTACGCCACGGGAAACGACGCGGCCGTTCTGGTGGAAACGGGAGTCGCGGCCAACCGCAAGGAGCTGGAAGCAGGCTTCGCCGCAAGGGCGGCTCACTTCAGCACGGCCAAACGGCTCTTCATCGGCTGCGGCAAGGGGGATTTCACCGTGGCGTGCACCATCCCCGATTCGCCCCTGCGCCTGATCCGCCACATGGCGGTGAAGCTGGTCCTCAACAACATTTCCACCGGGACCATGGTGGTCCTGGGCCGGGTCACGGGCAACTGGATGAGCTGGGTGGACTGCACCAACAAGAAACTCATGGACCGGGGGGCCCGGCTGGTGGCGGAGATCGGCGGACTCAGTTACGAGGAAAGCTGCGAAAGACTTTTCGAAGCCCTCGAGATCATCGCCGCCACCACCCCGCCCGGTGCGGAAAAGCAGTCCGCGGTCCAATACGTCCTCGCCCGCCTCGGCGGCAAACGCTGAAAAGTGCGAAAGAGCGGAACTCCGGACGAAGCCGGGTCAGAGTTTGGAAAGTTCCGCTTCGAAGAGCCTCCCCCGCAGTCTCGCGGCGGCCGCCTGCTCCCGGTCGCCGGGATTTCCTCCGGGCCGCATGAGGCAGCGGTTCAGCATGGCCCGCCGGAGCCGTTCCGCCTGACGCACCGCGCCCGCGGAAGGAGCCCGGTAGAGATCGGCGGCCACGCCGAACGCGGCGGCATTGCCGCTGCGGTCCAGCAGTCGCTCGGCGTCGGGATGAACAGGAAAGAGCCCCTCCCCCGCGGGAGGCAGGGGCACGGAGCTCCAGCGCTTGACCTTCTCCACTGGCCAGTCGGTCATCATGGCGAGCTCCGCCGCCGCGCCGTCCTGCCCGGAGCGGCGGAGCCGGGCCACCCGGAGCGCCACCGCCAGATCCAGCTGGTC
Source organism: Lentisphaeria bacterium (assembly GCA_017443585.1). Lineage (GTDB taxonomy): Bacteria > Verrucomicrobiota > Lentisphaeria > Victivallales > Victivallaceae > UBA1784. Next base: position 4,592 of record JAFSYV010000232.1, on the reverse strand, counting down.
CGCCGCCAGTTTTTCCGCCGTGGCGGCGGGGGTCGGCGACAGGACCACGAGCGCGTAGGTCAGGGCCTTTTCCAGCTCCTGAAGAGCCGGGTCGTCCCCGGCGTTCCAGCGCTCTTCCTGATAGCCCCCCGCCAACGCGGTGACGGCGGCAGCAAGGGCGGGCTCGTATCGCTCGGAAGCGACCGTGTTCAAGGTTTCCGTGACCTGAAATTTCAGCATCCGTTCCCGGACCCGGCGCTGAAGCTGCTCCAAAGTGAGCTCCCCGGCCCTTTCCCCGCTCAGGCAGCCGGTCAGCAGACAGAGCAGAGGCAATAAGAAGAGCTTAGTGGAAAGAGTGTGCCTCATCGGGGAAAACTCCGCTGCGCACCTCGGAGGCGTAGGCGCTCAGCGCCTCGCGCATGATCCGGCCGACTTCGGCGTAACGTCTCGCATGTTTGGGCGTGGCTTCGAAAATGCCCAGCAGATCGTTCATCACCTGCACCTGCCCGGAACAGCCCGCGCCGGAACCGATGCCGATGGTGGGGATCCGCAGGGCCTCCGTGATCCGGGCCCCCAGCTCCGCCGGGATGCATTCGAGGACCAGCGAAAAGGCCCCCGCCTGCTCCAGGTCCCTCGCTCCGGCGAGGAGCTGTTCCGCCGCTTCGGGCGTACGCCCCTGAATGTGGTAGCCTCCCATGGCCTGAACATGCTGGGGCAGCAGTCCCGTATGGGCCATGACGGGGATCCCGGAGCCCACCAGCGCCGCCACGAGGGCGGCCTGTTCGGCCCCGCCTTCCAGCTTGACGGCGTCGCATCCGGTCTCCTTCAAGGCCCGTCCGGCATTGCGGAGCGCCTTTTCCCGGCTTTCCTGATAGCTCATGAAGGGCATGTCGAAAATGACGAAGGCGTCGGGAGCGCCCCGGCGCACGGCGGCGGCGTGACTGAGCATCTGTTCCATGGTCACGGGCAGGGTGTTGGGATATCCCAAAACCGTGGGGCCGAGGGAATCCCCCACCAGCAGGATATCGATCCCCGCATCGGCGGCGGCGGCGGCGGTGGGCGCGTCGTAGGCGGTGACCATGACGATTCTTTCGCCTTCGCGCTTGCGGCGGGCGAAGGCGGACAGGGTGGTTTTCTTCATATCGCAATGCCTCCTGTTATTTCCCCGCAGAGCTTTTTTTGAAGATCTGCAGTTCCTCGTTTTCCGAATAGTCGGAATCGGGGAAGAAGTGTTCGACCAGTGTTTCGAGTTTTTCCGGGGTCCCGATGACCAGCAGCCCGTCCCCGTTTTCGATGCGGGTGCTGCCGCCGGGGGGGATGAACCCCCCGTTGCGGCGGATCAGCGTCACCAGAACACCCGGAGGAAGTTTCGCCTCGGCCAGAGTGACCCCGGCCAGAACGCAGGCCGGCGTGACGTCGAACTCGTGGAGCCGGTAATTCATCCCGGACACGGTCTCCAGTTCGAGGGGAGCCCGCGACCGGGCGACAAAGGGCCGGGTCAAGCCCAGTTTCCGGGCCAGCGGCATGATGGTCCGCCCCTGGACCAGGATGGAACCGATGACCATGAAGAAGATCATGTTGAACATGTACGGGGAGTGGATCACCCCCGCCGCCAGGGGGAACGTGGCCAGCACGATGGGCGCCGCGCCCCGGAGCCCCGCCCACGAGATCAGCAAACGCTCACGGATCGAAAAACGGCTCCCCGTGAGGCAGAGGAGCACCGCCGCCGGACGGGCCAGAAACATGAGGGTCGCGGACATCAGGATGCCGGGGACGAGGACCTGGGGCGTCAGCAGATCCCGAGGACGGATCAGCGCCCCCAGCGAGGTGAAGAGAAGGACCTGCATCAGCCAGGCGACGCCTTCGTTGAAGCGTTCCAGCCCGCTCCGGTAGTTGTACCGGTTGTTGCCCATGACCACGCCGCACACGTAGACCGCCAGAAAGCCGTTGGCCTGGATATGTTCGGCGGCGCCGGCGCAGATGAGCACCAGAGCCACGCCGAGCACGTAGTAGAGCCCCTCATAGCCGTAGCGGCGGTTGAAGAACCAGACGCCGATCCAGCCGACGAGGAGCCCCGCCCCGGTCCCGACGGCGATCTTGTAGGCCACGAACGGCACCTGCAGCAGCGAAAAGGACTCCTTGCCGGTGACGACCTGGATCATGATGATGGTCAGAAGTGCGGCCATGGGGTCGTTGCTGCCGGATTCGAGTTCCAGCAGGGGCTGGAGCCCGCCGGAAAGGTTGACGCCGTTGCCCCGGAGTATGGCGAAGGTGGCGGCGGCGTCGGTGGAGGAAATGAGGGAAGCCAGCAGCAGCCACCAGGCAAAGTCGAGGGAAAAACTTTCGCCGCGGGCGAAGAGCAGATAGATCACATATCCCCCCGCCCCGAGAAAGAGGGCGGTGAGCAGTACGCCCGCAGTGGCCAGCAGCAGCCCGCGGCCGAGCACCGGCTTGATGGCCTTGTATTTCGTCCCCAGCCCGCCGGAAAACAGGATGAAGTACATCGCCACCGTGCCGAGGGTGTTGATGACGGTGCCGTGCATCTGCGCCTTCAGACTGAAGTGAGTGGACCCGTAAACGCCCACCGCCATGCCCGCGGCCAGAAACATCAGCAGGACGGGTATATTGACGCGGCTGGCGAGCTTGTTTGAACATACGCCCGCCAGCAGCAGAATGCCGACAAAAGCCAGATATGAACTGATTTCTTCCACGCCAGTACACCTTTTCCGCAGGGGAAGGACCGCCTTCTCCGCATATCTCTATAATATACCTCTTTTCCGCGCCGATTTCCACCTTGGCGGAGAAAAAACTTGCATTTTCGGTCTTCGCGTGGTAAATTATGGACATGAACAGTTGGATTTGGATCTACACAGCCGTATTTGCCGGCGGAGCGGCCCTGTCGCTTCTCCTGACGCCGCTCTTCGGGGCTCTCGCCCGCAGGACCGGCTTCCTCGACGTGCCCGCGGCCAACCACAAGAAACACGCCGGAGCCACTCCCCTGCTGGGCGGATGCGCCATGTTCTCCTCGTGGTTCATCGGCATTTTCGCAGGCATCCTGCTGGCCGGGAGCGGCCTTTTCGACGGCCTTTCCGCCCTGTCGGCGGTCATGCCGGGGATGATGAGCGCGCTCCCCAGACTGGGCGTCATCGCCGGGGGCGCACTGCTGGCCGTGCTCCTCGGGCTGTGGGACGACAAGCGGCCCATGTCCGCCTCGGCGAAATTCGGCGGCCAGTTCGCCATCGCGCTGCTGGTGACCTGCTACGGCGGGGTCCGGCTCAACGTCTTCATCGGCGACCCCCTCATCGCCGGAGCTGTCACCGTCTTCTGGATCATGCTGATGATGAACTCCATCAACTTCTTCGACAACATGGACGGCCTTGCCGCCGGAGTCATCGCCATCGCCCTGGGCATCTTCGCCGTCATCGCCGGACTGAACGGGCAGTTCTTCATTGCCGCCAACTCCGCTTTGAGCTGCGGGGTCTGCTGCGGCTTCTGGTTCTACAACACCGCTCCGGCCCGGATCTTCATGGGGGATTCGGGGAGCCACTTCCTCGGCTTTCTGGCCGCGGTCACGGCGGCGGAGATCAGCTTCTTCGACATCAGCTACTCCCTTTCCCGCTTCCCGGTGCTGATCCCCCTGCTGGTGCTGGCGCTGCCCCTTTTCGACACGGTCATGGTGGTGGTGATCCGGACTTTGAACCGGAAACCCTTCTGGATCGGGGACCACAACCACATCTCGCACCGGTTCGTCCGCATGGGGCTGACCCGGCCGCAGGCGGTGCTGCTGGTCCATCTGCTCTCCCTTTCCATCGGACTTGCGGCGCTGCCCATCTTCTGGGGAGACTTCCGCACCGCGGCGGTTCTGGTGTTCCAGTCCCTGATCCAGCTGACGGTGGTGACGCTGCTCCAGTTCACTCTCGCCAAAAAGGATCCGGTCTGAGACGCTCTTGCCGGAAGTGGACTTGAAAATTCGTCCGCTCCGGTGTATATTATGGAATAAGATTGTTTTTTCACGTGTCGTAAAAAACATTTCCAAACCCTCAAAAGGAGAATCAAATGGGTAAAAAAATGGAGACCATCGACGGCAATCATGCCGCCAGTTACGTCGCTTACGCGTTCAGCGAAGTCGCCGCCCTCTACCCCATCACCCCGTCCTCGCCCATGGGTGAGTACGCCGATGCCTGGGCCAGCAAGGGAGTGAAGAACATGTTCGGGGAACCCCTCCGGATCGTGGAAATGCAGTCCGAAGCCGGCGCCGCCGGCGCGGCCCACGGCTCCCTGAGCGCGGGCGCTCTGACCGTCACCTACACGGCCAGCCAGGGCCTGCTGCTGATGATCCCCAACATGTACAAGATCGCCGGCGAGATGCTCCCGACCGTGTTCCATGTTTCCGCCCGTGCGCTGGCGGCCCAGTCCCTGTCGATCTTCGGCGACCACTCCGACGTGATGGCCTGCCGGGCCACCGGTTTCGCCATGACTTCCGCGGCCTCCATTCAGGAAACCCATGACATGGCTCTCGTGGCCCATCTGGCCACCCTCGAGCGCGAAGTGCCCTTCCTGGCCTTCTTCGACGGGTTCCGCACCTCCCACGAATACCAGAAGGTGGAACTTCT
>JAFSYV010000231.1 GCA_017443585.1 Lentisphaeria bacterium | reverse complement strand
GTGTGGAAGGTCTGGGTGGTCAGCTGCCAGCCCGTGACGCTCAGGATCCGGTCGTGTTCGCACTCGGCGCGCTGGCAGGAGCAATTTAAAAGCGTGGTGAGATTTTCCTGAAAGCGGACCTTTTCGAAGAGGATGCTGTCCCACACGGACCAGCAGGGGGTCGTGTTGCGCCAGAGGTTTTCCAGCCGCAGTTCCTCGATGAGGCCCGTTTCCAGACAGCCGGGGGCGCCGCAGACCCACATGCGCACTTCGCTCGAAGCGTTGCCGCCGGGCATGGGGCGCTCGTGCATCAAAAGGGTTCTGACGCCGTGCCGTGCGGCGGCGATGGCGGCGCACATGCCGGCAAGGCCGCCCCCCACCACGCAGAAATCAACCTCGTGTTCGATTCGTTTCATCTCAAGTTTCCTCATATTATTACTCATTTCGAATTTTCAGCATATTTTCTGCGTTTGCGGTAGTCGCGAGGCGTTTCGCCGGTGTATTTCTTGAAAAACCGGTCGAAGTAGACCGGCGTGTTGAACTCCATCTGCGTTGCCAGACGGGAGATGGGGATGTCGGTGTGCGTGAGAAAACGTTTCGCCAGGACGATGCGTTCCCGGTCGATGAGCTCCTTGGTGGTCATACCCGATTCCCGGCGGATCAGGAAAAGCAGGTGGCCGGGCGAAAGTTTCAGGTGTGAAGCGCACTCCTCCACGCCGACGGCCTTGCCGCCGCGGCTCCGGACAAAGGCCCTGACGGCGCTTGAAACGGGGTTGCCCGCGGACTTTTCCACCGTGCCGATACGGCGGCAGAAGCCTAAGATGACCCCTTCCAGCAATTCGATGTCGGGCGTGTCGGAATTTGCCGGGAATTCACGGGAAACTTCGAACACTTCCGGCGGTGCGACGGAGCGGAAGATGCTCCCCAGCGCCTCGATCCACACCAGCTGACGCTGCCGCAGTTCCGGCTCCGTGACCACCGGATACCCCGGCATGCCGAACTCTTCGCCGTCGAGGAAAAACTTGAAGGAGTAACTGCTGAAATCCCCCTTGGGACCGGGCCGGAGCGTATGGGGGCATCCGGGGGGGATGAGGAGCGCGTCACCGGGGCGCAGAGGCTGTTTCCACAGGTCGGTTTCCAAGTCGCACTTCCCGGCGAGGATCAGGTTCATCTGCCAGCAGTCGTGGGTGTGGGGGTGCGTGATGAACTCCGCCCCCGTCCGGTAGTCGTAACCGTAGGAGCGGATGGAAACGGGTGTGTACCGGTCGAAATGTTCCATCTGGGTCCCTTCTGTCGTGCTTTCCCTAATATATGTGATTTTTGTATATTTTTCAAGGTTTATTGTATATTATTTCGCAAAAAAGTCGTGTATACTATTGCCAAAGTCAAGAAAAGGAACCTTGCCCGATGAAAAAGAGAACGAAAATTGCCGTGGTGGGCTGCGGCGGCTTCTGCCGCGGGAACCACATCCCCAATCTGCTGGCGAACCCCAAAGTGGAGCTGACGGCCCTCTGCGACCTGAAGCCCGAGGGGCTGGAGCGCTTCGGCGTCCCCCGGATTACCACCGACATGGAAGAACTCTTCGCCGATCCCGAAGTGGAGGGCGTGGTCTGCGCCACCAAGCCCGATTCCAGACAAGACGTGATGAAACTTGCAAAACAATACAAAAAACCCCTCTTCGTGGAAAAACCCCTCTGCTGGGGAGAAGAGCAGACCTTCGAAACGCTGGAGCTGATGCGGGATTTCAAGCAGCCATTTTTCGTGGGCTTCAACCGGCAGTTTTCGCCGTTGATGCAGGACGCGCTGGAGCTCTTCAAACGTTACTGCACAAAAGGCAACACCACCATCCTATACCGGATCGTGGGAGAAGCCCGGCTCTGGCCCAAGTCCCATTACGCGGCGGTGGTCGATAAAAAGGAGTCCACCATCATCCACGAGATCACCCACATCTTCCAGCTCTTCAGGTTCCTGACGGGAGAATTCCCCCTGAGCGTCAACACCTCGGGCGGCGGGAACATGGACAACATCATCACCCTCGAATACCCCCGGAACGTGACGGCGGTCATCGTCGCCGGGGACAACGGCACGGGCGGATTCCCCAAGGAGTATCTGGAAATCGACGGCAACTACACCACCATCGCCGGCTACGACTTCGCCGAACTGGAGGCCACCTGCGCCGACGGCCGTTTCTACCGCAAACGCTACGCCTACACTGTGGAAGGAAAGAAATTCCGCACTTCCCGCGCCGTCATGGAAGGGAAGCTCCGGGCGTTCCGGAACGCCGTCACCCAAGAGCAGATGGCCTACGGCTACTACTACGACAAGCAGGTCTGCGTGGACAAGGGCCACGCCAACGAAATGGAAGCCTTCCGGCGCTGCATCGCGGAACATCTCCCCTCCCCCGTGGATCTGTTTTCCGGGGCCGCAGCCAATCTTCTGGCCTACCGGGCGCTGCAGTCTTTCGAAGAAGGCAGGCGCATTTCCCTCGATTTCACGTCCCTTTCAAAACGATTTTCCCGAGGAGAAAGATGAACAAGCACATATGTTTTCTGGCCGTCATGGCGTTTCCCGTCTTTGCGGCGGAGCATTATGTCTCCCCCTCGGAGAGCGACAACAACCCCGGAACTTCGGACAAACCCTTCGCCACCATCGGCAAGGCCGCCGCGGGGGCCCTGCAGCAGGGGGAAGGCATGGAGCACTTCGTCGTGCTGGCCCGAAAACTTGTGGCGGCGAGAAAGATCATCGCCCAGCCCTGAGATCCGGCGGCGGAGCGGGAAAAAATCGCGTCCTTCTCAAAATGAGCGCTTGAAAACTGCACGAAACGGGTGTACAGTAATGGCGTGAGGCGTCCGATCGCGTCGGCGCATGGAAAATGATCGCCCCGGCGGGGGGCCTGACGAAAAATAAACGGAGAAGGGATTTTGCGATGAAAAAGGTGCGTATCGGGATCATCGGAGCAGGCGGTCAGCGCTGCTGTTTCCACGGCGGGTGCGTTTTCGACGGCGTGCCCAACGCCGAGGTCGCCGCACTGTGCGACAATGTGCCTGAAAAACTCTCTCATGCCAATGAGATGTATTCCAAGATCCTGGGCTGCAAACCGGCCCTCTATGAAGACTATCACGAGATGATCGGAAAGGGCGGCCTCGATGCCGTCTACGTCGCCGGGCCCAACTACCTGCACCGGGAAATGGCCGTGGCGGCTCTGGATGCGGGACTCCACGTGCTCTGCGAAAAACCCTTCGCCCTTTCCCTCAAGGAGGCCGACGAGATCATCGCCGCCGCGGAACGCAACGGCCGGATCCTCGGGCTCGGCATGCAGATGCACTACCGGGAACGCTACCTGAAGATCGGCGAACTCATCGCTGCGGGCGAGATCGGCCGCGTCACCCAGTGCTGGTGCATGGAGCACCGCCCCACCTTCATCGCCATGAAGGACTGGGTCTGGGATCCCGCCCTTTCAGGCGGCGCCGTGGTCGAGAAGAACTGCCACCACTACGACGTCATGGATATCTGGGTCGACAGCGACCCCACGCTGGTCTACGCCACGGGGGGGATCCTGCGCCACTTCACGCCCCACGGCTTCCGCAGCGGCATCATCGACCACGCCTGGATCGTGAACGACTACGCCAACGGCGTCAAGGGCATGGTGGGGATCAACTTCTGCGAGGATTCCCGCCATCACCGGGAGTTCGGCATCATCGGCACAAAAGGCCGGATCGACTTCAGCACGGCGGACGGGGAGATCGTCCACCTCCGCAAGAACACCGGTGAAACCGCCGATCTCGTGTTCGACGCCACCGTGCGCGGCGACATCTTTCAGGACTTCACCGATTCGGTCCTCGAAGGTCACGCGCCTCTGGTCACCGCCCAAATGGGCCGCCGCAGCCTGCTCGTTCCCCTGGCGGCGGAAATTTCCATGCGGGAAAAACGGGCGGTCCATGTGAGCGAACTCGAATAAGAAACCGGCCCCCTTGTCCATGAGGAGCGAAAAATGAGATATCTGACCGTATCGGCCCTGGGGCCGAGGCCGCCGCAGGAGGTCCCGCCGCGGAACGAAGCGGTCCGGGTCATGAAGAACCATTGGGAAAGCCGGCTGGACCAGGTCCTGCCCCGGCGGCCCGATTTGATCGTCCTTCACGAGTGCTGCAACCGTTTCCCCGGCATGTCCATGGCGGAAAGACTTGCGTGGTATCACGAACACGGGGCCGAATTTCAGGCGTTCTTCCAGGACAAGGCGAGGGAAAACCACTGCTTCATCGCCTATTCGGCGGTCCGGGAGCTCCCCGACGGAACGCGGCGCAACTCCACCGTGCTCATCGACCGGGAGGGGGCTCCTGCCGCCGTCTACGACAAGAATTTCCCCGTGGTGGAAGAAACCACCATCCAGAACATCCTCCCCGGCGAACGGGAGACCGTCGCCGAAACGGAGTTCGGGAAAGTGGGCTTCGCCATCTGCTTCGACCTGAACTTCACGGGAGTGCGTGAGCGTTACGTCCGGCAGAAGCCCGATCTGCTCCTTTTCAGCTCCATGTACCACGGGGGACTGATGCAGTCATACTGGGCCTACAGCTGCCGGAGCTGGTTCGTCGGGGCCGTCGCCAACGACGAGTGCACCGTCCTCAACCCGCTGGGGTGCAAGGTGGCCTGCTCCACAAACTATTTTCCCTTCGTGACGGCCGCGATCAACACCGATTACGAAGTCGTCCATTTGGACTACAATGGAGAGAAACTTGCTCAGGCGCAGAAGAAGTACGGGCGGAAGATCTCCGTCTTCGATCCCGGCCATCTGGGGAGCGTGCTCCTCTCTTCCGAAACGCCCGAACTCACCGCCGCGCAGGTCGTGGAGGAGTTCGGGATCGAGAGACTGGACGACTACTTCGCCAGGGTCATCGACTTCCACGGCAAAAACAAATAAGGTAAGAACACCGTGAAATACATCGACTTCCACACCCACTACCACCCCGTCGCCAGGGCCGCCGGGAACGACGGACTGCTCCGGGAAATGGATAAACTCGGCATCGAGAAGTCCCTCGTCCTCGCCACGCCGGAGCATCCCCGGTACACCGAGCTGGGCATGACCGGCTTCAACGAGGAGGTCTTTGCCTTCGTTTCGAAGCATCCCGACCGGCTGGTCATGGCGGCCTATATCGAGCCGCGCAATGTGATGGAGGCGCAGACGCAGATCCAGAAGTTCCACGACCGGGGCATCCGCTTCTTCAAGATGTGGCCGGGGCACGGCTACGCGCCGGACGATCCCGTGATCTCCCCCGTCTGGGAAAAGCTCAACGACCTGAAAGCGACGGTGGTCTTCCACACGGGGATGCTGGGGAACCGCCCCAAACTGGGGAGCAAGATCAACCGCATGGCAAGCTTCAACGCCAAATTCGGCCAGCCGGTACTCTTCGACCACCCGGCGCGGATCTTCACCGACGTGATCTTCATCCTCGCCCACCCCGCCTATCCCTGGACACTCGAGGCCTTCGAAATGGCGTGGATGTTCACCAACATCTACCTCGACT
>JAFSYV010000021.1 GCA_017443585.1 Lentisphaeria bacterium | reverse complement strand
GGCTTCATACGGCGCTCGGATACAAAACTCCGGATGAAGTCTATTTCGGCACTTGCAATTCAGGAAAAAAGGGGTATATTAAGATAAGGCGGTTTACACCAATCGTTTAATAAAAACAGTCCAGCTTAAGGGACAAGCGCAAACCTTCATCCGGGAATGTGTTTATCATACTCCCGGGAAAGGCTATCTGACATCGGAAGAAATGGTCCAGCAATTTTTTGAGTTCGCCATTTTCAAAAAATGGAAAACGTACCCTGACAGCGAGAAGAAGATCTCCAGGGACATTCGCAAATATATGCTGGCACTTCTTCCCCGCTGCCGTTATTCGACCAACTGCGATCGAAAAGACGGGAGCAGGAAGCACTGCAGAGGTTATCTGGAGTGCGCTTTCAAGACCTTTGAAATCGAGTAAAAACAAATCCCAAAAGTCAAAAATATCCGTATATCCGTATATTTGAAGGGGGGAGATGGTGTTGTCTTAGGCAACAGGGCTCTTCCGGAATAATGAGGAGGATGAGGTACTAATAATACTTCTATATACGGGCTATTGAGAGCACCGGAATCAACGCGGGAACCGGCCATGCATGTGGTTGATTCCCGCGTTTTCATATTTTTTCACTTTACTGCCATAATCTTCTGAGCCACGAAGAAAGAAAGGAAACAATATGAGCAATCCGAAAATCATCATGCCCACCGATCCCGACAGTTACAGCCTTCTTGAGTACGATGGAATCAATGCCGGGTACAGAACTGACATCCTCGACGCCATCACTCAGCGCATAGAGGACGGTCTGACGCACAACTCCAACATCCTGACCGTCCCGCTCGTAATTCGATATCCGGAATCGGTACGGGCTGAAATCTCGACTCACAGGGAGGAGCCGAGAGAACCGGGAAGGCATTACCGCTCCAACCCCTGCTTCAACTACTTTATCGAAATCTACCGCAAGTCCATAAATTCCAAAGAGAAAAAGCTTCTTCACTACGTCTGGGTCATGGAGAAAAAATATTCCCTCAATCCCCATTACCACCTGGTCTTGATTCTGAACGGGAACTTGATGCGCTATTTTGCCATTCCCCCCGTTGAAGTGACTGAAATGTGGAGACGTGCCCTCGCATGCTTCCACGGCTACATCGGCACAGGTATCGGTCTGATCCATGTTTCGGCAGGGGCATACGGCGATATGGTCATGAAACACGGATACATGCTTCATCGAGGGAACTTCGAGATGCTTCATCACGTCTTGCGGCACTACTCGTATTTTGCCAAAGTCAACACCAAGCCGGACACCCCGCATGTCCGCTGCTTCGGCGCCAGCAAACTTGACCGGAGGCGTGACCATGAAGTATGAACTCGATGCGGAGCAGAACGACGTCCTGAACATTCTGCTGGCGGGACACAACGTATTTCTCAGTGGAGAAGGCGGCACGGGAAAGAGTCAGGTCATTCGCGCATTTTTGGAACGGACCGACAAAAACGCCGTCTGTCTCGCCCCGACCGGATTTGCCGCTTTGAATCTGCCCGATGCCATGACCATACACAGCTTCTTCAAGTTTCCCATCGACAAAATTCTGATCCGGCCCGACGACATCCCCCGCCCGCGACGGATGGCAGACCTGTTAGACCATGTCGACTGCGTCATTGTCGATGAGATTTCCATGGTGCGGGCGGATATATTCAGGGCCATGGAGATGTCTTTGCGATTCAACGGCGGCAATCCCGACAAGCCTTTCGGCGGCAAGCAGATCGTCGTCGTGGGGGACTTCCTTCAACTGCCTCCGGTCGTTCCTGATCCCGTCATAGAAGCCGGTCTGTGCGCCGCCTTGGGAGGTGTCTACGCTTTCAATACTCAAGCCTGGGTCCGTGCGGAATTCGTTCCATGCTACCTTACCGAAATCCATCGCCAAGTGGATCCGGCGTACATCCAGCTGTTACGGGCGATCCGAACCGTGGGGAACGGGGGCATGGATCTCTTGAAGGCCGCCAAGATTCCTGTCTCCGAGTTCCCCGACGACGAGATAACCCTCTGCTGCCGGAAACTCGATGCAGAACGGATCAATGCGAACGAGATGCAGAAAATTAAGGCCGCCAGTTTCGTCTGCTGCGGGAACGTGGATGGTGTCTTCCCCAATTTTGAACTCCCGACACCGAGGACCCTGATTCTGAAACCGGGGGCAAAGGTGATGGTGATCTGCAACGGCCGCCGCCAGCATAACGCGAACGGCAGCCAGTATGAGTACGTCAACGGGGAAATCGGAACCATCACGGACTATGACCGGACCCGTGAGGAAATTCGGTTGAAAATGAATGACGACCGTTCCGTCACCGTCCATAAATCGGTCTGGGACAATGTCGAGTACGCCCTTGGAAAAGACGAAGAAGAAAACGTCTGCATTGAAAGCAGGATCATCGGTTCCTTCAAGCAGTTTCCCATCCTCCCGGCGTGGGCGATGTCGATCCACAAGGCCCAGGGTAAAACGCTCGACTGTAAAGTTCATCTCCACCTTGGGGACTACGATTGCTTTGCCTCCGGGCAGCTCTATACGGCATTGTCACGGGTTCGAAAGCTCGCAGACCTGACCATTGACCGCCCCATCAGGTACGGGGACATCATTGCGGATCGGATGGTACTTGCGTTCCTGGAGCAAACCTTTCCCCGGTATTATCCACGGGACTGAACTCCCCAAGGGGTCCTCCCCTCTCCCGCTCTCCATCATCGTTCAGGGGAAGCGGGAAGGGGAGGGGAGGGGCGCATCGGGCATGAGAAACGATGAAGGTGGCGGGGAAGAACGAACCTGCATCCCTAGGTGAGTGATGACCGTAGCCGGAATCACCATCGAAGTGCCCGTCCCGCGGTTCCGTTTCGGTGAACTTCAATAACGCCCGCGGATACAAAACTTCGGATGAAGTCCATTCCGGGTGCTCGTGATCCAAGAAAAAAAGGGGGGCATCAACCTTGACTTTTGCCGGATCCGTGATATATTACGAGTGTTGCCTCCGCTTCATCCACACCTAATAAGAAGGAGAGAAAAATGAAAGGCTTTGCAATGCTCGGCATCGGGAAGACCGGATGGATCGAAAAGGAACGTCCCGCCTGCGGACCGTTGGATGCCATCGTCCGCCCCATTGCCGTCGCCCCCTGTACTTCGGATGTGCACACCGTCTGGGAAGGCGCTCTCGGCGAACGCACCGACATGATCCTCGGGCACGAGGCCTGCGGTGTCGTTGACGAGGTAGGCGCTTTGGTCAGGGATTTCAAACCCGGCGACCGGGTCATCGTTTCGGCCATCACTCCGGACTGGGGCGACATCAATGCCCAACGGGGCTATCCCATGCACTCCACGGGTATGCTGGCCGGATGGAAGTTTTCCAACTTCAAGGACGGTGTTTTCGGTGAATATTTCCACGTCAACGAGGCGGACGCCAATCTGGCGTTGCTTCCCGACGGCATGGATCCCGGCGTCGGCGTCATGGTTTGCGACATGATGCCCACGGGATTTCACGCCGCCGAATTGGCGGACATCCAATTCGGCGACGATGTTGCCGTCATCGGTATCGGCCCGGTGGGGCTCATGGCCACGGCTGGATGCGCCCTGCGGGGGGCCGCACGGATCATCTGCGTAGGCACCCGGCCCAAATGCCGGGAAGTCGCGGCCGCTTACGGCGCCACCGAATTCGTCAGCTACCGGGAAGGCGACATCGCCGACCAGATCCTCCAGCTGACCTCCGGCCGGGGCGTGGACAAGGTCTGCATTGCCGGCGGCACCGTGGACACTTTCGAACAGGCAGTCCGGATGCTGAAACCGGGGGGCATCATCGGTGCCGTCAATTACCTGGGCAGCGGCGACTTCATCAAAATTCCCCGTCTCGCCTGGGGATGTGGCATGAGTCACAAGAGCATCCGCTGCGGTCTGATGCCCGGAGGCAGGCTCCGCAGCGAAAAGCTGGCCGCCATGATTACCGCGGGCAGGATCGATCCCGGTCTGATGCTTACCCACAAGTACATCGGCTTCGAACACATGGAAGAGGCTCTGCTCATCATGCGCTCCAAATCTCCCGATCTGATCAAGCCCGTGGTCTATATCGACTGATCCCGGGGGAAAAGGGGCTGTCGCCAAACCTCACCGTTTTGCGGCAGCCCTTTTCTCATTCTGATGGGAATGACGTAAGGGGGGGCATTTATCGGGCATGAGAAAGGATGGAGGCGGAGGGGAAGAACGAATCGGCATCCCCAGGTGAGTGATGACCGCAGCCGGAATCACCATCGAAATGCCCGTATTCCCAAACAAGCGTTGCAGGCGGATGTTGGTTTCCGCCCCCGTACGGGATTTGCGGGAACAACGTCCGGCCTCTTCCTCTTCCTTCCAATAACCGTACGGACAGCTGCTCTTCCGACATCTTGGAGCTATGTCTTCATTGCGAGGTTGTTGATGGTACCGCCCATGAGGATATGCTGACAAAAAAGAATCACTTCGGCTCATTTTTACGGACAAATGCGGCCCGTCAATCGGAAAGGTACTTGAAAAATATCCTATCCCGTGGCATAGTATACCCGCAACAGGGGGAAAGCCATGAGAAAGCCCGACAAGGCGTTTGCCATGATCAACTATCTTGAGGACCAGCTGCTGGCCGGAGCCTACACCGCCGGTCAGCGGATGCCCTCGCTGCGCGCCCTGATGCGAAAATTTCAGGTCTCCTATGGGACCGCCCGGCGTGGAATGGGCTGGCTTTACGAAAGATATCCCGACATCAGCCGGGAAACCGGAAGGGGAACTTACTTCACCCCGGCGGCGAAAAGCGGCGCGGAAAACGGCGGCCGCACCATCGCGGTCTGCCGCGGCGAACGGAGCATCGCCCCTTCCGGATTGTATGTTTCCGCCCTCAACGGGATCATTTCCGCCGCCAAAAAGGAGTCCGTCAACATCGAAGTCATCCCCCCGAAGCCGGAACTCCGCGATGCGGGATCCCTGCGGGAACTGACCTCACACTTTTCCGGGGTCATCCTGCTCGGACAATATGACGCCCTGTTCCCCCGGCTCGAATTTTCCGTCCCCGCGGTGGGCGTTATGATGGAAAATTCCTTCGACGGACAGGTTTCCGTGGTGGATCTGGACCCGTATCTTTCGGCCAAGATCGCCGTGCGCTACTTCCTCGATCGGGGACTCCGCAGGGTGAAGATCCTTTCCTCCATGAACAATGCCTTCGTCCTCAGGGGCAAGATCTTCGCCATGCTGGCGGCGGAACAGGGGATCCGCTGTTCCAAACCTGTGGCCGAAGTGCGGAGCTACGCCCCCGACACGGGGTACTTTTTCACCTCGGACAACTGGGCCCACTCCGCCTGTCTCCGCTACCGTGAACGCACGGGACGAGATCTGACCGCCGACCACGTGATCATGGGCGTGGACGGGAAACAGCTCCTGCTGCCCAATTTTTCCCGCTTCCCGACCGTGGCCGTAGATTGGGAACAGGTGGGGATCGCCGCCTTCAACGAGTGTCTGGCGCGGATAAACAACCCCGCGCTCGCCGCCAAGAAGATATTTTTGACCGGGTGGTTCGTCAACTATCCCGAATGAGTCCGTATATATTTGGAGGATATTCTGTTATGGACTGGAAATCTTACGCTCCCGAAGTCAAAGTCGCTCCCGTCTTCGCCCGCGAAGGGGAAAAACTCTGCATCGAACTGAAGGACTGGCGGGCCTTCGGCATGTGGGAAGGCGAGATCCCCTTCCCCGACGGGCCAGGGTGCGCCATCCGGGTCGACAGCGATGCGCCCGCCGCACTGGGCAACAAGGCGGGTGTCCTCGCCTGTTTCCGGCAGGGCAGCGGCAAATTTTTCAGCGAAGACTATCTCGAACCGGTGGAAAATCCAGACGGCACCCTTTCCTTTTACGGAGAATACGAACGGGACGAGGATGTCCGGACCATCGTGCTCAAACCTCATTTCAAGTGGGCCGAAGGCCGGGTGTGCTTCTTCAACGTTTCCGTGACGCCGTTCCGCCCCCGGCCCGACCGGATCGCCCGGATCGTCACCACCTGCCTCAGCTACGTTCCGGAAGAAAAAACACCGGCCCAGCGTCTTGAGCGGGCGGGACGTCTTCTCGAACGCATCGGGCGCGAAGTGGAAAAACCCGACCTCATCCTTTTCACCGAGATCATGCCCGTCATCGGGCTCGGGTTGCCCATCACGGAACAGCTGGAAACGATCCCCGGCCCCACCACGAACTTTCTGAGCGACTGGGCGAAACGGCTCAACTGCCATATCGCCGCGGGGATTCGGTCAATCTGCGACGGCGTGCGGCACAACTCCGCCGCTCTGCTGGGACGTGACGGCACCGTCGTCGGCGTTTATCACAAGGTCAATCTCACCTGGGGCGAAAGCGCCGACGGGATCATCCCCGGGAACACCCACCCGGTCTTCGATCTGGACTTCGGCAAGGTGGGCTTTTCCATCTGCTGGGACAACTGGTTCGGGGAAAATGCCCGCATGCTCCGGCTCAACGGATGTGAACTGATGCTGGTCCCAATCGCCGGGGACGGGATCCCGGAACACCGGGAGTGCATCTGGGGCGGCCGGGCTTCCGAACAGGGCATGGCCGCCGCGTTCTCACCCTTCTGCCCCTCCTACGACGGTCTGCTTACCGCCCGCATCTTCAACAATCAGGGGACTCTCGTCGCTTCGACTTCGGAAAACGGCGGTTACGCCGCGGCCGATCTGAACCTTTCGCGCCGGATCAGGACACGGCACCTTTCTGTCGCCTCCCGGGGGGAAGGACGGAGCCTCTACGTCAGGGAACGGCGGGACGATCTTTACCCCGTCCCGGCCTGCGAAGAGCCGTTCCGGAAATAACGGATTGGCTCATTGCGGCTCATTTTTTTGGCTAAAAATGGCCCCGGATGACAGGAAACACTTGACATCCGCCGCTTTTTTGCGTATAATATAGCCGACAACAGAAAAAGCACTCTGCGGCATCGGCCGCGGCAAAACAGGCGGCTCCGAGCCGCAAATCAGGGAGAATGCGTATCATGAGAAAACGTTCTGGGGAAAGACGGCGGGACTCTTTTTTCACTCTGATCGAACTCTTAGTGGTCATCGCCATCATCGCCATATTGGCCGCCATGCTGCTGCCCGCTCTGAACAAGGCGCGGGATCGGGCGCGGGCCTCCACCTGCCTCAACAACCTCAAACAGCAGTCCTTTGCCTATCAGGCCTACACGGGCGACAACACCGATTTCTATCCGACGCCCGCCGCCGGCAAGACGACCGCCGTCAGTTTCGGGTATCAGGTCTGCGGATACAAGACCGCCAACGGCCTTGATTACGGCCAGCTCAATCCTTATCTGGGGTACGACAGGTATCAGAGCCATGTCGATGCGGGGACCAAGGCGATCCTCGCCCGCGGGGGATTCAAGCTCTTCTTCTGTCCGGCGGACAATCCCGGTTTCGGAGCATGGCGTATCGCCAACGGTCTGATGCGGGTCTATTACGGGAACAACTATCCCATGAACAGCTGCGGCAACAACACCGACATCGCTCGGGGCGGCGTTTCCAGAACGCCTCCGTATCTCGGACTCACCGGAAAAAAGACCAACAAAGTGGCGGCTCCGGGCAAATGCATCATGGCCTACGAAGACGGCGCCGACACCATGCAGTGGGTTGCGAAAAACGGCGTCGGCTACTACTACAAGCCTGCCCATTCTCCCGAAAATCTGGGCTACAACGTTCTCTTCACCGACGGCCACGGCAAAATGATCTACCTGGACAAAGGGGGACTTGCAAGGTTTTCCTGGGGGTCCGAATACGCCCAGTCCCGGGTCAACAGCGGCTGGTTCAACACTCCCAACATCCATGTCGGTCCCGGGTACACGTGGGTCCCGGAGGTCAAGTGACATCTTCGGGAAAGAGGAGACTTTTCCCATGGATGCGAAGATCGAAAAACTGCGCCGGGTGGTCGCAGACGGCAGTCACAACGCTTTTCCGGGGCTGACCCGCTTCAAGGGGGCTCTTTACCTTTCCTGGCGCCGCTCCTCAGGGCACGCCATGAATGACGGCGAGATCCGGCTCAAACGCTCCTTCGACGACGGAGAAAGCTGGGAGGATCTGCGGACGACATTCACCGACAAAAACTACTATGAAGGCTTCATGGCCGAGTACAAGGGACGGCTTTTCATGTTCGGCGGCGCCTACCCCCGGGACATCGAACACCCGGTCTGGATGCACGAATCGAGACAGTATGTTTCCGTTTCCGAAAACGGGACCGACTGGAGCGCTCCCAAAGAGATCACCCCTGCTTTCGCCATGCGCTTCTGGCATCCCGTGGTGATCGGGGATCTGCTTTACGTTGCCGCCTACCGCGCCTTCAAAAACTATCAGGGGACCCGGATGGAGGTGGACCTCTTGAGTTCCGACGACGGGTTCGTCTGGAAATTCGTCTCCCGGATCTCCGAACTGCCCGCCGGGAACGAGACTTCGCTGCTTTTCGACGGCGAAAAGCTGCACGCCTTCATCCGCAACGAACGGGGCACCTTGCGAATGAAGCACACGGAAGGCGACTTCACGCACTGGAGCGATGAGGAAGATTTCCAGGTGGGGCTTCAGGGGCCCATGGCCTGCGAGATCAACGGCCGGAGATTCCTTTCCGGCAGGTTCCGGGGGGCCTCACCCCGGCTGGGGACCAGCTTCACGAACCGGACCGAGACCCGGTTCCGGACCTATGTGTACGTGCCCGAAATAAAACTTTTCATCGAGTATGCGGATTTCCCCTCGGGTTTCGACTGCGCCTATTCCGAAAGCGTCCGACTGGACGACCGGCGCATGCTGACGGCCTACTACTCCCAGCATGAGTACGGCGGTCAGGAAAACTTCCGGGATATGGAAGCCGGAAGCGACATCTTTCTCGCGACGGTCCGGAGCGATCTGCTCCCCGAATGGGGACGGCTGACGCCCGGCGCTATGGCTTATCTGGACAAAATGAAGGTGGCTTACAAATGAAAAAGACTGTCCTCCTCCTCTTTTCCCTGCTGCTCTGCGCAGCCCTCGGCGGCATGGAGTGGAAACGCATCCGGGGCAACACCGCCGCGGACAAGGCGTTCCGCAACATCACCGGATTCGGCACTTACGGCACGACCCTGAAGGTCCCCGCGGGGAAGTATTACCTCTTTGCCGTGGAAGTGACTTCGCCCCACGAGGTCTACTTCACCTTCAAGCCCATGACCAACGGCATCAAGAAGATCTGCTATTGCGCCCCGGGCCGGAAGCAGCAGCTTGCGGGGCTGCTCTACAGCAAGACGGGCGCCCCCATTTCGGCGGAAATGGTGATCCTTCCCCAGGGCCGAAAGGGCAATACCCTGGTGGAAAATTTCCAGTTCCGGGAAATCGACGTCAACGTCACTCCCGTGCTCAAACCCTATTCCGTGGAAACGAAGCTGGAGAAGGGATCCGCCGTCATCATCCCTTCCGACCCGGCGACGAAGGCCGGATACAAGGCGCTGGCCGAAAAGATCGGCGCCAAACTGGGGGGGCTTCCCGTCATCGACGACAAGGCGGCCTGCGTCAAGGACGCTCCCATGCTGAAGCCCGAATACGCCGGACGTGCCCTCATCATTCTGGGCAACATGAACAACAACCGGGCCTTCTGGCCCGCCTACACCCGGAAACTGGCCGTTTCGGACGCCCTTTTCCCCGGCGGCAGGGGGTATGAGGTCCGTACCGCGGTCAACGTGCTCGGCAACGGGAAAAATCACATAGTCATCGGCGGCACCACCTTCGAAGGCGTGACCCGGGGCGTGGAAAAGTTCCTGTCCAAATGTTCTTCGACGACGATCCCCCGGCTCTGCGAGGTGGAGCTCGACGGGGAGTGCGCCCAACGGGTCGCGGAGGACATGGCCGACTGGAAGGACAAATTCCCCAACGGGGATTTCCCCGGGACTTCTCCCGGATATGACGCCGTGCGCCGCTGGTATCATCATGCGCTGATGTACTACTGGACCGGGAAAAAGTTCTACGCCGAACAGGCGCGGAAGTTTTTCGAGCCCGTGGTCAGAGAAAAGGCTTACACGCACCACTACATCATGGAGTGGCTGTTCGTGACCTGGGAGGTCGTCCGCGACTGCGGCATCTATTCCGCCGCCGAAAAGAAGGAGATGGAAAAGCTCCTCTTCGGCAACTACGTGGAGCTTCAGGTGGGCGTGGACATGTACTGGGCCCGGTATCTGACGCCGCCCTACACCCGGCTGCGGCTGATCTCCCGTCACGTGACCTCGCCTCTCTGGTGCCGGCTCAAGGCGGGGGACTATCTGCTGCGCAACTATGTTCTGAACAGCGACTTTTCCATGCTCGTCACCTTCACGCGGCAGGAGGCCTTGAGCGCCGTGGATCACATTGCCCGCAACCGGACCCGGCCCGACGGGGACTTCGAAGGCGGGGACAACTACGTGGAACTGGCCAATTCCGTCTACCGTTACGCCTTCAATTTCAATCAGTTCGACATTTTCCGCAGCAAGCAGGCCGTCAAGTGGGCCAATCTTCAGCTTTTCGCCAATTCCGAGCGGGACAGCGTGCTCTTCGGCACTTACAAAAGCCACCGGATGCCCGCCGCCGTGCTGGGCAGCTACTACCGGGATCCGGTCTTCAAGTATTACGAGGAAAAGGGGCTCGGCTCCAAGTGGGGCAGAAGGATGTTCATCGACCGCTATCCCTGCGGGATCAGCGCCTACAACAACGATTTGAAGCCGGTCCTGCCCCGGCGGGATTTCACCGTGCAACTGATGCCTTACAGCCTTTACGACATCAACCGGACGACCTATGTTTCGGCGCTCCGGAAAAAGTATCCCGAACTGCAAAAGAAGCTCCCGCTGGTGGCGGCGATCCTGCGCAACGGCTGGAACGACGATTTCAATATCTTGGGCATTTCCGGTTCCAACGAGGTGGTGCGCGCGGGCGCAGGCGAGATCACCTATCTTTCGTTCCGCCGCAGGAATTTTCTCAGTTCCACCTGGAACGCCGTTTACAACTACGACTCCGCGCTGCCTTTCGAACAGAACACGGTCCAGATCACCCGGGCCGGGCAGAGCGACAAGGCCGTTGACGAACGTCCCCGGGCCGGGTTCCTCGACTGGCGGTTCGATCTTGGGGGCCGTCAGGCGGTCTCCCTCATCTTCAGGGACTTCAACGGCGCCCGGTGGCGCCGGACGGTGCTCTCGCACGGCGTCGATCAGTACGTGGTCTACGATACCGTCACCGCCGAAAAGGAGGATCTGTACGACATTTCCGTGATATGGCGGCCCCTTGGCAAGATCCTGCCCAACACCGAAGACACCCTCTTCACCCGGAACGGTCTGCGTTTCGCCATCAATCTTTCTGGCCCGGGGTTCAAGCTCAAAACCAACACGGCGGCCTATCTCCGGAAAGAGAGCGAAAAGCTTCTCTCGCTCTTCGCGTTCCACGGAAAACTCGCCCGGAACCAGACCGTTTCCGCCGCCGCGCTGCTGCAGGCCGGAAAGGAGACGCGCATCCACGACTGCGGCGGCGGCCGTCTGCTCTTTTCCGACAAGGGCAAAGTCACGGCCGAAGTGTTCATCACGCCCTCGGGGTTCCTGGAAATCGCCGCCGACCGGATCATCGGCGTCAACGTGAAAGAGATCAAGATCGGCGGTTCCATCGTGAAGATCGCCCCCAAAGAGACCGATGTCGCCTGGTTCTTCCCCACCGCCAACTGCTACCGGAACAAGGCCGGATACAGAAAAGTCCCCGCCGATGAAAACAAGCGGGCCATGGAACTCTGCCGGAACTATCTTGCTTCCCTGAAGATACCCGCCGCCGGGAAAGTTGGCGGGGAAACGGGCAGCGTAGAAGAAAAAAAGACTTTCAAGCAGCTGTGGACGAAGAATATTTTTGCGGCCTCCGAGGTGTTCAACACCCATTGGACCCAGAACAACGATATCGACCTCGGGCGGGTCGCCGAAGTGGAATATATGCGCGGGCTCACCCCCCTCGTTCCCATGCCGCCCTGGCTCGAATACTCCGTCGACGGCAAGAAATATCAGAGATTCGAACTGAAGGATCCCCAATGGCATCCGGGTATCTGGACCCACAACTACGGCAACATCCAGCTGCGGGACAAATGGTTCACCGACATCCGTCTTCCCAAGCTCAAGGGGCGTTTTTTCAGATTTCCTGCGCCCTTCCGGCCCCAGTTCCGCCTGAGCGACCGGAAAATGCCTCTGCGCCCGGTGAAGATCCTCGAAACGGAGCCTTTCATTTTGGTTTCCAATGAGGTGATCAAGCGCTATCCCCGCGGCTACCACTGGGACAACACCGTCTTCGGGGCCTTCGATGCCGCCGGGAAGCCCCTGTTCGTGAAGGAACAGCAACTGGCCCCTCTGGACATCAAGATCGTGGACTTCCCGGCTGCCAACAGCGTTGCCGCCGCCGAACCCGACGGCAAGATTCGTTTCTATGACCGGAACGGTCGACAGCTGCTCATGATCGACAGCATCGCGGCCATGGCCGACTTCCACAAGAAGTGGGGCAGAAGCAACACCCGTCATCCCGCGGGGGGATTTCCTTCCTCCTACGCTGTCGGCTCCTGGCGGAAGGGCCGTTCCCTCGTCGTCGGCAGATACGGTCAGACGGGATTCCACACGCCAGACGGCAAAATGGCCGGGATCCGGGCCGCTGGCACCTACAATATCAACTTCCTGCTCCCCCGGGGGATCGACTTCGACGGCGACGGCAAGGAAGAGATGCTGGGGCTTTCGAACTGCTATCTCATCCACTACTTCGGAGAACCCAAGGAAAGTGCGGCGCTTCCCGGCACCACCTGGCCGCAAATTTACGACATGGTCCAGACCTCCCTGCCCATCTGGTGGAATATTTCCTACGGCGTCTGGGGCCCCAGATTCTTCTTCTTCGGGGCTCTGCCCTTCGGGGACCGGACCAGACACGCCGCGGGGATCTCCCGGATCTACATGTTCGTCTATAACGCCGCGGCCAGAAAGTATGCCTGGATGCTCAAATTTTCCAATCCCGCCGCCGCGGGCGACATCCGGGCCGTGGGCGGCTCCCGCTGGCTGGGGGCGGTGGCCTTCGACGACGGGGTCGTGAGCGTCTATGACTGGCGGGATCCCGATTCGCCTCCCATCGTGAGCGCCAAGGTCAGCATCGACTCCGAAGTCCGCGCAGTGGCGATTTCCGCGCAGGGCCGGATCTTCGCCGCCTGCAGCGGCGGTCTTTTCGAGATCGCCGGAGAAAGGATCATCAAACGTATCGACGGAGCCTTCACCGATGTGAAATGCCTCGGGGAAAAGCTCGTTACCGCCGATGTTCAGGGCAATGTGGCTGTTTGGAAAGAGTGACGATGCTTAAGATCCTGGTTGCTTCGGCGCTGGCCGGATTCCGTGATGAATTCTGGAGCGACACGGTGGAACGCAAACTCCGGGAGTATGATTTCGAGCTTGAGTTCTTTTACCGGGAAAAGCTCCGGCTCGAAGACCTGCCGAAAGATCCCCGGGTCGGCGCCGTCGTGACGAGCTGGGGGTCTCCCCGGTTCACCGCGGCGGCCTTCGAAAAGTTTCCCGACCTGAAATTTCTGGGCCACTGCGCGGGTTCCGCGGCGGGGGTCGCCTCACCCGATTTCTTCGATCACGGCGGCAGGATTTTTTCCGCCAACAGCGTGATGGCCGCCGCCGTGGCCGAATGGTCGCTCCTGATGACATTGCTCCACAGCCGTAATTTTTTCGGGAGCGCCTCGGTCGGGCGGGGGCAAGCGATGAACTGGCGGGAACGTCGTTTTTCCATGGGAAATCTGCGTGAAAGCGTCGTGGGAATCTGGGGCTTCGGCGATATTTCCCGCCGTCTGTTGAGTATGCTCAAGCCCCTGAACATCGGCAAGATCCTTGTGGCCTCCAAACATGCAGCACCTGCGGAAATAGAAGCGTACGGCGCCCAAAAGGCGCCTTTCGATGAGCTTTTCGAAAAGGCCGACATGGTCCACTGTCTGGTGGGCGTTACGCCGGAAACCTGGCACGGCATCGGGGCAAAGGAACTCGCCATGCTGAAGGACGGCGCAGGCGTCATCAACGGCGGTCGGGCCGGACTCATCGACGAGGAGGCGCTCTGCCGTGAGCTTGCCGCGCGCAGGCTCCACGCCTATCTCGACGTCTTCTACGAAGAGCCCTTGCCCGAGACCTCCCCGCTGTACGACATGCCCAATGTGGTCATGACGCCTCATAATGCGGGTTATCCGGGAAGAAAAGATTTTCTCCCCTTCCTGCTGGACGAGTTCAACAGGGCGCTGCGGGGAGAGGCCTGTCTGGGAGAAATCACGGCAGAGAGGCTCCGGACCATGACTGTAGAACAGCTTGGGAAGAAAAGGTAAATCGAACCGCATCCGCGCCGACGTATGTTGTCCGACCGCCCGGATGCGGCCTTGTCCCCGGCTTCCCGGTCGCGGTGTTGCAACTTGTCTTAAAAAGGAAAGGCCAGAAGCTTTTTTTGAGGAATTTTTCAGGAACTGGCCTCCTCCCATCCGGTTTTCTTCCGTCTCTCTCCCGCTTCCCATCCTCATTCGGGGGAAGCGGGGGAGGGGGGGCTTTGTTCTTCGGGCATGAGAAAGGATGGAGGCGGAGGGGAAGAACGAACCGGCATCCCCAGGTGAGTGATGACCGCAGCCGGAATCACCATCGAAATGCCCGTATTCCCAAACAAGCGTTGCAGGCGGATGTTGGTTTCCGCCCCCGTACGGGACTTGGCGGAAACAACGTCCGGCCTCTTCTCTCCTCCTCTCCCCCTTCCAATAATCGCACGGGTACAATGGCGCGGCGTGTAGTACTGTGGTGTAATGGTATCACAAGGGGTTATGAATGAGCTTGCAAATGAGGGTGTTTGGGGGTATATTTACTTCCGCTTAAACTTCAGCTTATCGCAGGAAAAAGAGGCTTTCAGAGGGAGTTTCAGCGGAAGATGTTCGGGCAGAGTTCATTTGCAGGCGAATGGGTGAATTTTGTTGAGGGGCAGCGGGTTACAATGATTTTTGACCGGTTTTCACGGGCAAAAAAATGGTAGTCCTGCAAGGATTCGAACCTCGACAAAGTGAACCAGAATCACTTGTGCTACCATTACACCACAGGACTACGCGCAAGTCTCCCGAAGCAGAACTCCGACGACTGTTCCATAATATACACGCAGAAAACCCTCTTTTCAAGCCCCCGTATCGAAAAAACTTGAAAAAAATCTCTCAGAGGTAGATTTCCCGGAGCCGCGTCTCGGCTTTGGACTCCAGAATAGGAGACTTCAACCCGATGGGATTGGGCGGGAAGGGCAGGCCGGGATTGACCCCGCACAGCTCGTAGATGCTGCCCAGCAGATCCGCGGGACTCACCGGACGCGTGGCCACGTTGTCGGTGGTGGCGTCCGAAGTACCCACCACCTTGCCGCCGGCAAATCCGCCCCCCGCCACCATGGCGCAGAAGCAGTTGCTGTGGTGGTTCCGCCCACCCTGCCAGGGAGCATGCCAGTCGACCTTAGGCGTCCGGCCGAACTCGCCCGTCCACCAGACGATGGTCTGGTCCAGCAGCTTGCGCTCCGAAAGATCCGCGATCAGCGCCGCCACCGCCCGGTCCATTTCGGGAGCGATCCGGTTCAGGGATTCGAAGTGCTTCTTGTGGGTGTCCCAGCCCGAGGCGTTGATGGTCACGTAAGGAACGCCCGCCTCCACCAGCCGCCGGGCGCAGAGGCAGGACTGACCGAAACGGGTCATGCCGTAGCGGTCCCGGACCTCCTTGGGTTCGAGGGCCAGATTGAAGATCTCCGCCGCCTTGCCGAAAAGGATCGTCCTCGCCTCATCCCCGGCCTTGCCGAACTGCTCGACCACGGGAGCGCCTTTCCCCTCGGCGGCGAAGGTGTCCAGCTGGTTCAGCAGCGCAAAGCGCCGTTCCATGTCTGCACGGGTGGCTCCGCCCGCGGGGCTGTAGCTGTCCACCTCGAACCGGCCCGCTTCGGGACGGCCGCCGGTGGAAAATGGCGCGTACCGGTCGCCAAGGAACCCGCATTCGGAAAAACGCCCCTTGTTGGTGGTCAGCGCCACGTAGGGCGGCAGATTGTGACGGACGTTCCCCTTGTTGAGCATGGCCAGCATGGCGCCGATGGCCGGATAGGTGATGCCGCCTCCGGGCATGCGTCCCGTCTGCATCAGATAGGTAGCGGATTCATGGCCCCGGTGGGGGTGGGTCATGCTCCGGATGATCGAATACTTGTCGGCGATCTTGGCCAGTTCGGGCATGTATTCGCTGATCTGGATCCCTTCAACGTTGGTGGGGATGGCCTTGTGGCCGCCGTTGTAGTCGTAGCTCGCCTCCGGCTTGGGGTCGAAGGCTTCGAGCTGGCAGGGGCCGCCCCAGATCCAGATCTCGATGACGCTCTTCGCCGTTCCGGAGGTCCGGTTCTTTTTGGGCAGTTCCATGCCGGCGAAAGCCGGACTGAGCCTGGAAACGGCCCCCAGCGCCCCCATGGTCAGGCAAGCCTTGAGAAATTCTCTGCGTTCCATAAAAAAGCCCTCCATATACATGGTATGTATCTTCAGGTGTGGAACATACCACCACTTCGGCGAAAATGCAAGGGGAAAACGCAAAAAACTTCAAATTTTTTCCGGGAAGCTCCGCTTCGGCTTCCCCGTATCTGCCGCCGGAAGCCGAAAAAAACGGCAAATTTTTCCAAAAGAGCTTGATATTTCGGCGAATCGGTGGTATATTCTCAAGATATGAAACCGAATGGAACAACTGCGGCTTTGCGGCCATTGCTTCTGCTCAGTCTCCGACTGTGCGGCGCGGCCGTGTCGTCATTCTTATGATGGTCTCGAACAGGACATCGGTTCCGGAACTCCGATATGCGGCCGCGGTTGACGAAACTCTTCCGGAAAGCGCCGTGCGAATCCCTGTCTCCATTTCAAAAAGTTTTATTCAGGAAAAGATGTTCCGATGAATCCCAAATACACCTATCCCCAAGCTGTGGCCATCGAAAACCGCCAGTGGCCTGACCGAGTTTTCACCGTGCCCCCCGTCTGGACCTCAGTGGACCTGCGGGACGGCAATCAGGCTCTCCCCGAACCCATGAATCCGGACCAGAAGCTCGAGTATTTCAACATGCTCAAGAAGATCGGGTTCAAGGAGATCGAGGTTTCCTTCCCCTCGGCCAGCGAGGACGATTTCAACTTCGTGCGCAGGCTGATCGAAGAAGGCCACATTCCCGACGATGTCCGTATCTCGGTCCTGACCCAGGCCCGGAAGCACCTCATCGACAAGACGCTGGAGTCCATCCGGGGCGTGAAACAGGCCATCGCCCACTGCTATGTGGCCACCAGCGACCTGCACAACCGATTCGTCTTCGGCGGCGACCGGCAGAAGGCGCTGCAGATGGCCGTGGACGGCACCAAGATGGTCTGCGACGCCATCGTCGCCAATGATCTTGCGGGGAAGATCGCCTACGAGTTTTCGCCCGAGGAGTTCACCGACAGCGACCTGGATTACGTGGTGGAGCTCTGCTGCGCCGTCCGGGACGAGTGGGCCAAGATGGGGCCCATTTCGAAAGACAACTTCATCCTCAATCTGCCCGCCACGGTGGAGCGCCGCCCCCCGAATCAGTACGCGGACATGATCGAACTTTTCTGCCGGAAGTATCCCGACTGCGCCCGGACCCGGATCAGCCTGCACTCCCACAACGACCAGGGGTGCGCCGTGGCGGCCACCGAACTGGCCATCCTGGCCGGCGCGGACCGGGTCGAGGGGACCATCTTCGGCCACGGGGAACGGACCGGCAACCTGGATATTTCGGTGCTGGCTCTCAATCTGGAGTCCATGGGCATCAAGACCGGGCTGGACTTCAGCAACATGCCCGAGATCGTCCGGACCGTGGAGCGCAACTCCGGCATCGAGGTCCATCCCCGCCATCCCTACGCCGGAGACCTGGTGTTCACCGCCTTTTCCGGCTCCCATCAGGACGCCATCCGCAAGGGGTTCGAGCAGCGCGAGGCGATCAGCGCCTATTTCCACCAGGGCTGGAAGATGCCCTATCTCCACATCGACCCCGCCGATCTGGGACGGCAGTACGAGCGGCTTATCCGCATCAACAGCCAGTCCGGCAAGGGGGGCGTGGTCTACGTGCTGGAAAAGGAGTTCGGCATCTACCCGCCGAAGTCCATGCATCCCGCCATCGGGGCGGCGGTCCAGCACTACGTGGACAGCACCGGCGGCGAGGTCGACTCCAGGAAGCTCAAGGAGATCTTCTACGACAACTTCGTCAACCACGACGGCCTTTACCGGATGGAAAATTACAACCGGGCTTCGGCCGGGGAGCGCTCCGGCGCCGCATTCGACTGGTACATCGGCGAGGAAAAACACCAGCTTTCCGGTCAGGGGAACGGCCCCCTTTCCGCCGTGGTCCGGGCGCTGAAAAGCTCCGGGACCATGCCCTTCTTCAAGGTGGAGGACTACGCGGAACACACCCTGGGCACCGATGCCGATGCCCGGGCCATCGCCTTCGTGGGGCTCCGGGTCGCCCGGGAATCCTCGGACCTGGTCTACGGGGCAGGGGAACACACCAACATCGACCGGGCTGTCGTCAAGGCTCTGATCTGCGCGCTCAATCTGGCCGCCGCGGCGGGCCGTCTCGGCAAGCCTGAGCTGCAATAAGTCAACATGAGGTAAGTGAAAGAATGGACGAGATAGCAAAAACCCGGCTCAAGGTCTTCATCGGCCTTGCGGTCATCGTCATTATTGTTCATGTGATCCTGATCCGGGTTTTTGTGCTGAACGGGTCCGGGAACGGCGGGAAGAAGGAACCCGAAAAGCCGGTCGCCGTTCCCGAGGTGCAGGCGGAAAAGCCGAAAGTTCAGGTGCGGGCCCGTTTCTTCAAGCCCAGCTCGAACCCCCGTTTCGGCGCCCCCCTCGACTTTTCCACCGCGGTCCACGGCAATCTGCCTCTGGCCGCCCTGAAGGGCAGCAGCGACGCCCGCAGCGGCATCATCGTCGACATGGACACCCGCCGGGTCATCTGGGAAAAGAATTCCCTCAAACCCGTGCCCGTCGCCAGCATGGCCAAGATGATGACCATGCTGCTCATCATGGAAGAGATGGAACGCCGTCCGAACGTCGATGTCGACACGGTCGTGACCGTGACCCAGACCGCTCGGAACGTGCCGCGGACGGGGGTCCTCTATCTGGCTCCGGGTGAAAAGTTCACCGTGCAGGAGCTGATGATCGCCACGGCGGTGAAGAGCGCCAACGACGCCGCCACGCTTCTTGCGGAGTATTTCGGCGGCAGTGTGCCCGCCTTCGTTGCGAAGATGAACTCGCGGGCCGCCGAACTGAATCTGAAAAGCCTCCGGTTCTACAGTCCCTGCGGGCTGCCCGACGAGCAGAAGCGCAACACCGTCGGCAGTGCGGCCGACATGGTGCTGCTGGGAGAACAGCTTTTCCAGTATCCGCTGGCGATCGAATGGTGCAACATCAAGCAGGCGTCGATCCGGAACGGCAAGACCATCTTCGTGAACACCAACCACTTGGTCAATCCCCGTTATCCGGGGGTGGATGGGGTCAAGACCGGATTTCTGCGGGCCGCGGGGACCTGTCTGACCTTCAGTGCCTTGCGGGACTCCCGGCGGATCATGGGGTGCGTCACGGGCTTCAAGACCGCCAAGGACCGGGACTTCTTCTGCCGCCGCCTGCTGGACTGGGCCTACACCCAGCCCGGAACCACGGACAAGGCCCCCGTGCTCAAGGCCGAACCTGCGTTGCGGACTCCGGCCAAGGCCCCCGCCGCGCGCAAGTCGGCTCCCGCCTCCAAAAAGAAACGTTGAAGGCGAGCCCCCAAAAATGCCCGTCGGCCCCGTTTGAGGGGCCTCCCCCGCTTCGCGGGCTGTCGGGGCATTGTCCGGGGGCCCCGCTCTGCGTCAGGCCGTGCGGCTTCGCCGTACTCCCGCCTCGAGAAAGGTACTATTGATTTCTTGATGCCCGTCGGCCCCGTTTGAGGGGCCTC
>JAFSYV010000230.1 GCA_017443585.1 Lentisphaeria bacterium | reverse complement strand
TCCTTCGGATTTTCCATATGAAATAAAATAAAACGCCATCGCTTTCCCGTCAGTTTTCCGGTATCGGAGGTAGCCAAAGAGAAAACGGGCCGGGCCGCACAGCCCTTCAGGTGGTACTTCTTGGTACCTGACGCCTTTTCCGCGGCGGCGCGGCAAGAACCGCCGCAATGCTTCCGAAAGTGTCTTCCCCGCCCGAAAGAAGGTAAAAAAACAGCCGGGCGGTTAAACCCGGCTGTGATCTCAAATGGTACACCCATAGGGATTTGAACCCCAAACCTTCTGGTCCGTAGCCAGACGCTCTATCCAATTGAGCTATGGGTGCACGTCGTCCTGCCTTCGTGACAGTGCTCATAATATATCACGGGATTTTGAAAAAATCAAGCCTTTCGGCAAAAAAAAGTTGATTTTTTGCCCTTCCGATGTTATTTTATGGAACGGCGGGGCCCGGCGGAAGACTTTCGCGCCCCGGCTGTCACTGTGAGGTTGCTTTATGAAGTACTTTATCCGGACTTACGGCTGTCAGATGAACGAACGGGACTCCGAGGCCATCGGGGCCGCCCTCGAAGAGGCGGGGTTCACCCGTGGGAGCGAGGAGGATTGCGACCTGCTCCTCTTCAACACCTGCAGCGTCCGCGAGGCCGCCGAGCGCAAGGCCAAAGGCAAGATCGGCTACATCCGGAAACTCAAGCTCAAAAAGCCCTCCCTCATCATCGGCGTCACTGGGTGCATGGCCCAACGGCTGGGCGAGGAACTGCTCCGGGAACTGCCCCACCTGGATTTCGTGCTGGGGACGGGCCAGATGCAGCGCCTCGTGCCCCTCGTCCAGGAACTCATGAAAGAACGCCGACGCTGTTCCGAGACGGAACTTTCGGCCGAAGTCCTCGAGAGCATGGGCGGACACGATCAGTCCCCCTCGTGGCACGGCCAGATCGCCATCACGCGAGGCTGCAACCGCTTCTGCTCCTACTGCATCGTCCCCTACGTCCGGGGGCGGGAGATCAGCCGCACGAAAGAGTCCATTCTGACCGAAGCCCGCGCCTTGACGGAACGGGGCGTCCGCGAGATTTTGCTGCTGGGGCAGAACGTGGCCGCCTACGGCCTCAACGGCGACGTCCGCCCCCCCGCCCCGGATCATTCGCCCTTCGCCGAACTGCTGGAAGAGCTGAACGAGATCCCCGGATTGCTCCGGATCCGCTTCACTTCTCCCTACGTGAGCTACTTCAACCCCCGGCTCATTTCGGCCATGAAGAACTGCGAAAAAGTGTGCCGCAACGTCCATCTGCCCCTGCAGTCGGGATCGGCCCGGATCCTCAAGGCCATGAACCGCCAGTACACCGCGCAGAGCTACCGGGAAAAGGTGGCGGAGATCCGCGAAGCCATTCCCGGCATCACCTTTTCCACCGACGTGATCGTGGGCGTCCCCGGCGAGGAGGATTCCGATTTCGCCCTCACCAGAGAGCTGATGAACGAGGTGGGCTTCGAGCAGGCCTACATCTTCAAGTACTCGCCCCGGCCGGGGGCGCGGTCGGCGCTGCTCGAAGATTCCGTTCCCGAAGAGGTGAACGAGGAACGCAATCAGATCCTCCTCGACGACCTGAAGGAGCGGATCGGCGCCCGCCTCTCCGGTCTCGTCGGCAGTACGCAGGAGGTCTTGCTCGAAGGGGTCAGCGCCAGAAATCCGGGGCGCTGGAGCGGCAGGACCTCCACCAACTTCGTGGTCCACTTCGAACCCGACGAAACCTGTTCCCCCGGAACCTTGCGTCAGGTGAAGATCTCCCGCTCAGGCGCGGTGTCACTTTTCGGCTCCCTCCTCCCCTGAACGGAGCGCTGACAGGCGCTTTTCGAGGCCGTTCCGGTCGGGGACGGAGTAGAAGAAGCGCTTCGACTCCGCCTCGAGCAACTGTTCCGCCTCCGCCTCTCTCCCCGCGGCGCAGAGCCAGTCGGCGCGCCGCAGGCACAGTTCGAGGTTGAGGGGGTGGTAACGGAACTTCCGGCACTTGAAATAGTATTCGCAGTCGGCCAGCGCCGCCTCGACGTTCCCGAAAACGTCGCCGTGAAGTTCGGCCAGCATCAGGGCGATCTCGGGCGAAGCGGGGTGGTCCCCCCGGAGCTCCAGCAGTTCGCACTCGGCCTGTTCGTGCTTCCCCGCGGCGATCAGTCCCTGCTGGCGGGAAAGAGGCACCGGGGGAACTTTCAGGAACTTCCGGGGATACAGCATGAAGTCCGTGAGGGCGTTCCCGGCGGGTCCGGCGAAAAGCAGACCGGAGGATATGCCGAAGAGATACAGCACGGGCAGCAGAAAAAAGCCGTTGATGACCACCGAAAGCGGGTTGCCCGCCCTGAACATCGAAAGGGCCGTGTACGCCGCCAAAGCCCCGCTGCCGAGAAATAAAAGGATCTTCAGCAGCAGAATGACGCCGTCGGGGATCTTGATCTTCATTTCCTTTTGCGCTCCCGGAAAATACCGTTTCCATACATTACCCCGCCGACGCGGAAATGTCAAGCTCTTTTCCCGAAAAAAGACTCCGCAAAACTTCCGGAAGCCCCTCGGGGCCTCACGACGGAAATTATCGTTTTTCTTCTGGAATTTCAGGCATTTGTGTGCTATATTATGGGCGATGTACGTCTTTTTGGCAAAAAATCCTGAAAATGAGGTCCGAAACATGAGTCAGAACGAAACCCTGCCCCGGGCTTACGAGCCCGCCGAAGTCGAAAAATACTGGTTCCCCCGGTGGGAGGAAGGCAAGGCCTTTCACGGCAAGGCCAACCCCGGCAAACCGGGCTACTCCATCGTCATCCCGCCCCCCAACGTGACGGGGATCCTGACCCTGGGCCACGTGCTCAACAACACATTGCAGGACATCCTCTGCCGCCGGGCCCGGATGAAGGGCTTCGAAGTGTGCTGGTTCCCCGGCACCGACCACGCGGGCATCGCCACCGAGGCCAAGGTGGTGAAGTACCTCAAGCAGACCGAGAACGTCTCCCGCGACGACCTGGGCCGCGAAGAGTTCATCAAGCGCGTCTGGCGGTGGAAGGAGGAGTTCGGCGGCAAGATCATCCGCCAGCTCCGCACATTGGGCTGCTCCTGCGACTGGGAACGGGAACGCTTCACCATGGACGAGGGACTTTCCGAAGCGGTGAAAAAGGTCTTCGTGGAGCTTTACAACAAGGGCTACATCTACCGGGGCCAGCGCATGATCAACTGGTGTCCCGCCGCCAAGAGCGCCCTCTCGGACGAAGAGGTGATCTACAAGGACGTGCCGGGCAAGTTCTACTACTTCCGTTACCCCGTGGTGGGGAGCGACGAATACGTGGTGGTGGCCACCACCCGGCCCGAAACCATGTTCGGCGACACCGCCGTGGCGGTCCACCCCGATGACGAGCGGTACAAGCACCTCATCGGCAAACTGGTCCACCTGCCCCTGACCGACCGGGACATCCCCGTCATCGCCGACCCCCACGCCGACCCCGAAAAGGGAACGGGCTGCGTGAAGATCACCCCCGCCCACGATCCCAACGACTTCGAAGTGGGCCGCCGGAACAATCTGGAAGTCATCAACATCATGAACCCGGACGCCACGCTGAACGACTTCTGCGGCCCCGAGTTCGCGGGCATGGAACGCTTCGCCGCGCGGGAAAAGTGCGTGGCCATGCTCCGGGAGCAGGGGCTGGTGGAAAAGATCGAGGACATCGTCCACGCCGTGGGTTACTCCGAGCGGGGCGACGTGCCCATCGAAACACTGGTGAGCTCCCAGTGGTTCTGCAAAATGGGGGAACTTGCCAAGCCCGCCATCGAGGCGGTCCGTTCCGGCAAGATCAAGTTCTACCCCGAGCGGTGGAGCAAGACCTATTTCCACTGGATGGAAAACATCCAGGACTGGTGCATCTCGCGTCAGCTCTGGTGGGGCCACCGGATCCCCGCCTGGTACAACGACGAGACGGGCGAAGTCTACGTGGGCATGACCGCGCCGACCAAGCCCGGAAAATGGCGGCAGGAAGAGGACGTGCTGGACACCTGGTTTTCCAGCTGGCTGTGGCCCTTTTCCATCATGGGCTGGCCCGAAAAGACGCCCGAACTCGACTACTTCTACCCCACCTGCGACCTGGTCACGGGGCCCGACATCATCTTCTTCTGGGTGGCCCGCATGATCATGGCGGGGTACGAGTTCATGGGCGAGCTCCCCTTCCGGAACGTCTACTTCACCAGCATCATCCGGGACGAGAAGGGGCGGAAGCTTTCCAAGTCTCTCGGCAACTCCCCCGACCCGCTGGACGTCATCGCCGAATACGGCGCCGACGCGCTGCGCTTCTCGATCGTCTACATCGCTCCCGTGGGCATGGATATCCGCTATGCCAACGAGAAGTGCGAGATCGGGCGGAACTTCGCCAACAAGCTGTGGAACGCCTGCCGGTTCCGGCAGATGCAGGGGCCCAGCACCGTGGTGGAAAAGCTCCCCGAAAACCTTTCCGCCGACGAAAAATGGATGGCCGCCAAGCTGGACGCCGCCGTGGGCTTCATCGACGGCGAACTGGAAAAGTACCGGTTCCACACCGCCGCTCACGCCCTCTACGATCTGGTCTGGAGCGACTTCTGCGACTGGTTCGTCGAAGCCGAGAAACTCCCCATGCGCGCCGGCGGCGCCGACAAGGAACGGGCTCTGGCCGTGCTGGACTGGGCGCTCTTCCGCATCCTGAAGCTGCTCCATCCCTTCATGCCCTTCGTCACCGAAGAGCTGGCCCACCGCATGGGTCTCCTGAAGGAGGGCGAGTTCCTCATGTACCAGGCGCTCCCCGTTTGCGAAAACCTGCCCTTCGACGCCGACGCCGCTCGGGCGGAAGCCAAGTTCGAACTGGTCAAGGGCGGCCGCTTCCTGCGCTCCAGCTACAACATCCCCGACGGCCGCAAGCTCAAATTCCACATCAAGGCCGCCGATGCGAAGGTGCTGGAAGGGCTCGAAAGCGAGCTCGATTCGCTGAAACTGCTCCTCAATGCGGAAAGCATCGACCTTTCCCTTGAAAGTTTCGACAGCGCCAAGCTGGGCGCGGCGCCCTCGAAGCTCTGTCAGGCGGGGGTCATCAGTCTGCCCCTTGCCGGACTCATCGACGTGGAAGCCGAACGGGCCAAGCTGAAGAAGGAGCTGGCCGACATCGAGAAGTGGATCGCCGGAACGGCGGGCAAGCTCAAGAACGAGCGTTTCGTGGCCAACGCCCCCGAACAGGTGGTAGCCAACGCACGGGCCCAGCTGGCCGACCTCGAAGCCAAGAAACAGCGGACCGAAGAGCTCCTCGCCGCCCTCGGGTAACACCATGCAGACCATCGGCATCATCGGACTGGGGCTTCTGGGCGGTTCCCTGGGCATGGCTCTCAAGGGAACTTGCCGCCGCATCGGCTGGGGACGGCGCGAGGACAACCGCGCCGCCGCGCTGGAACTGGATGCGGTGGACGAAGTTTGCGCCCTCCCGGCCGAACTGCTGAAGAAAGCGGACCTCGTCGTCCTCGCCATTCCGGTGCAGGCGACGATCGACTTCATGGCGGAACACGCCGCCGAATTTCCCGCTGAAACCGTCGTCACCGACGTGGGCTCCCTCAAAGGGGAGATCTGCGCCGCGGCGGAAAAGTTTCTCGCTCCCCGGAACATCCGTTTCGTGGGCTCCCACCCCATGGCGGGGACCGAAAAACGGGGCGTGGGAGCGGCCTTCCCCACCCTCTACGACAACGCGGACGTCTTCGTCCTCGACGGCGGCGGCGCGGATCCGGAAGCGGTGCAAGCCGTTGCCGCCATGTGGCGGAGCGCGGGCGGCCACCCGAAATTCCTCGCCGACGCCAAGACCCACGACGCCCTCGTGGCCCGGACCAGTCACGTGCTCCACATCGTGGCCTCGGCCCTGACCTCGGGGATCCTCGGCGCGGAAACTTCCGAGGAGCAGCTGAAACGCTTCGCCGGGTGCGCCACGGGCTTCCGGGACAGCTGCCGCATCGCGGGGAGCAATCCCGTCATGTGGCGGGAGATCACCGAAAAGAACGCTTCCGCCATCCTCAAGGCCATGGACGAATTCGAAGCGTGTTACTTCAACTTGCGCCGCCTCATCGAAACGGGCGACTTCGACGCTTTCGAAAAGGAATTCGAGCGGGGGCGGGAACTCCGGGAAAAGTGGCTCGCCTACAAGAACAACAGGAGCTGAATCATGAACGACATGGCTGTCGACATAAAGAACGCCTCGGTCTATCTGGGAGGAAGGGAGATCCTCCACGATTTGAGCTGGCAGGTCCCCCGCGGCGGCCGGTGCTTCATCCTCGGCGCCAACGGCGCGGGCAAGACCACGCTGGTGAAGATGCTCATGGGCTACGCCTGGCCGGTCTACGGCGCCCAGGTGGAGATCCTCGGCAACCGCTTCGGCTGTACCAATCTGGTGGAACTGCGCAAGCGCATCGCCTGGGTCAGCCCCTGCATGCAGCAGTTCACCGACACGGAGTGGACGGGGCTGCAGATGGTCCTGAGCGGCTTCGACGGGACTCTGGGCCTGTTCCGGAAGCCCGAAGAGCACGAGGTCGCCGCCGCACGGGCGCTGATGAAACGGTTCCGGTCGGAGCATCTGGCCGACCAGCAGATCTTCACCATGTCCTCCGGGGAACAGGTGAAGATCCTCATCATGCGGGCGCTCCTCACCAAGCCTGAGCTGATGATCCTCGACGAACCAAGCGTCTATCTGGACATGCCGGGCCGGGAGTTCCTGCTGGGCGAGATCGGCAAGATGGCCGCCG
Source organism: Lentisphaeria bacterium (assembly GCA_017443585.1). Classification (GTDB taxonomy): domain Bacteria; phylum Verrucomicrobiota; class Lentisphaeria; order Victivallales; family Victivallaceae; genus UBA1784. The sequence goes on along the minus strand of JAFSYV010000230.1, from coordinate 7,802 downwards.
AAATGCCCGAACTCACCATCATCTTCATCACCCAGCGCATCGAAGACATCCTCGGCGTCTTCGACGAAGGCATGATCCTGAAATCGGGCCGCATCATGTGTCACGGCCGCCGGGACCAGGTCCTCACCGAGGAAAACTTAAGTTCCATTTTCGATCTGCCCATCCGGCTCATCCGGAATCCTTCGGGCCGGTACTGGGCGATCCTCGAGCAGTGAGTCCGGGCCGAAGAACCGGAGAGCCGTTGACCGGGAAGAGCAAAATGCCGGAAAATCCAGAAAAACTCTCAGGAGAAGTTCTCCGGTTCCGCTACCGGGACGACGAGAAAGGCTTTTCCGTGGCCGTGGTCAAAACCTGCGACGGCGACGAGATTACCGTGTGCGGCCCCATGCCCGGCGCGGAACCCGGACGCAAGGTCGAACTTGAAGGGACTTTCGCCCACCATCCCGAATACGGCCGGGAGTTCCGCATCACCCGCTGCCGTGCGGCACTGCCCGAGTCACCCCAGGGGCTGATCCGCTTCCTGAGTTCCACGGTGCCGGGGCTGGGCCCCAAGCACGCCGCCGCCATCGCGGAGCATTTCGGGAAGGAAACCATCGACATCCTCACCCGCTTCCCGAGGCGGCTGAAGGAGGTCCCCGGCATCGGGGCCAAGCGGGCCGCCGTCATCTCGAAGGTGTGGAAGAAATCCTCGGCTCAGCGGGAGTCGCTGATCTTTCTGCAGGGGCTGGGGATCACCCCCGCCTACTGCAACCGGCTCCTCAAAGCCTACGGCGACCGGGCCCCCGAGGTGGTGCGGAAGAATCCCTGGCGCGTGGCGGACGAGGTGGAGGGCTTCGGCTTTCTCAAGGCCGACGAGATCGCAAAAGCGCTGAACATCGCCGAGAACGCCCCGGCCCGGCTCCGGGCGGCGGCCTTCTTCACGGTGAACACCCTCGTCGCCTCGGGCCACGTCTGCGTCCCCGAAGAGGAGGTGCTGCGCAGTGCGGCCTCGCTCCTGAAACTCCCCGAAGAAAGCGCCCGGCAGGGCCTCGCGGAGGCCGTCAAAAGCAAACTTCTGCTCCGGCTCGACGGCATGATCTACACCCCCGCCATGGCCAAGGCCGAGACCGCCTTGCCGGAGCGGATCGCGAAGCTCGCCCGAGCGGAAAAGTTCGCAGGGTCCCGTCTGGGCCAACTCCCCCCGGAAAGCGCCCGCCGCCTCGCCCCGGAGCAGCTCCGGGCGGTGGAGACGGTGAAACGCGTCCCCCTTTCCATCGTCACGGGGGGCCCCGGCGTGGGCAAGACCACGGTCATGGGGGAGATCGTGAAGCTTGCCAAAGCGGCAAAACTCGACATCGCGCTGGCCGCCCCCACGGGCCGGGCCGCCAAGCGTCTGGCGGAGTCCTCCGGGTTGGAAGCGAAGACGATCCACCGCCTGCTGGGCTACGATCCCCGGAGCGACGCCTTCGAGTTCGATGAAAACACGCCGCTTGATTGCGATCTGCTCATCGCGGACGAAGTTTCCATGCTGGACCTGCCTTTGGCCGACGCCCTTTTCGCCGCATTGCCCGTCGGGTGTTCCGTGGTGCTGGTGGGGGACACCGACCAGCTGCCCTCCGTGGGGCCGGGGACGGTCCTCGCCGATCTGGCCAACAGCGGCTTTTTCGCCGTGACTCATCTGACGCAAGTCTTCCGGCAGGCGGCCGAGAGCTCCATCATCGCCAACGCCCACCGGGTGATCCGGGGGCAGATGCCCGTCGCCCCCCGGCTCAGGGAGGGCGAGACCGCCGATTTCTACTGGATCGATCCGGGGGATCCCGCCCGTGCGGAGGAGCTGGCGGAAAAACTCGTCGCGGAGCGGATCCCCGCCCGCTTCGGCTTCGACCCCGTGAAGGATATCCAGCTCCTCACCCCCATGAACAAGGGCGACGGCGGGGTCTTCCGCCTCAATCCCCTGCTTGCGGGCCGGCTGCTCGAAAAAGAAGTTCCCTCGTTCCACTGCGGCGAACGGTGTTTTTCCCTCGGCGACAAGGTGATGCAGCGGACCAACAACTACGACAAGAGCGTCTTCAACGGCGACGTGGGCTTCGTCTCGGCCATCGATGAGGAAGAGCGCAAGTTCACCTGTTCCTTCGACGGCGGGGAGCGAACGGTGGAGTACGCCTTCGACGAATCCGACCAGCTGAGCCACGCCTACGCCATCACGGTCCACAAGTCCCAGGGGGGCGAATACCCCTGCGTGGTGCTGGTTTTGTTGAAATGCCACTACCTGATGCTCCGGCGGAATCTCCTCTATACCGCCATGACCAGAGCAAAAAAACTCCTCGTCCTCGTGGCGGAGCGTCAGGCGCTGGAGATCGCCGTTTCCAACAACCGCCGGGAGCGCCGCTTCTCGCTCCTGGGCGACCGCCTCAGAGCCCTGAAAAAGGGCGTTCCCCTCACTACCGGAGAGTGAGTCTTTTCGGACTGAGCTTGAAGCTCTTTTCCGCCTTCATCCCCGTGTTGACGTGAGTCACGCGGATCGTCCACGTGCCGGGCTTGTCTTCCAACGCCATCTGCCAGGAAACACTGTTCCCCCGCACGTTGGCGGCGTAGGGCCGGACAAATTTCCCGTCCGGTCCGGAGAGTTCCACGTGGAAGGTCTGGACGCCCGACGCGCCCACGGCTGCGAAGGAGACGGTCAAGGTGTCGCCCGACATCACTTCCGCAGGGGCCTCGACCGCGATCTTTTCCGTCTTGTTCTTCATGACGGTGTAGAGGAGCGGCCAGCCGGGGACCAGCTTCGCCTTGAAGTTCTTCCCGCTGCCCAGATATTTTCCCTCACGCACGTCGTAGATGTGCCCGGCAAAGGGGAGCGTCACCGTCATGTCGGCACCCTTTTTCAGGTCGAAACGCCGTCCGGAATACTCGCGCCGGATGATCCCGAGGACGTAATTGGGCCCGTCCTTCCGGAGCATGACCCGCGCGCCCACCTGATTGCCCTTCGCGTCGGTGAGCCGCACCGCGGGGACCGCCCCCGCTGCCTTCATCCGCTTCGCCACGAGGGCGCGCAGGGTCCGGCACAGTTCGGCGGAGCCCGAGATCACCGTGCTGAGTTCGCCCCCGGCCCCGCCCAGAAGCTCCGCCTGATAGCCTCCGAAGCTCAGATTGAAGTTCACCGCCCTGCCCTTGCCCACGGGGCGTTCCACGCAGGCGGGAAGCGCCTTTTCGGCGGTGATGAACTCGCCCTTGAGTTCGGGCGTATCGAACTTGCGGGGGGTTAGCTCCACCTTGGTCCCGGAGTCCGGGAAAAGTTCCGCGAGGATGGGATTCTTCTTCCGGATCCCGCTTGCGCTGTACCGTCCCGGAGCCATGTCCGCCAGCACCGTGCCGCCCGCGCGGCAGAAGGCGGCGATCCGGCGGCTTTCCGCCTCGGACAACGAGAGGGCGACGGGCAGGACCAGCACCTTGAAGCCCTTGAGGGAGAATTTCCCGTCCGCCAGCTGTTCATAGCTGATGAAGCGGAAGGGGATCTGCAGATCGTTCAGGAGCGCGATCCAGCCGTTCACGGCGTTGTGCCAGGCGCTCGCCCCCACGGTGGCCATGGCGGTGTAGAGGGAACTCTGGGAATAGAGGACCGCCACGGGGGTTTCCGGCGGTTCGGCCCCCAGAACGAGCTTGCCGGGGCCGCGGGTGATCTCACGCATGTTCTTCGCGTAGACGCGCAGGCTCGCCGACGGGGTAACATCCCCCAGCATGGCGGTGCCGTGCCAGTTGGCCAGCAGATTGGCCCCCATGAAGAGGTTGTCCCAGAGTGGCGTGCAGTTGTATTGTTCGTGGAGCTCGTGGGCGGGCGTGTAGCCGCCGCCCCACTGGCCCGTGATCATCCCCGGCTGCTTGAAGCTGTGGACGAGATAGCGCTGGGAGCCCCCGTAGTAGCAGAGGAAGGTCTGACGCTTGAGCATCCTGTTCCAGTCGTAGGAGAGCCCGGCGTTCCCCGTGCCGGAAAGGCCCGCGTGACTGCCGGGGATGGTCTTTTCGAGGACGCCGATATGGGTCCCGCACCAGCTGGAGGCGAAGACGCCGCTCATGAAGAGCCGATGCAGCAGCCAGGGGGCGAAGCTCTTCCCGGCGCACTCCCGGAGCTGACGGGGCCGGACGTCGTCCCATTTCCTGAAATCCGTCCCCCACTCCCGGTTCAACGCGTCGAGGGAAGGATAATACTTCTTCAGCGCCTCCCGGAACCGGGCGAGGCAGTGGGGCGAATAGCAGACGCTGCCGCCGATATAGGCTTCATCCGAGAGCAGGTGATACTTCACGTCGTAGTAAGGATATTCGAACTTCTGTACCGCCTGTTCCGCCGTCGCCAGCAGTTTTTCGGCGTAGGCGGGATCGGAGAAGCAGGGCGTCCGCACGTCGTTCGGGGTCAGCCGGTCGTTCTTGTAGTCGATGAAATACTTCCGGGTGCCGCCGGAGCCGATGGTCACGGGGGTCATGTCCAGATTCCGGATGTTCCGCAGCATGCCCCGTGTGTCCCGGCCGTAGGAAACGGACATCATGGAAAATCCCAGCTCGCGCAGAAGATAGTTCATTTCCCCCTTGCCGATCCAGATGAAGCCGCGGGCGTCGGCGGGGTCGAGGCCGGGTTCGGGCAGGGAGAACTCCACACTCTTCCGCCCGGCGATCCGGCCGTCGGGGGCGCGGAGTTCCACGCAGAGGCGGTTCAGCACGGTGAAGGGCGCTTTCGGGGTGAAACGGAAAGTCAGATCCCCCTTGGCGACAGCCTTTTCCAGTCCGGTCCGGGAATCCGCGATCAGCCGGCCGTGGGCGTCGGTGACGTGACAGACGACTGTGTAATCTTTGGGGAAGGAGCCCTTCACGCGCCAGGAGACTTCACCGCCCCGGCGGAAGATGCGGTCCGGCGCGGCCAATTCCACATCGATGGGGGTCTCGGGCGTCTTCCAACTGATGGCGGCGCAGTCGTGGACGGGGCTCTTCCCCTCCTTCGTCAGGAGCCGGATCTCGCCCGTGAGCACCCCACAGGGGAGGTTCCCCGGCAGGGGAACGTCGACGGTGTGCTCCCCCTTCCGGAGCTCGACTGAAGACTGGAACAGCATATCCATTTCCCGGTGCATCCCCGTGAAGGCGATCTCGACGACCGCCTTGGTTTCCGCCGCGGCCCGGATCGTGAGAAGCAGTTTATTGCCCCGGACCTCGGCCTTCATGATCTCCGCCGCCCGGGGCGTTCCGCTCATCTTGAGCACGGCCTTCATGACGGGCAGATAGGAGTACTCCCACCAGGGGTAGTCCTTGCTGTAATAAGAGGGCATGGTCTCCCCGACGAAGCTCTCGGGGACGCAGGGGAGATCGGTGGAGCGGGAACTCACCAGCGCCGCACGGGGACCGACGGCAAAGGAAGCGTTGAGAGTCTTCTCGGGAACTTCGCGCAGCTGAGGCAGGAGCATCCACCCGGCGGGGGCGGGGACCAGTTTGCCCGTGAGGGCGGCGGGGACTTTGGCGCACTCCCAGAAGACGATGCCGGAGCCTGCTTTCTGCCACTTCTTCAGGATCTCCACGAACTCAGGACTTGCGTTCTTGAAGTCGAAGCGGTAGATGAGGACGCATTTCGGGGGAGTTGAGAGTTCCTGCATCCGGGCGGTCACGTAGGGCTCGATCTGCTTGCCCCAGTTGGCGCCGTTGGAGCCGAAGACCCCGTGGGAGTTGTTGGTGTCGATCTGCTGGAGGAGCGGTATGAAAGTGTACTTGAGGTCCATGCGCTGGGCCAGTTCCACGATCTTGCGCCGGGTGGTGTCCTCGGTGCTGTTGATGGAGCACATGAAAAGGAGCTCCGGCGGCGGGTAAGCCCCCGGTTTCAGCCACTTCTTGTGGGGCGTGACGGTCTCGTGGGAGATCTTTTCGATCACGTCCAGGGGCTTGTACCAGGACTTGACCAGCTGGTCCCGCAGGACCTCGCTGCGGCGGCGGGCCTGAGCGGAAAAGTCCTCGGGAACAAGCGAAACGTCATCCACATAGAGTTTCTGCCCGTCGCCCACGCCGTGGACGTTGAACCCCGCATGGAGGAACACCGCGCCTTTCGGCGGATAAAACTCCTTTTCGAGCTTCGTCCAGCCGAAGGCGCCCTTGCGGGAAAGGAGAGGGATCCTGCCTTTGGCCATCTTCTTCCTGTCGGCGTCGAAGAACCAGAGAAAAATGTTGACGCCGCCGTTGATCTTGTTGTCGCACTTGACCCACGCGGAAAAACGGTAGCGCACCCCGGGATCCACGAGGGAAAGGGTGGAAAAAGTGATCTGCTCTTTGGGCCGGAGCCGGGAGACGCGGATGCCCCGGGAGCCATCCCGCCCGATGCCCTTTTCCCAGAAATGGGTGCCGGGGACCTTGAAATTCCGCCCCACCACCCGGCCCGCGGGCCGGTCGCCCTTGGCCGAGGGCGTCTCGAAGGAGCCGTTGAAGATCAGTTCGGGCCCGGTGAAGCCTGCCGGGAAGGCGGGGGAAGGCGGCGCGGCCTTCCGGTCCATTTCCACCCGGACGCGCAAGGTCGTCTCTCCTGCGGGGACGCCCCGGAAAAAGGCGTAGCCGCCCCGGATGTCGGGCATCTGGTCGATGTCGCCTTTTAGCGGCGGCACGGCGATGAGGAGCCGGTATTCCCCGTTGTCGAGGCGCTTCACCCGGTGGGGCAGCTGACGGTCACGGGTGGGAGCGCCGTTCTCGCTCCGCCAGACGGAGATCCCTTCGGGAAAGACGTTCTTCGGCAGACGGACCGCGTAGACGCAAGGCTGGAACTGCCGCTTGAGCGTCACTTCGAAGGACTCCGCCCCGCCGGGGGCGGCACTGCCCGAAGCAAAGGCCTTTTTCTTCCCCGCCCCCGAGGCGAGGAGCCGGACCGCGCCGGGGTAGATGCCCGCAAGGGCGCGCACCTGATAAGCGCCGCCGTGGAGCGCGGCGACGGCCTGACCGACCTTTTCGGTGCAGCGGAGCGTCACGGTGTATCCGGAACTTTTTCCCGGAGCGATATCGACCCCGGTGAGCCAGTATTCGAGGGTGTTTATGGGCTTGGACGAGGAAAACCAGCCGTAGAGGGCCGCCAGCCGGTCTTTGGGAACGAAGAGGATCCCGCCGCAGTCATCCTCCTTGCCCGCAAAGGCGCTCCAGGCGTATTTCGGTTCGAGGCTCCACTCCTCCCCCCGGGCGTTGCCGGGTGTGGAAAGGAGCTCCACCGACTCCTTCCGGGGCTGGTGGAACAGATTGACCTTGCCCGGTGTGCATTCCCGGCGCAGGAAGGTCCGGGTGTTCACCGCCGCGCACAGGGGCGATTTTCCGCAGTTGACGAAGCGGTAACGGACCTCGATCTCGTTCCCCGAGGCGGGAAAAATAAAACTCTTGTAAAGCCGCAGGTCGCGGAAGGCGCGGACGCCCCGTGCGGAAAAGGTGACGGTGACGCCGGTTTTGTTCCGTTCCCACGAAACGAGTTCGAAACGCAGGTCGCCGAAGGACTCCACGGGAGCCTTGCCGCCCCCTTTGGAAGCGATGCAGAGCCGGTCGTAAAAGGAGCCCTCGCCGGGGACGGTCATGGACTTTCCTTTCCAGCGAAGCGTCCGGAGCGTGGCCCCGTCGGGGGAAAGTTCCGCCTCGAATCCGCCGGACTTGACCGGGAACAGGGGCACTTCCGCAACGATGGAACTCAAAGCGAAACAGCACAGCACGAACAGAAACTTTTTCATATCGCATCTCTCCATTAAAAGACGAATTTCAAAACAGCCCCGCGGTCATCACCAATCCTTCTTGCCGCCCTGAGGCCACCAGAAATAGTTGTTCGAGGCCTCGTC
>JAFSYV010000229.1 GCA_017443585.1 Lentisphaeria bacterium | reverse complement strand
TCTGCCCGGCTACACCCAGCTGGAAAAGCGGGAGATCGCCAAGCGCTATCTGGTGAAGACCGAGAGCGTCGACAGCGGGTTCGCCCCCGGCAAGGTGCGTTTCACCGCCGCCGCCCTCGACGCGATCATCGACGGCTACACCATGGAGGCAGGCGTCCGGAATCTGCGCCAGGTCATCGCACGGGTCTGCCGCCGTCTGGCCGAAAAGGCCGTGAGCGGCGGACTCGACCGGGAGTCCGTCACCAGCGTCAATCCCGCCCTCGTCCGGGAGCTTCTGGGGGCGCCCAGATTCCTCCCCGACCGGGCCGATGAGGAAATGCTCCCCGGCACCGCCACGGGCATGGCCTGGACCGGCGTCGGCGGCGTGATACTCCCCGTCGAAGTGGCGGCCATCGCCGGGGGCAAGGGCAATCTCAAGATCACCGGATCCGTGGGCAAGGTGATGGAGGAGTCTTCCGCCATCGCTTTCAGTCTGGTGCGGAGCCGGGCCGAAAAATGGCACATCGACCCCGAGTTCTTCAACACCCACGACTTCCACATCCACGTGCCGGACGGCGCTACGCCCAAGGACGGCCCTTCCGCGGGCGTCACGCTGACCATGGCTTTCATTTCCTGCCTGCGGGGCGTTCCCCTGCGCCGGAAACTCGCCATGACGGGCGAGATCACCCTGACGGGCAAAGTCACCGCCGTGGGCGGGATCCGGGAAAAGGTGGTGGCCGCACTGCGGGCGGGGATCACCGACGTCATATTGCCCGAGGAAAACCTCAAAGACCGGGAAGAACTTCCGGAAGAAGTAAGAAAAGCCCTCACTTTTCACATGGTCAAGCGCATGGAAGAGGCCGAGAGCATCGCTTTCGCAAAGGAGCTGAAATGAAAAGAATCCTGCTTGTCCTGCTGGCTCTTCTGCCCTGGTTCGTCGCCGGGGCAGACGCCGAGCCCGAACTTTCCGCCGCCGCGTTCCTCGACCGGGTGAGGAACTTCCACAGCACGGGGACCTACTCCAAGCTCAGCGGCACGCTCCAGCACCGCCGCCGGGGCGGCGAGGTGGAAAAGAGTTCCATCTATTTCGGCATCATCATCCAGCAGGACCGCTTCACGGGACAGCTGGTCATCGCCGACCGGGACTATCTGCTGATCTCCCAGGCCCGGAGGAGCGGCACTTCCGCCGTGACCGTCCTCAAGGGCTCCATGGCGGTGCTGGACCGGGTGGGCCTGAAGGCCACCGATCTGACGCTGGGTTTCATCCACGGCAAACTCCTGCGGGAACTCCCCCGCGAGTCCCTGAGTCTGGCCCCCTGCCGGGTCCTTCTGCTGGAGGACGAGAAGAGCAAGGAGGAAGTGAAGGTCTGGGTCTCCGCCGACCACTACTTCCCGCTCCGGGCCGCCTTTTTCCGCAAGGGCGGCAAGGAGCCCTACCGGATCCTGGAGTGCAACGGCTTCACCAAGCGCAACGGCCTCTATTACGCCCGGCTCCTGAACATCGAGGGGCCCGGCTGGCGGACGCGCGTGGCTTTCGACGCCGACACCGCCGAACTGGGCCTTTTCGACCCGAAGAAACCGGTCAACATCATGAAACCCATGCCTGCGGGCAGCAAATAAAAGGAACCCCCACCCCTATGAGCATCGACATCGTTTTTCCCGGAGGCCGGACCAAAGCCCTGACCTTGAGCTACGACGACGGACGGGACTTTGACCGCCGTCTGGTGCGGATCTTCAACGACCACGGCCTCAAAGGGACTTTTCACCTCAACGCGGGGCTGCTGAACGACTCCCCCGTCAAGATCGATCTGGAGGAGATCGCCGAAGTTTACGCCGGGCATGAGATCTCCTGCCACGCCTTCACCCATCCCTTTCTGGAGCGGCTGCCCCGGACCGAGGTCATGCGCGAGGTCTGGAAGGACCGGGAGACCCTCGAAGCCTACGCCCATTACCCCGTGACGGGCATGTCCTACCCCTACGGCAGCTCCGACGACACCGTGGTGGAGATCCTGCGGGCCTGCGGCATCGAATACTGCCGCACCACCCAGTCCACGCGCAAATTCGGGATCCCCAACGAATTCCTGCTCTGGCACCCCACCTGCCACCACCGGGAGATGCTGGAGCTGGCCCCCAACTTCCTGAATTATCACTACGCCCCGGCCGTCTTCTATGTCTGGGGCCACTCCTACGAGTTCGGCAACAACGGCAACTGGGACGACATGGAAAAGTTCGCCGACATGGTTGCGGGCCGGAACGACGTCTGGTACGTGACCAACATCGACCTCGCCCGGTACATCAAGGCCTCCCGTGCGCTGGTCACTGCGACCGACGGACGCAGCGCTTTCAATCCCTCCGGCGTGACCGTGTGGGCGCGTGGCGCCAACGGCCCCGTTCCGGTCCTCCCCGGCGCGACGGCGGCTCTGTAAGGTCATGAAGATCGTCCACTTTTCCGATCCTCACGCAGGCGGTCCCGCGGAGGATTGGATGGCCTATTTCGACAAACGGTGGGTGGGGGTGTTCAACTACCGCTTCCGCCGCCGTTTCAAGCACGACCTTTCCAAGCTCGAACGGGCGGTGGAGTACATTCTGGACACCCGCCCCGATCTGGCGGTCTGCACCGGCGATCTGACCAGCACCGGCCAGCCGGGGGAGTTCGAACGCGTCCGCAAGATCATCAAGCGCCTCGCCGACTCGACCGTCCCGCTGGTCTACACGCCGGGCAACCACGACTGCTACGTGAAGCGCCCCAAATGCGTGGCGGCGGTGCGCGAAGCCTTTTTCGAGGCCAATCAGGGCCGCTGCGCCTTCGACGATCTGCCCCGGCGCTTCGAACTGGGAGGGGCGGAAATCATCATGCTCAACACCTCCCGGCCCTCCAATCTGCTCTGTTCGTGGGGATTCGTGGCGAAAGAGGACTCCAGGCGCGTGGCGCAGTGGTGCGAGGAGCCGAAACGGCTTCCCCGGATCCTCGTCACCCACTATCCTCTGGTCGAGGATCACATCTGGATCCGGGTCCGCCACCGCCTTTTCGGGCAGAAGGAGCTGGTTCCCGTGCTCGAATCGGGCAAGATCGACCTCGTCCTGTGCGGCCACGTCCACAAGCACTTCCTCAAGGTGGACGAGCGGGGACACGGCCAGTGCTGCGCCGGTTCCGTGACCCGGAACGGCAGCATGGTGGAAATAACTTGCGAAGAGGACCGCTTTTCCTACCGGACCGTCACTTTGTGATGTCCTCGCCGCGGAAGGGTTTCCCCGCGGCCGCCAGCCGGACCTGATCGATCTCCCGGAAGGGAAACTCGCTGCCCCAGAGGATTTTCGTCGAAGGCTTCGAAGCGAGGAAGGAGGAAAGCCCCCGTTCCGAATCGGTGAGCCGTTCGAAGGTGAAGGCGCAGTCTTCCCGCATCTCCTGCGGCGGGGGGACCACCCCTTGGATGACGTAGTCGTGTCGCGGGGCGTTCTTGAAAAATCCTTCGAAGTTCCCGACGCCCAGATTCCGCAGGTGGAGCGCCCGGTGGCGGAACCGCTCGTCCCCCAGACGGCCGTTCAGATAGACCCGGAGCTTGCGTTTTTTGCATTCCGTGTAGAAATCAATCGCGGCGGGGGATCCGGGATCCTGACCCAGCAGGGCAGGGGACCACCACACGCCCGCGTCGCCGTTTTCCGCCGCATCGGAAAGCAGCTCGGTGATGTTCTTCGCTTCGGGATCCGCCACGGCGAGGGGCTTGACCCGTGAAAGTCCGACGCAGGCCCGGCGGAACTCCCGGTTGGCGTTCAGCAGGTCCATGCGGAACATGCTTTCGAAGCTGACCGTGAAAGCCTTTTCGATCCCCTGCTTTGCCAGCATCGATTCCAGTTCCCGCGGGGGGACGCCGGGACCTTCGAAGAAGGGCCAGCGGCCGCAGAAAATGTAGTGCTCCTCGCGCAGGTCGGGAAGTCCCGCCGGAAGTCCCGGCGCGGGCTGTTCCTCGTGGCCGAAAGGCCCCGGCAGGCGGAAGACCCGGACCGCGTTGGGGCCGAGGATCATCTTTTTCGCCTCATCGGGGATGGGGGCCAGCGTCACCTTGTGGAGCTGGGAAACGAAGCTCCGCCCCGGCCCGTCGGAGCCGTAAAGCACCTTTTCGGCGGGCACTTCGCGGAGCAGATAGGTCAGGAGCACGCAGTCGGGGTTGGTCCCGGAAACATCCCAGCAGGTGTTGGCTGAGACCCGGCTGAAGACCCCGCAGGACTCCCGGAAGTTCGCCCCCGAATGGGCCCCGACGAGGCGGCATTCGGGCACGGTCCGCGACAGCTCCGCGAATTCGGAAATGTGGAGTTCCCCCTCGGAATTGGCGTCCGCCCGGTTGAAGGTGTGGATCACCACGGGGAGGTCCTTTTCCGCCGCCTTGCGGAGCACTTTGACGGTGTTGTCGAGACTGCCTCCGGAACCTTTGAGGGAGATCCAGAGCTTGATGCCGATGGCCCCTTCCGCGAGGGAGCGTTCGAGTTCCTCTTCCCAGTCCGGATTCTGCGGGTTCAGGTAAGCGAGAAAATAGAGCTTCCCCGGATTCCTTTTCGCCTGATCGGCGGCGTAGCCGTTGGCCCGGCGGAGCGCGGCGCTCGAGGGGAAGGCTCCCGCGTCGGCGCTCCCCCGGATGAAGACGTCGGAAACGATCAGCGCGTCGATGCCGCACCGGGCCGCCCGGCGGACCATCCAGGCCCCCCACTCCGCTTCGGGGAGATCCAGGGAAAAGGGAAAATGCACATGGGCGTCGATGATCATGGTGAAAGCTCCTCTTCCTTTTTCAGTTTTCCGCGAAGGGGTACTCGGTCCCCATGAAGACGGTCTTTTCGATGACGGCGGCCTTGTCTCCTTCACGGACGAGGACGAAGGAGGCTTCTTCGCCTTCGGCGATGCGGGGCAATGTGATGCCGATGTGCTTCGCCGGGATGACGCTGCACTGCCGCCAGGCGGCGAGGAGCGAGAAGCCCAGCTCGCGCATGAGGAAGTTGACGCAGGTGTTCTGCTGGCAGCTGGAGCCGGCCAGGATGTCCTGCCCGATGACGTGGAGGAAGCCGTCGGGCTCCAGCTGCCGTTTGCCGTTGCCGTAGATCCCCGGCTTGCAGCCGGAGTAACTGCTGGCGTCGGAGACCACGAGACAGTTTTCCCTGCCCTTGATCTTCATGGCGCAGGAGACCAGTTCGGGGGGCAGGTGGAACCCGTCGCAGATCAGCCCCGGCTTGAGCGCGGGATTGTCGAGGAACTCCCAGAAGGGGTTGCGGAAGCGGTGGATCTGCGGGGCCGCGCCGTTCCCGAAGTGGGTGATCCGGTCGGCGCCCCGGGCGACGGCCTCGCGGATGGCGGCCCGGTCGGGGTTGCAGTGGCCTAAAGAGACCTTCTTGCCCGCCGCGATGGCCTTGGAGATGAACTCCATGGCTCCGGGAACTTCGGGTCCCACGTTGACGGTGAGGTAGCGGCCGCAGGCGGCTTCGTCGGTCTTGAGGAACACCTCCCAGTCGGGCTTCATGATGCATTCGAGGTCGTGGTCGCCCCGCCAGCCCTGCTCGAAGGACATGAAGATCCCTTCATGGAAGAGGCAGGGGTAGAGGGCGTCCAGCACCGGGTCGGCGGCACATTCCTTGACAAGGAGCGCGACGGAGCTCCGCAGCGTTTCCAAGGGAACGCTGACGGTGGTCGCCTGGACCCGCCCCACGCCGTGGCGGAGAAGGGCCGTCGCGATGGCCCGGAGCTGGTCCGGATCCTTCAGCGTGGAGTAGGAAAATCCCACCGCGCCGTTCTGCTGGACATCCACCAGCACGGGCATGAGCCAGGGCAGATTCGCGGAATCTTTTGTGGGCGTGACTTTGCCGATCCTGCCGTTGACGACTTCGAACTCCACGGCTCCGCCCTCGGGCAGAGTCCCCGCATAACATTTTCCGGACATGACATCTTCTCCTTTTGTGTTC
>JAFSYV010000228.1 GCA_017443585.1 Lentisphaeria bacterium | reverse complement strand
TCAACCGGGATGTTGAACTTTCAGGGGAGGTCGCCGACTGCTCCAATTCGGTGATCCTCGAACAGGTGACCAACGGACTGGCCATCCGGATGGCGGTCCTTTTCTTAGTAGCGGGATGTGTGAAAAAATGAACTATATTCTCAAGAACGCCAGAATCATCGACCCCGGACGGGGCATCGACGCCGTCGGGGATATCGGGATCGAAAACGGCCTCGTGGCCGACCCCGGAAAAGTCAAGAAGCCCACGGTCATGGACTTGGCCGGCAAGGTCCTGACCCCCGGATTCATCGATCTGCACGTGCACTTGCGGCAGCCCGGAAACACCATGGCCGAAACCATCGCCTCCGGGACCGCCGCCGCCGCCGCCGGGGGCTTCACTTCGGTGGTGGCCATGCCCAACACCAGCCCCGCCGCCGACACCGCCGGGGCCATCGAATACCTGCGCCAGACCGCCGCCCGGACGGGCGTGGTCCGGGTGCTCCCCTGCGGATGCATGACCAAGGGCTACGCCGGGCAGGAAATGGCCGGGATCGGTTCTCTCAAGACCGCCGGAGTGGTCGCCCTGAGCGACGACGGCAAGTGCATCCAGGACCACGCCCTCATGCGCCACGTGGTGGAGTATGCCAAATCCTTCGAACTGCCCATCCTCGACCACTGCGAGGACAACTGCCTCGCCGCCGGAGGCGTCATGCACGAGGGCAAATGGTCGGTCCTGCTCGGCATGAACGGCATGAACGGCGCCGCCGAAGAGCTGATGATTTCGCGGAACATCATTCTCGCAAGGCAGATCGGGTGGTCGATCCACATGCAGCATGTGAGCGTCAAGGAAAGCGTCGATCTGCTCCGCAAGGCGCGGGCCGAGGGGATCGCCGTCACGGGCGAAGCCACGCCTCACCACCTGAGCCTCACCGACGAGAACATCAAGAAATACGACACCAACTACAAAATGAATCCGCCGCTGCGCTCCGAGGAGGACCGTCAGGCCCTGATCCGGGGCGTCGCCGACGGGACCATCACCGCCATCGCCACCGACCACGCGCCCCACACGGCCACGGCCAAGCTGGTGGAGTTCGACCACGCGCCCTTCGGCATCATCGGGCTGGAGACCGCCCTCGGCGTCACCTACACGGTGCTGGTGGACTCCGGCATCATGCAGCTTCCCGAATACGTGAAGCGCCTCACCACGGGCCCCGCGGAAATTCTCCGGATGAAGGGATACGATCTCTCCGAAGGCAAGGCCGCCGACATCACCGTCTTCGATCCCGAAGCGGAATACGTCATCGATCCCGCCAAGTTCAAGTCGAAGTCCCGGAACACGCCTTTCGGCGGCCGCAAGGTCAAATGCCGTCCGCTCCTCACCTTCGTGGGCGGGAAGCTGGTCTATTCCTTCGAGGGGTGAACCCGATGGAGGACAATGAGCTCTTCGCCGCCTGTGCGGAACTGCGTCACCGACTCCACCGGATCCCCGAGATCGCGGGCAAGGAGTTCGCAACTTGCGCCCTCATCCGCGAGACTCTGGCCGGGATCCCCGGCATCGAGGTCCTGCCGCCTTATCTCGACACCGACACGGTGGTGCTCATCCGGGGCGGCAAGGGCGAGGGGAAAACGATCCTGCTCCGGGCGGACATCGACGCCCTTCCGGGGCAGGAGACCACCGGGTGCGATTATGCTTCGCAGAATCCGGGCATGATGCACGCCTGCGGCCACGACGTCCACATGTCGGTTTTGCTGGGCAGCATCATGCGTCTGGCCGCGCATAGGCAGGAATTTTCCGGGACGCTCCGCTGCGTCTTTCAGCCCGGCGAAGAGAACAAGGCCATGGCGAGGGATCTGATCGCCGCCGGGGCGCTGGGGGAAAAACTTCCCGACGCATGTGCGGCGCTCCACGTCATGCCGGGCCGCCCGGCGGGGGAGATATCGCTCCGCGACGGAGCCATGATGGCTTCGTGCAACCACTTCAAGGTGAAGATCCGGGGGCAGGGGGGCCACGGCAGTCTGCCCAGCGCCTCCCGCAGTCCGCTTTTGGCCGCCGCGGCCATGGTGATGGAGCTTCAGACCGTGGTCCCGAACCGGATCGATCCCCGGCGGTCGGGGGTGCTGAGCATCTGTCATCTTTCTTCCGGCGCCATCGACAACGTCATCCCCGAAACGGCGGAGTTTTCCGGCACCTTGCGCTCACTGGACAACGAAACGGCCCTCGCGCTGGAAAAGGCCCTCCACGAGATCTGCGAAGGCGTGGCGACGATCCACCGGGTGAAGTGCGAAGTCGACAGCCGTCAGAGCTACCTCGCCACCTGCAACGCTTCCGCGCCTGCCGCCCTCTTCCGCAAGGCGGTGCGGGCCGAGGGGCTGCCCCTGTACGAACTGCCCGACCCGGAAATGAGTTCCGAGGATTTTTCCTTTTATCTGGAAAAGATCCCCGGCGTGTTCTTCCGGCTGGGAGCGGGGGAGGAGGCTCCCTCCCTGCACAACCCCGGCTTTCTGCCGCCCGACTCGGTCATCGTGAACGGGATCCGGGCCATGACCGCCTTTGCTCTGGAAGCATCGAAGGGATGATATGGAGTTTCTGCGCAAGATCATCAGGATCCCCCTGTTCTTTCTGTGGTTCGTCTTCGCCCCGCTCGCCTGCCGCCTGGTGAACCACGGTTCCGGCGCCCGCCGCCGGGCCCTGGGCTGGACTCTGGTCTGGGCCAAGGTCACCGCCTGGATCTTCAACTTGAAGATCCGGGTCGAAGGGGAAATGCCCGCGGTCTCCGGGGGGCTCATCGCCGCCAACCATCAGAGCTGTCTGGACATTCTGGTGCTGGCGGCCACCTTCAGGATCCGTTTTGCGCCGAAGATCGAAATGCGCTCCTGGCCGATCATCGGCTTCATGACCAAATGCAACGATCCGGTGTGGATCGACCGCTCGACCCGGGCGCGGGCAAAGGAGTCCTCCGACGCCATGGGCCGGACCATGAAGGACGGGGATTGGATGATGGTCTTCCCCGAAGGGACCGTTTCCAACGGCGAGAACGGGCTGCTGCCCTTCAAATCCACCCCCTTTCAGGCGGTCATCGACGCCGGGAGCAAGGTGCTCCCCGTCCTCATCGTTTACGACCGGAAGTGCCGTTCACGGGTCCAGTGGCCGGAAAATGCGGGCTTTTTATTGCACGTTTGGGGACTTTTGGGCTTGAAAGAGACCCCGGTGACGGTGTATATTATGAAAGAGACCGCTCCCGGTGACGGCGAGGACCGCAAGTCTTTCGCACTCCGGACGCATGATTCGATGGATGAACGATGGAGGAGCTTATGATTCAGGTGAAGGATTTTGTTGCCGACTTCATTGCCGCCTGGAATATGCTGGTGGATCGTCCTCTGCCCCGGATCGCCGGACCTCTCGGCGCCGGCAAGGCGACCTCGGGCGGTGTGCTGATCTGTTTCCCGCTGATCGGGCTGGTGCTGGGAGCCCTCACGGCCTGGATCGCTTCGCTGGCGCAGGCGTGCCTGAGCCGCTTCGCCGGGGCGTTCGTCTTTGCGCTCCTTGCCGGGGCGCTCTTCTGGTTCAAGGACTCCGGCCGGGGGCTGGCGATGCTCATCTCTTATGCCGCCGGACGTTTCTCGGGGATGGAAAGTTCACGGGCCCTCGACGAAGCGTCTCCCCGGATGGAAAGTTCTCTCGGCTCTCCCGTGGTCATGATGTTTTCCGCCGTGGGGATCATGGCGATGCTGGGCATGCTTTTCGCCCTCTTCTACCGCGGGGCGGGCGCGTGGTTCCCGGCGATCCTCGCCGCCGACGCCTTCGTTCAGGCCCGGCTCTGTCTGCTCCCCACCCGGCGGACCGGTCAGCCCCTTCTCCGGACCCGCGGTTCCCGTGAGATCGGCTTCCTGGCCGCCGCGGGCATCGTTTCCGCTCTGCTCATGCTCGTCATCTTCTCCCGGATCGCCGCCTTGGGCGCGATGGTCATCATCTGGGTCTGGTTCTGGCGGGAACTCCCCGAAAGCGAGGAATTCAAACGGGGGATCACTCCCGACTGGATCTCCCTCTGGGGCTTCTGGGCCGCCGTGCTCATGCTGGTCTGCGGCATGGGATTGCTCTGAACTTCTGTACTGCGGAAAGGAAGGTCTGCCGTGAAGTGCGCCAAATGCGGAAATGATGTTCCCGACGATGCCGTCGGGTGTCCCAATTGCGCCGCCGGAGCGAAGCCGGTGACGGAACAGTCTCCCCGGCAGGAGGAGAGGATGGAGGAGGAGCCCCTGCGCTGCCCCCTCTGCGGCGGGACCCACATCCGGGCGGTCTCCCGCATCTACAACCCCGGCTGCGGCTGTCTCGGACTGCTCCTTTTCAGCTGGGTCGGCCTTTTGCTCGGGCTGCTCGGCGCGGGCGGCGTCGACATGGTCTGCGCCGACTGCGGCGCCCGCTGGCCCGCCGGAAGGCCCGGTTCCGCCAGCCGGGGCGGCTGCATGCTTCTGCTTGTCATCGGTGTGCTGATCCTGCTTTCAGCCAAATTGATCTTCTGAAATTCCAAGGAAAACACAAATGCTTCAAATCACCAACATCCGTCAGGGGGCCGTGCTGAATCACAACCACGGCAAAGAGAGCGAAAAAGGACTGGAAATCCGTTTCGAAGGCTTCTCCGACTTCCCCGGCCCCGTGAAACTGAACGGGCAGGTCGCCCGGCGCGACGGCCGCCGTTTTTTCGGGGACGTGCTCC
>JAFSYV010000227.1 GCA_017443585.1 Lentisphaeria bacterium | reverse complement strand
GCGGATGCGCGGATTGTCGCCCGGCTTGAACTTGTAGGCGCTGTGGCTGGTGCCGATCGCGATCGCGAGGCTGTCCACGCCGGTGCGGCCGACGAAATCGACGACCTCTTCCGGACGGGTGTAGGTGTGCTTTTCCGCCTTGACTTCGTCTTCGATGCCGGCCAGCACGCCGAGCTCGCCCTCGACGGTGACGTCATACTGATGCGCGTACTCGACGACCTTGCGGGTCTGCTCGCAGTTCTCGTCGAAGCTGAGGGCGGAGCCGTCGATCATGACCGAGCTGAAGCCGTATTCGATGCAGCTCTTGCAGGTCTCGAAATCCGGACCGTGGTCCAGGTGCAGAACGATCGGAATGCCCTTGCCGCCGGTGAGTTCCTTGGCGTATTCCACCGCGCCCTGCGCCATGTAGCGCAGCAGAGTCTGGTTGGCGTACTTGCGGGCGCCCTTGGAGATCTGGAGGATCACCGGGCTCTGGGTCTCGCAGCAGGCCTGAAGGATCGCCTGCAGCTGTTCCATGTTGTTGAAGTTGTAGGCCGGGATCGCGTATCCGCCCTTGACGGCACGGCGGAAGAGTTCCCTGGAGTTGACCAATCCGAGTGTTTTGTAGCTGACCATTCTCAAACCTCCTTGTTTGTTGGATTCGGATACCTATAATATACCACGCGCGGCACTTTTTTTCAACTGCCGAATGAAAAAAATCCGCAAAACTCCCCGATGAAACGGCCCCCGTGCGGAATTTTTGCGCAAGGTCCTTGCAAAGTTCCCTTCCGCGTGGTATATTATCGGAAATTTCAAAAAAACGGAACGACACTTCATGGACCGGAAAAAGAAAATCGTCATCGCCGGCGGCTGCTACAACGAAGCGGAAAATATCGGGGAGCTCTACTCCCGCTGCTGCAAGGCAACGGAATCCTTGCCGCAGTATGATTTCGAATTTCTCTTCACCGACAACTGCTCCACCGACGGCACCCGTGAGATCATCCGCGAACTCGCCGCGAAGGACAAACGGGTCAAGGCGATCTTCAACGCCGCCAACTACGGCCACATCCGCTCCCCCTTCTACGGTCTCACCCAGGCGGAAGGCGACGCGGTCATCAACATGTGCACCGACCTGCAGGATCCCCCCGAAATGATCCCCGACATGATCCGGGAATGGGAAAAGGGAGCCAAGGTGGTGGTGGCCGTCCGGGCGGAAACCGACTGCGGCTTTCTCATGGAGTCGGTCCGCAGATTCTACTACTATCTGCTGAGGAAGGCCGCCCCTCACGAAAACATCATCAGCGGCTTCACCGGCTTCGGGCTCTACGACCGGAGCTTCATGGAGGCGCTGAAGCTCTTCCACGAGCCCTACCCCTACTTCCGGGGGCTGGTTTCCGAGATCGGGCTCAAGCGGGTGGAGCTGCCCTTCCATCAGCCCAAACGGCAGCACGGCGTCACCAAGAACAACTTCTTCACCCTCTACGACATGGCCATGACGGGTTTCGTCAACCACACGAAACTGCCCCTGCGCCTCGCGGTCTTCACGGGAATCGTCACCGGCATCGCAAGTTTCCTCATCGCCCTGACCTATCTGGTGCTGAAGCTCCTCTACTGGGACACCTTCAGCTTCGGCATGGCTCCCGTGATGATCGGCATCTTCTTCCTCGGCGCGGTGCAGCTGATCTTCATCGGCATCATCGGCGAATACCTGGGCGCGGTGTGGACCCAGGTCAAGAACCGTCCGCTGGTCGTGGAAGAGGAACGGATCAACTTCGATAACGAAGAAAAGCCCGCGTCGAAATAATGCCTCACACGGGGGGCAGCGGCGGATTTTTCAGCAGATGTTCGCAGATGAGCGTCGTTTTCGCCGCGTTCTCAAGCACTTCCAGGCGGTCGAAGGCCTGAAGCAGGGAACTTCCCAACGCCATGGCCCCGTGATTGTTCAGCAGGAATACGTCGAAGGACTTCGCCGTCTCCGCCGCCGCGGCGGCCAGTTCCGGCGTACCGAAGGGGATGGCCGGGACCCGGCCGATCTTCCCCAGCACCGCCGCCGATTCGTAGAGGAGCGTGGTGGAAATTTCCGCCGTCGAGGCGGCGAAGGCGCTGGCCGTCACGGGGTGGGCGTGGACGATGGCGCAGATATCCGGACGGACATGGTAGACCGCGAGATGGAGCCCCGCCTCGCAGGTGGGGCGGAACCCCGGATCGAGGATCCTCCCGTCGAGGGCGAGGCGGCCGATGTCGCGCGTTTCCAGGTTTCCCTTGTCGGTCCCCGCCGGGGTCATGAAGACCACGTCGCCGCAGCGCAGCGAGATGTTCCCGCCGGAAGTGGTGGTGAGTCCACGGGCGTAGAGCCGCCCCATGAAACGGGCGACCTCACGGGCGGTTTCGAAGTCGTTGAGAGCCATTTTCAGATCTCCGTCAGAATGCCCCGTTCCGTGATGAAGCCCGTGATGAGCTCCCGCGGCGTCACGTCGAAGGCGGGGTTGTACACCTTGGCGTCGGAGCAGTGGAAGATTTCCGAGAGATTGCGCTCCTCGATGGGAATCTCCGCCCCCGAGGCAAGGGTCTTGTCGATGGTGGAAAAGGGCAGCGCCACGAAAAAGGGCACGTGATGGTATTTCGCCGCGATGGCGAGGGAATAGGTCCCGATCTTGTTGGCGGTGTCCCCGTTGGCGGCCACCCGGTCCGCGCCCACGATGACGAGGTCGACCCGCCCTTCGGCCATGACCCTCGCGGCCATGGAGTCACAGATGGTGGTCACATCGACCCCGGCGGTGCTGAGTTCCCACGCGGTGAGCCGTGCCCCCTGAAGCAGGGGACGGGTCTCGTCCGAAAAGACTTTGACTTGGACGCCCTTCTCCATCGCGGCGTAGATGGGGGCGAGCGCCGTCCCCATCCCGGCGGTGGCGAGAGCCCCCGCGTTGCAGTGGGTGAGGACCCCCATGCCGGGCGCAAGAAGCGACGCCCCGGCTTCGCCGATGGCGGCGCAGAGCCGGATGTCCTCGGCGGTGATGGCGAGGGCCTCGTCCAGAAGCTGCTGGTTCATTCCGGGGATGTCGCGGGCCGTGACGGCGCCGACGCACCGCTTGAGGGCCCACGAAAGATTCACCGCCGTGGGGCGGGAGGAATCGAGGTAGGCGGCGCAGGCCTTGATGCGCTCCAGATGCTCTTCGGGCGAGGAGGAGGCAAAACGCTCCGCGCAGACCGCAAGGCCGATGGCCGCCGAACAGCCGATGGCGGGCGCTCCCCGGACCCGGAGCTGCTTGATGGCCTCGAAAACCGCCTCGGGCGTGGTGAGAGAAAGCCGCTTCTGTTCCCCCGGAAGCAGCGTCTGGTCGATGATGTCGAGGGCTCCGGGCCGGGCGGCGGAAGCTCCCGGCGCGAGATGGGAACGGCCCTCGCCGTCGATATAACTCAAAGTCACGGGAATACCCATACGAAAAACCTCCGTCATTCACTTTTCTGATAACATACACCGGACCGCGCCTTTTTGCAAGGCGGGACTTGAAAAAAAACGCGGGTCGTGTTACATTATGAAAGAGAAAACTCGAAAGCGGTTCGAATATGAATGCTATGGAAGAGAGGCTGCAAAAGGCCTTCGATCATCTGAAAGGACGAATCCGGCTCCCGGCGGGTACGGTCGGGATCATTCCCGGCACGGGCTGGGGAGACGTCGCCGACGCCCTCGAAGACAAGGGGGCGATCCCCTACGACGAGCTCCCCGATTTTCCCCGTGCGACCTTCCACAAAGGAGCCTTCACCTGGGGCAAGCTGGGAGGGCACCCCGTGATCCTCGCCGGAAGGCTCCACTACTACGAGGGCCGTTCCCCCGACGAAACGGTCATGCCTCTGCGGCTCTTGAAGCTGCTCGGGGTGGAGAAACTGCTTCTCACCAACGCTTCGGGCGGCATCGCGCCGGGGCTGGTCCCCGGAAGCTTCATGGCCGTCACGGACCACATCCAGCTTTTTCTCCCCTCCCCGCTCCGGGGCGAAAATCTGGCAAGCTTCGGGCCCAGGTTCCCGGATATGACCGGACTCTATTCGCCCCGGCTGCTGGCGGCGCTCGCCCGCGCGGCGGAACGGGCCGGAGTCCCGCTGTACCGGGGCGTGTACGCCCAGATGCCGGGGCCCCAATTCGAGACCCCGGCGGAGGTCCGGGCGCTGAAGCTCCTCGGCGCCGACGCGGTGGGGATGTCCACCGCCACCGAGGCCGTGGCCGCCCGGCATGCCGGGATGGAGGTCGCGGGCATTTCTTTCGTCACCAATTTCGCCGCGGGCATCGGGGAGCTCCCTCCCGGCCACGAAGACAGATTCGCCATCGCGGCTCAGGCCGCGCCCGCCATGGCGGCGCTGCTGAAGGAAGCCGTGGCTGAGTTCGCCCTGCTCGACTGAACACAAACTTGAGGAGTTCTACGATATCATGATCACTTTTCCCTGTCTGGCCTCGGGCGAGATCGAATTTCTCACCCGGATGGTGGAAAATTCCCTTTATCTGCTGGCGCTGCTGAACCCGGCGAGCAAAGTCATGTTCCTTTCCTCCTACGATCCGCCGCTGGACCGCCGCCGCATCTTCGAACTGGCGTGGAAATCCTCGCTGGCGGCCCTCATCATCCTCGTGGTGCTGGCCGGAGCCGGCGAGTGGGTGCTGACGCGGATCTTCCGGGTGGAAATGTACTCCCTGCGGATCACGGGGGGACTGGTCGTCTTCATGATCGGCTGGAGCGCCGTGCGCGAGGGGCGTTTTCACCCCAAGTCGGAGTCTCCCGGAATGCCGGAAAACTTCACCGACATCTCCCTCGTCCCTCTGGCGGCCCCCCTCATCGCGGGTCCGGGGACCATCGCTGCGGCCATTTCGGGCACGGCGGAGTTCGGCCTTTTCAGCACCTCGCTGGCCCTGACACTGGCCATCGGGATCAACTTCATCATTATGCTCTTCTCGCCCGCCATCAACTCGTTTCTGGGCAAGATCCACGCTCTGGGGCCTCTGATCCGCCTCACGGGCCTCATCATCGCGGCCGTCGCGCTGCAGATGATCATCACGGGCGTCAAGGAGTGTCTCCGTTAGAGACGCTGCCGTAAAAAAACGCGCCCGCTTCCGCTTATGCTCACGGAAGGGGCGCGTTTCGTCACCGGATCGCGCAAAGGCCTCAAGCCCGGTCAGAAAAACTTCACGCAACGGGCCGATCACTGCAGGTCCTGTGCCAAGCTCCAGATTCCCGCTATGACGAGGACAACAAGAGTGATCACAATGCCGAGATATGTCCACGCCATGCCGTCGAACAGGGGTCGTTTTTCCGTGACGATACCGTTTTCCTCGATATATTTGTTCAGCTTTTTCTCCTCTCTGGCCATAAAGATATCGAATACGAGCCATCCCAATCCCAGCCCCGCGCCGAAGTGGGGTCTGAACAATATCACCCCCGCGACCGCCCCGATGATCGTACCGGCCACCAGCTTCACCGCTCCGCCCGGGCCCAACCCCAGACTTCGGCAGTTGCGCAACAGGCATCCGCAACCGAAAAAAGGCGTCAAAAGGAAAAACGACAGTCTTCTCGCCGCAGTGAGATCATAAAGTCTCGGCACGTCTTTCGACCCGGTATAAGAGGGCTCACGATAGATTTCAGCCGGGCTCCCATAGTTTTGGGAACAGTCGCCTGCCGGCGGGCGCTGCTGCGGCGGCGGGGGCGGAGGTGTCGCCCGATTTACCGGCGGCGGAGGAGGCGTTGCCCGCCTTACCGGCGGAGGCGGGGAGACCTCCTGCGCGGGAATGACAAACGGCTTAGCACAAAGAGGGCAGGTCGTTTCCATACCGCGCCACTCGTCCTGTACTTCCAAAGTCCCCCCGCAGTGAGGGCAGTCGATGCTGAATACCGCCGCTCCGGGATCAGCCTGCTCGGCCTGAGAATATCCTCCCGCGGGCTGTTGCGGCGGGGGCGGAGGCGGTACGGGGTTCTCACGCCGGGGGATAATCAACGGGGTCGAGCAGAGCGGGCAAGTCGTTTCCATATCGGCCCACTCGTCCTGTACTTCCAAAGTTCCCCCGCAATGGGGGCAGTTGACGTTGAATGTCGCCATTTTTCTCCTTCAGTCGGGTTGTTGCCCGAGATATCCTTACCAGGTCAATCCCGCCTTTTTGAGTACATCCTGTGCCGGCTTGAAGTTCTGTTTTGCGGCTTTGCGGAACCACTTCACGGCTTCCGCCCTGTTTTGGACGACACCCCAGCCATTGGCATAGAAGAGTCCCCAATTATACTGTGCCCCAGAGTGCCCCTGTTCAGCAGCCTTGCGAGTCCACTTCGCGGCTTCCGTCATATCTTTGGCAACGCCCCAGCCATTGGCATAGCAGGCCCCCAAATTAAACTGCGCCTCATCAATTCCCTTATCGGCGGCTTTGCGGAACAGTTTCGCGGCTTCCGTCATATCTTTGGCAACGCCCCAGCCGTTGAGGTAGCAGAGGCCCAGATTATATTGCGATACAGCATCGCCGAGTTTTGCTTTGGCCTTGAAGGCTATTATCTGCCCCGCCGTTACCTTTTCGGCGGCAAGCCCCGCCGGGACCATGCAGAGAGCCATGAGAACGGCAACTGCGATGCTCAGGATTTTTTTCGTGTTCATTTCGTTTTTCTTTTCTTGTGTTTTCATCTATCGTGACGATGCCGGACGGCATCACCGACTCGAATTCGATTTCCGCAGGATATTCTGCACTTCTTCGTGCCCCTTTCCGGCGATGCGGAACCGCTCCGCACGTGCCGTCAAACGAAAGGCCTTCCCTGCGCATCGGTTTTGATCGTGAAAAGTTCGATGATCGCCCAAATGGACATGAGCGGCGCGGCCACTCCGAGAGTGACGAGAGAAAGAGCCAATTTTGCGATGCCTCTTCCCGTATAGCCGGCGTAAAAATCGTGGAGCCCCCACATGCCGAAGCATACGCCCAACAGGATGAAGACCAACGATCCTTTCGAATCGGGAAGCCCCGAGCGGGGCGGGGCCATTTTTTCCAATGCTTTTTCCGCCCTTTCCCAGGCCGCCAAGCCGGCTTTGCGGCACAGACCGTCCGGCACGGTAAAGGACTCCCGGCAGTGGGGGCACACCGTGTCCCTGTCCACCCATTCGCGCATGACTTCGACCATTTTTCCGCAGCCGGGGCAGGTGAGCCTGTATCTCGACAATATCGCTTCAGGATCCCTGCCTCCGAATATGTCTTTTTCCCCGGAAGAAACACACGGGGCGGCAACGGCGGGAACAACAGGGCGCGGCGCAGGAGCAGCGGCGCGCGGCGCAGGAGCAACGGCGCGCGGAGCGGACGCGGTGGGAACGGTGATGCGAGGGGGAGGAACGGCCGGAGCCGGGGGGATGTTTCTGGTTATGGTGATTACGGTATTGCAGACGGGACAACACTGCTGCTGCCCTTCCCACTCATCTTCACTTTCAAGCTTTCGCCCGCAATGGGGGCACCTGAATTTGAAACTCATTTATCTTTCTCCTGCTGGATCGAATGCCGCCTGTCCGGCATTTTGTTTCGACGGATATCGCCCCGTGTTTCCACTTGCACCGGGAACGGTCAAGCCTCCAAACGGGCTTCCCGTGCTCCCGCAATATTTTCCCGAATACTCTCGGAGGGCTCGCCCTCTTCCTCGTCTATGACATGCAGCGGCTGCCGCAGAGACCCCATGATGCCGTAACATGCCACCCATCCGAGGCCTCCCAATATGGCCATTCCCAACGTCCACCATGCGCAATCGAGGACGGAGACGGCAACGCCGCCGACGAAGAACAGACCGGAACCCCACAGCCATGGGGTCCATTGCCGTTTCGCCACATCGACATAGCCTCGGAGTTCCCCGGCGTAAAAATCCATTTCATCTTTCAGGATGGATGAGAGATGATCGTTCTGGCTCAACTCGAGATATGCGGCCAGTCTGCGCAGGCGGCAGACGAGAAGCGTTTCCCTGAACTTTTTGATGAATTCCCGGTCATTATCGCCGCAGACATCAAAAATGACCGAGAGCAGCGGCAGCCCGATCATATAGCCTTCTTCGTACCGCTCCGGATCCATCAGATTGAGAGCCAGCTTCTGAGATTCTTCGATGGTTGCCGACGCACAAAACTTCTTCTTGAAAACCGCTTCCGCAAAATCAAACGCTTCGTCTTTCTCCCAGTATTTCAGGGACAGTTCCGACTTCAAGATCTTCTTCGCCAGGGACAACTGCTGTGCCAACGTCAGAAAATCATCTATATTGTCCTCCGTACTCACGAGATCGTCGAGGAAAAAAGCCCCGAGCTCAGCCCTGATTCCGGGCTGGCCGCAGAGTGTTACGATCAATTTCCCTTTGTCCCGAGGCGCCGATTCCTCGAAAACATGTTCGAAACACGCGCGGGCCTTGTCTGCATCGCGACCGATGACGGGATGACTTTCCAGGTAGGCTTCCGCCAGGAAACGACTTTGTTTGACCGAAAAACTTTCCATGCCTTCAGCCAGCAGGACCGCCTCGAAAGACTTCTTTCGGGCGATCAGATCATCGAGCTTCCGGGAAAGATTCTGATGGCCGACATGGTCTTGATAAGTTTCGAAATTCGCCTTCCCCAAATCATCGACGGCACATTTCTTGCAGCAGTATTCGTAACAGGCCGAACCGCTCTTGTAATCGATTTTCTGCCCGCAATAGACGCACTCGGGGAGCGCGGCCTGATATGCCTCCTGCGCCTCTCTTTCCTCCTCCTCTTTTCTCCGACGCCGTTCTTCCTGTTCCCTGCGCCATTCTTCCTCCCTGCGCCATTCCTCTTCCCGCTCCATCTGCTTTTCAAGGAGCTTGTTCTGCTCATCAAGCAGACGATTGTGTTCTTTCAAACGGTCATCAAAGTCACTCATTTTTTACCCTCTTCTTCTTATTCGTCATGTTTTTCAGAATAATACGTTAAAGAAAAACCGCAAAAAGTCCCTGTACAGACCTTGCGGTACGATAATGCGGAAATAACGGCCGGAAAATTTTCGGCCGGGTTGGAGCAAGCCTTTATCTACGATAAAG
>JAFSYV010000226.1 GCA_017443585.1 Lentisphaeria bacterium | reverse complement strand
GAGGGGAAGAAAACGTTTTTCGTCACCTTGGGGGCCGTGGTCCTTTTCGAACTTCTCTTCATCCTCATCGTGCTCCCCGCCCGCGATGCTCTCAAGGAGGTTCTGTTCTGTCTTCTGGTGCACGAGGTACTCCCCGCGGCGGGAGTTCCGGCCCTGTCCGGGATCGTGCTCTTTCTTCTCGGTTGGAACTGCCGGCGCAACTCCGCCGCCGCTTGGAAGGGGATCTTATGGGGAGTTGCCTTCTTCTTGTTCGGCGGGCTCTTTCTCCCGCCTCTGAGCGCCGCGCTGGCGGCCGTCATCGCGCTTTTCACCGTTCCCCGGAGCTTGCCGCTCCTCGGCATCATGTACGGGACGGTTCTCTGGGGACTTCTCGGGGGAGTCATCTGGACCTTATTCACCCTCAGGAACGCCAAAAGCGATTTCCACCACATCCTTTGGGCGGGGGCCGTCCACGCCGGAGCCGCGCTCCTTTTCTGGGGCGGCGCAACGCTCACGGGGATCCTGATGGCGCAGGCCATGGACCGCCGGGCGGCGGAACTGCGCATCCCGACCGAAACGGTGCGGCAGGAGCCCCCGGCGGAACTGAAGCCCGCCCTCGAACGGATAAACGCTTTCTGGGTGCTGAACATGCGTTACTCGCCGCCTTTCAGCGGCAGCTGGGACTGGAATGACCGCCCCCATGCCATTTCGCCGGAACTGAGGCGTTTCACCCTCAAGTTTTTTGACGGCCCCGAAGTCCGGAAATACATGGAAGACACGAAACTCATCGCCCGGCAGGCGGGGAGAAAGGATGTGATGGTCATCGCCGGATTCCAATACTACCGCTCCCTGATCCGGTCCCGATGCGACCGGACCGCCCTTTTCAGCATCGCGGGCAGGAAGGAAAAAATCCTCCCCGAACTGCTGCTCGCGGCGGAGGAGTTGAAGATCATCCCGGAGGATTCCCCCTTCCGCATGGCGCATCTGGTCCGCGCCAACGGAGAAGCCATGTGGCTTTCCGTGCTGGTCCCCTTCGCCCCGGACGGCCCGGAGTATGCGCCCGTCTACCGGAAACTTCTCGGCGGATGGCGCGGCAAAATCACCATTCCCCACGAAGCGGGCGGCTGCCTCGGCCTGACGGATTCCGGGAGCGGCCCCTTGGAGCGTTTTTTCTACCGCTGCGCCTTCGACGCCTGCCGGAGCGCCGGATTCTACCGGGCCGTGAGGAATATTCCTCATTTGCGGGTATTGGAACAGCGTGAGGTCTTCACCAACCCCCTCGGGTACGAGGAACAGCACGCATTGACGCTGCGGCGGAATCTGGTCTGGTGCCGACTGGGGCTCGCCCTCAAGTGTTACCGCTCGGAAAAGGGGAAATATCCCGCCTCGCTTCGGGAGCTGGTCCCGGGCTATCTCGAAAAGATCCCGCCCGACCCGGTGACGGGGAAGAGCATCGCCTATTCTTCCGACGGCAAGGATTTCAAGTTCTCGCTTGCCGCCATACCGGGGGCTTCCATTTCGCAGCCGCTCGAGCTGGGAAGCAAACCTCATGTCAAGTAAACTCGTAAAATACGCGTATCTCCTCTTCCGGCGGCTCCGGACCGCCCCCGTGAAGACGGGAAAAGCGGAGTAAAAAAACGCTTCTGCGCAAAATTTTTCTTTTTTCCGGCAAAGGGAGATAAGAATTTTATCTCCACGGCGTCTTATTTATCGAAAACCTGCAATGGGGGACGCTCCGGTGCGGGAAATGTCGGGTGATGCAACGCAGAACATGTTCACACAATCTGACGAACAGGGAAGGACAAAACGATGGATGAAATGGAAGAACGCTTCCGGCGTCTCTGCCGCGAGGAATTGGATTACCTGCGCGGCGGCGTGTTCCGGATCGTCGGCAACGCGGCCGACACCGACGACGTGATCCAGGAGGCGCTGGTGCGGGCCTATCGCCGCGCCGGGTCGTTCCGGAAGGAAGCGGATCTGCGCAGCTGGGTCTACAAAATCGCGGTGAACTGCGCTTTCGATCTCCTGCGCGACCGGAAACGTCAGGCGGAAGCAGGACAACACTACGCCGACGAAGCGGGCGACGGGAAAGACGAAGCCCATGAGGCACAGCTCGCGGCGCTGGAACACGCGGTTTCGGAACTGCCGGAGCTCTACCGCGAAGCGGTGGTCTGGGGCTGTCTCAGCGACCTTTCGGGGAGCGAGGCGGCGGCCCGGCTGGGATGCAGTGAAAACACGCTCTACCAGCGGATATTCAAGGCCAAGCAGATGCTGAAGAAGCTGATGACCGAAGAGGAGGTGACACGATGATGAACGATATTGCACTGGACGAACTGCTGACGCAGTGGAAGACCGAACGCGCCCCGAAGGAAGATACTTTCGTTTCGGCGGAACGCTTCGAAGCGGAGTTTTTCGCCAAGGTTGACGCCGAAAAGCCGAAGCGGGCTCCCCGGAAGACATCCTTGCTGGACGGTCTGAAAAAATTGTTCGGGGATGAAGACGCCTCCGCGACGCCGGTGGAGGGCGCCACGGTGCCCACGCTGGCATACCTGAAAGCCCTGCGATCCAATTTCAGCGGCCCGACCGCTCCGCTGCTCAATGCTTCTTTCTGCTGTTCCGCGGAGCCCCGGTTCCTCGGTTCCCCTTGCGGATTTCCTCCTGACGAAACTGACGGGGGCGCTCCGGTCGTGTTCGACACCGAAGAGTACAAGACCGTCGGCGAGCGACCCTTCGTGGCGGCGGCGACCAATCCCCTTTCCACTTTCGGGGCCGACGTGGACACGGCCATGTATGCCAACATGCGCCGGATGATCCTCGAAGAACACCGGCTGCCTCCGGCGGAAGCGGTGCGGATCGAAGAGCTCATCAACTACTTCGGTTACGACTACCCCGCGCCGGAAAAAGACGGCGTGATGCGCCCGCACTTCGAGCTGGGAGCGGCCCCGTGGGCCCCCGAGCGGCAGCTGCTGCTCATCGGGATCCAGGCGAAAACTCCCGTCAAGGAGCAATTGCCCCCTTCGCACTACGTGTTCCTCATCGACAACTCCGGCTCCATGAGCGATGTGTTCCCCATGGTGCAGGAGGCGATGACGACCCTTGCCGCACAGCTCCGGCCCGGCGACAAGGTCAGCCTGGTCACCTACGGGGGCGAAGTGAGAACGCTCCTCGAAGGCTGTTCCGACATGGAAAAGGTCTGCGAAGCTGTCCGTGAACTCGACACCGAGGGGTACACCCCCGGCGGAGAGGGGATCCAGCGGGCCTACGCCCTCGCCGAAAAGCACTTCATCAAGGGCGGCAACAACCGTATCGTGCTGGTCACCGACGGCGATTTCAACGTGGGCGCTTCCAGCGAAGCCGAACT
>JAFSYV010000225.1 GCA_017443585.1 Lentisphaeria bacterium | reverse complement strand
GTTGCTGTTGTCCAGCAGGAAATTGTTGCGGACCTTGATGTTTTTGATGTAGCTGCCCAGCTGGATCCCCGCGCCGGAGTTCCGGATGGCACGGCAGTTTTCGATGACGACGCCGTCCAGCACCCAGTTCAGCTGGAAGCCGCAGGTGGTCCCCACGGCGGTACAGTTGCGGACGCTGCCCGAACCGTAGAAGCTGTCCTTCTTCCGGCCCCGCATATAGTACCCTCCCTGCGCGTGGAAGGCGAAATTGAGCCCGTCGATATGAAGATTCTTCCCCACGAGGCCCATGCCGCCCCGGAAGACAAGGGGCCGTTTGCTGTCGAAGGCCGCAGGTCCTCTGCCGTCGTTGTAGGGAACAACGGTGAAGCCGGCCTTTTCCGGGTCGTCGTGCCAGGAACCCGCAAGGGGATTGACGAAGAGCATCCCGTCTTCGGGCCGCTGATAGAAACCGCCGGGCTGTTTCCGCGCCAGAGCGAGGGAATCAACCTTGAGATAGCGGTCGAGGGTGATCTGCTGCCAAAGGTCCCGGACGGCGTAGGGACACGGCGCCGAAAAGAGCCGGCCGGGACCTTTTTTCCATCCCCTGATCCGCCAGCCGAAGGTGATGACGGGGGTCTCGTCGGGGCTCGCCTTGACGGTGACGGGCTTCGGATTGTCCTTCGGCCATTCCCGGCTCACCTGTTCGTGATAGATGCCGCCTTTCAGGTACACGGTGTCGCCCGAAACGGCCTTCAGCAGCGCCCGCTGGATCGTCTTCAGAGGCTTTTCCGGAGTCGTTCCGGGATTTGTGTCTTTTCCGAGGGGGGAAACATAGTAGTTCGCCGCCTGCGCAGTCAGCGCGGCGCCCGCACTCAATACGAGAAGAAGCTTTTTCATGGTCGGAACATTCCTTGTTTGGGGTGTTGTGTTCATATCAAGGTCGTGTGCTCACCAGTTGTCGTTCCAGCTGTCACTGGAACGGACCCACTGCCAGTAGGTGCAGTTGGCGGAGTTGGGGAATCTGTACTTGAAAGGACACTTGTTCCGGCTGATCCCGGCCACGTGGAAGTCGGCAAAAAGATTGGTTCCCACTCCCGGACCGTTCATGAAATATTCATCGGCGACCTTCTCGTCGTCGATCTGCTGATTTGCGTGGGGGAAAACGACGCGGCCGCTGCCGGAGGAGTAGGCGTAGTAGCCGACGGAACAGTTGTCCTGATTCGGCTCCATGACGTACAAACTGCGGGAAGGCTTGCGGGCTTCGTTCAATTTGCGTTTTTCACCGATGTGGGCGTTGCGGCCGAGACCGTAGAAACGCTTCGCCGCGTCGGAGTAACTCCGTGCCGGGCAGGCCAGTTTGTGGACGTAGAGTTTTCCCCCCGTTCGGTAGGCTCCGCCCACGATCTCATTCTTCCCCACGGTAATGTAGCCGTGAAAAAAGGAATCTTCGCCGAAGGCGTAAAACATCCTTTTGGAGGTGCTGGAGTTGCCCCCGTCCCGGTAGGGCATGACCCAGCCCCCGTTGTCGTCGGTGTAGAAACTCATGGCCTTGCCGATCTGCCCGAAGTTGTTGATGCAGGTCGTGGTCTTGGCCCGGTCCCGGGCCTGCTGCAATGCGGGCAGAAGCATGGAAGCAAGGATGGCGATGATGGCGATGACCACCAGAAGTTCGATGAGGGTGAACATTCCGGCGGACCGAAAAGAAGCTGCGAACCGGGTTTTCATGATCTCTCTGACTCCGTTCCTGATTTTGGGATTCCGGTACTTCCGACCGATATTTTACACTGTGTCAAAATAATATACACACCATTCGGAAAATGTCAAGCCCTCCTTTCAAAAAAAGCGAAAAAAAGTGCTTGAAACATCTTGATGGACAACATGAAAAACTGGTGCGCGGCGGGGGACTCGAACCCCCAGGCCTTTCGGCGGCGGGACCTAAACCCGCTGCGTTTGCCAATTCCGCCAGCCGCGCAGGAAACATCAATTTTTTCCGGTACTGCCGAAGCCCCCCGTTCCCCGGTCGGACTCCGTCAGGTCATCGGACGGCTCCAGCAGGACCTCGGGCAGACGGCAGATCACCATCTGGGCGATCCGGTCTCCCCGGCGGACCCGGTAGGGAGCACTCCCTCCGTTGTACATGATGACCGCCACTTCGCCCCGGTAGCCCGCGTCGATGGTCCCCGGCGAATTGGTGAGCATCAGATCGTATTTGACGGCCAGTCCGCTCCGGGGCCGCACCTGGGCCTCGAAGTTTTCGGGCAGTTCCATGCGGACCCCCGTGGGCACGGCGACGCTCCGCCCCACGGGCAGTTCCATATCGACCCGCGAACGCAGATCCCACGCGGCGTCGCCGGGGTGGACCTTGGCGGGGAAGAGATCTTCCGCGCCCTTTTCCATGCTGATCTTCACCTTGAACGGCATCGCGACACTCCTCTTTTCCTCATTTTCCCGTGCGGCACCGGTAGACGAATGCCGGCGGCATGTTCTTCCATACGATGTGACTGGTGGTCACCTCGGGGAAGGTGTGTTCCAGCTTGCGCCGGAACCGGATCCCCGCCGGCAGGATGCACCCCTGCACGTAGGCGAAGGTGGCGAAGACGCCGCCGGGCGTGAGGCTCCGCACCACGCCCTGCAGGATCTTTTCCTGAAGCTCGTCCGGGAAGATGGCGAAAGGCAGTCCCGAAATGACCACGTCGGCCTTGGGCAGGGAACAGGAAGAGAGCATCTCCTCAAGCTGCGAGGCGCATCCCCGGAAGACGGTCACATCGGCAAAGCGCGCTTCGATGTCCGCGGCCAGTTTCTCGTCCAATTCCACGGCGGCGAACCGGGCGCCGGGTTTCCGCTTGCGCCGGATCTCCTCGGTGATGACCCCCGTCCCCGGTCCCAGTTCGGCGATCATGCCCGCCCCTTCCAGCCCGATGGAGGACGTGATCTCACGGCACAAGGCGCGGGAGGAAGGACAACAGGCGCCGACCCGGCCGGGATGTTTGAGAAATTCCCAGAAAAGATTGCTCATTTTTGCCCTCCCTGCTGTTTCGGAGCCGGGAAATAAAGCGCGCAGACCTCTCCGGGGGTCGTGATTTTTTCACCGCCCGGCGGCAGGCGGCGGCGGACATCGTCGAGATCCTCTTCGATCAGGATGACGAGGACGTCGCGCCTGCGGCCGGGGGAACGCAGCATGGCCGAAACCTCTTCGTAGGGGTGAAGCAGGGGCTTTTCGCCCTTCTCCACGGCGGCCTTGTGGCCGTACTTCATCTCGCCCAGGGACTTGAGGAGCAGGATGCGGCGGTCACGGTAACACCAGGCCACGGAGTGCATCAGCTTGGGAAACGTGTAGATCTGAGGCCGGACGATCTTTCTCCGGGCCAGCTGGCTTGCCAGATCGAGGAGTTCGAACTCCGGCATCTTGAAGCTGGCGGGGAACACGGGCAGGAACCAGACGGCGAGCAGCAGGGGGATCGCGTAGAGCATGAATCCCCAGGCCGGTTCCGGCAGTTTCCGCCGCCGGTTGACGAAAAGGAACGTCCCCGCCGCCACGGCGCCGAGGGCGACCATGGTCGCGAAGGGGAGCCACATCGCCGCCTCCAGGGGCAGGACGGGCACGAATCCCGTTCCCCACAGCAGATAGAAGACCTCGCAGAGCAGCACCAAAGCCCCCCCGATGATGACGACGACGGCACTGACGGTGGTCAGTTTTTTCAGGGCCGGCGGCGTCTTCTCGGGGTCGGCGGCGCCGAGGATCAGGATCCCCGCCATCGCGGCGGGGGCGAAGCAGGGCAGGACGTAAGTGGGCAGTTTGCCGTCGGAACAGGAAAGAAGGATCAGCGGCAGAAAAAGAGCGCAGAGCGCAAAGCGCATGTCCGGGTTCGTCCAAAGTTTCTTCCAGGCCTCCTTCCGGGTGGTGAAGGCCGATGTCAGCACCGGGAAGAAGGCGGGAAAGATGCCGCCCGCGAAAAACGGCAGCAGCAGCCAGAAAGGAGCGTCATGCTGTCCGTCGGCGCTGTCGGTGAAGCGCCGGAAATGTTCGTGGACGATGAAGTAGTTCCAGAAGTCCGGCTCGGCGCGGTGGATGGCCGCGGCCCAGGGGGCGATGACCAGGAACGAGAGCCCGAGAGGAAGCCAGGGAAGGGTGAAGATATCCTTCCAGCGTTTCTGCCAGACGAGATAGCCGGCCACCCCCAGCCCCGGCAGGGCGTAAGCGAGGAACCCCTTGGTGAGGAAGCCGCATCCCAGCGCGACCCCGGCCGCCGCCAGACAGCCCCACTTTTCGCGGGGGGAATCGCTTTCCATGGCCACCGAGAAAAAGACCAGCGTGGCGGTGGTCCACAGGCAGAAGAGGGAATCCAGCGTGGCGAAGATCCCCAGGATCCACACCATGGCGCCGGCCAGATAGAGGAAGGCGACGTCGACGGCGGCCTCACGGGGGAGTTTCCGCTTCAGGCACCACCAGCTCAGCAGCGCGGCGCTGAGGAGCGCCCCCAGCACGGGGATGATCCGCAGGGCGAAGGCGTTGAGTCCGAAGATCTTGAAACTTGCCGCCGTGAGCCAGTAGCCCATGGGGGGCTTCTCGAAGTAGCGGAAGGAAAGCAGCCGGGGGGTGATGAGATCCCCCGTTTCCAGCATTTCCCTGGGTATTTCCGCGTAACGGAACTCGTCGGGAGCCATCAGCGGTCTGAAAAGGATCGGGAGCAGATAGGCGGCTCCGATGAAGATGAACAGGATGAGAAGTCGCTTTTTCATGGTTTCCTCATGCGCATTTCGGGGAAATCGATGTTGTAGAAAACGGCGTGGAACCGGCCCGCGCGGAGCGTGGTTTTCGGAAAGGGAAGTTGATCGGCCAGCCGGCGGTCGGCGGTGACTACGCAGACCTTTTTGCCCTTGTTGACTTCGACCGCCAGGTCGAGAAAGGCCTCCGGCCCGGAAAAGCGCCGGACCGCGCCGCGCCGGTCGCCCACCATCAGGACCGCCCGCATCTCGGGATCGCTCCAGAGCTGAGCGGTGCGGGGCGCACGGGTCAGGACCGCCTGCCGGATGAAGGCCAGAGGGGCCTCACGTTCCACCACCGCCAGGGGGGTGAGCCCGTGAAGCGCGAAAAGGAAGAAGGCCGTCCCGGCGCAGAATGAAAGGAATTTCAGCGACCGGTCCCGTTTTTCACGGGCCGCCGTCAGGCACCAGACCGCCGTCACGGCGGGCACGATGGCCATGAGGGCCCAGGCGTCTTTGGCCCGGAGCAGCCGCAGGGACTGCGGAAGCACTTTCGTCCACGCCCCGAGGGCTCCCCAGACGGCGATGAGGATCCCCGTCAGGAGGAAGATCCCGGCCAGAATGTAAAGCACCCGGTCGAGAACCCCGTGTCCGCGTTCGTCGAAGTGGGCGATCAGCCCCGCGCCCAGCACCCCGGAAGCCCCGGCGAAAAAGAGCAGGAACGCTCCCGACTCGAAGGGCAGCACGACGGCCGCCGCAAAGGAGATCCCGCTCAGGATCAGGCTGAACGTGAAAAATTCATCCTTCCGGGCGATCTCGAAGCGGAAGACCAGGTCCCTCACGGCCAGGGGAAGGGCGACTATCCACGGGAAGCTTCCCGCCAGAAGCGTCACCCCGAGCAGTTCCGCTCCGGCGGCCGTACAGGCAAACTTCAGCGCCGGACCTCCGTAAGGGAGAAGCCAGAGGACGAGAGCAAAAGGCAGAAGCAGCCGGGCGCCTCGCCGCATCACGTTCCCCGGCTCCCGGCAGGCGGAAAAAGGCTGAAGCACGAAGAGCAGGAGCGCGGCAAAGAGAAGGGCAAGAAACACCCATCCCGTGGTGAGGACCGTTCCGGCCAGCGCCGCCGTACCGATCAGAGCACTTGCGAACTGCTCCCATCGGGAAGGCGCGGCGAGGAAGAGAAAGATGCCCCAGGCGGCGATGACGGGAAGAAGTCCGTTGACCGCCGCGGGCAAGGCGGTGGTCCCGGCCAGAAAGACCGCGGGGGTGAGCAGAAAGATCAGGGCCGAGGCGTTGCCGGCACCCGCGAAAACCGACCGGCCCCCCGCCCGACAGATGAGGGCCGCCGCGATCAGCGTCAGCAGTGCGGGAACGATCCGGAAAGCGAAGGGCGAAAAGCCCAGCAGTTTCAGGGGAACGAAGCCGACCCAGCTCCGGGGCGTGAGGGGGCTCCCGGCGAAGATATGTTCGACGGCCTCCCCGCTTCCGGCGAACTCCGCCAGAAAGAGGGGCCGCTGCCACAGACTGCCCAGATAAAGGATCCCCGCGCACAGAGCGACTCGGAGTATGACGCCGACGTTCTTCAAATCAGGTCCTGTTTATTTTTGCCGCGCCGCCGGGAAAGCGCGCTGCGGCCCTTTTCCGGTGCGGAAAATCATCGTTCGACAAGGTTACGGCGGGCGGCTCACGCCGCCCTTTGCTTAATATAGCACGGCAAAAAGGAAATTGCAAGAAAAAGGACGGGAAAGTTCCCCCCTCCTTTCCGGGGCGTTTTTCCCGTGGGGGACGCCTTATTCCTCTCCC
Source organism: Lentisphaeria bacterium (assembly GCA_017443585.1). Classification (GTDB taxonomy): domain Bacteria; phylum Verrucomicrobiota; class Lentisphaeria; order Victivallales; family Victivallaceae; genus UBA1784. The sequence continues at coordinate 54,117 of JAFSYV010000225.1, read as the reverse complement.
ATGATCCTGCGGAACGCGGAGACCAGCTTGCCGATGGAAAGTCCGGGAACGATGGTGACTTCGGTCTGCATGGAGATCAGTTCCGGACAGCGCCGGATGGCGGGGATCAGGGTCTTCCAGTCGATGGTGCCCTCGCCGGGGAGCCGGTGGGCGTCGCTGTAGCCGTCGTTGTCATGGAGATGGCAGGTGACGATGTAGGGGGCGAGGTTTTCACAAGCCCCCTCGTACTCCTCCACCACGGGGCCCCAGGCCGCATCCATTTCGCCGAAATACTTTTCCCGCTTCTTCCCCGGAAAAGGCGCCATGAGGTGGGCGTGGCCCACGTCGAAACAGCACTTGATGAAGGGCGAATCGAACTGTTTGATGTACCAGATCACCTCGTCCGGCGTGTTGGAGCGTTCGTAACTGTTCTCAAGGGCGATGACCAGCCCCAGCTTTTCCGCCGTGGGGAGCAGGTTTTCGAGGGTGTTCACCACCAGCGGGCGCAGTTCCGAATTGGGGGTGTGATAGAAGACGCTTTCGTAAGCGCCCATGTGGACCGTGTAGGTCTTGCAGCCGCTTTCGGCGCAGTAGTTCATGGCCCGCTTGTGGTCTTCGATCATGCCGGGGCGGCGGCCCTTTTCGGGACAGCAGAGGTCGTACCCCTGCCCCCAGGGCGCATGGACCGCGATCAGCTCGACGCCCTGATTCACGGCGTGACGGTGGAGCACACTCCAGAAGCGGGGCTCGTTGATGACCCTGGTGATGAGAACGCTGCCGAAAACCAGCTTGTCCACGCCATGCCACTTGAATTCGGCCATGACGTTGGGGATCATGGGATCGGGCACGAGGCCCCAGGAATAAGCAAACGCGAGAGGGATCTTCTTTTCGGACATCTTTCTTTTCTCCGTTTCAGCGTTGGTGTTCGGCGATGTACTTTTCGGTTATTTCCGCCGCCAGCGCCACCAGTCCGGCGCAGGGGCGGTTGGCGTAGTAGGCGGCGTTCCGGGGATCGGAGCGGGGCGGCTCCTCCTGCCCCTTTTCCAGTCCCAGGAGTTCCCGACAGATCAGAGTTCCGGCCTTTTCCTGAAATCGGGCCGCGACCTCCCGGATCCGGGCGTACTGGGCGTCCTTGGCGGCCTTGTCGGCGGGGTCCCCCGAACCGTAAAGGATGTTCAGCACCAGCACCATGCCGCTGACGGCGCCGCAGACTTCGCGCAGTCTCCCCACGCCGCCGCCGAAACCGGAAGCCATGACCATGGCCCGTTCCTCGGTCAGACCGCACTCGGCGGCGAACGCACCCGCCACGGCTTGGGCGCAGTTGGCTCCCTGAGTGAAAAGGGAGCGGGCTTTTTCAGCTTTGTTCATTTTTTCCTCCTGTAACGAGACGCTTCACAGAATATACCACGGAAACGGGATATTGCAAACGAAAGTCGGGCGAAAACTGCCGCAAAGGGGCAAACGCGAACCGGTGCGACCTCACTTTTTCACCGCCGCGGCGAAGACCCCCAGAAGCTTGGCGGAAGTCAGCGGCTTGAGCAGGATGTCGGTGAAAAGGTAGCTCCGGGCGTCCCGGCGGAACTCCGTATCGGCCGTCACCGCGAAGACCGGAAGACTCTTGAAGCGGGCATCGGCCCGGAGTTTTCCGACGAACTCGAGCCCGTTCATGTTGGGCATCCAGAGATCCGAAAGGACCAGATCGCAGGGGGTCCCGGCCTTCTCGGCGGAATCGAGTTTTTCCAGCGCCTCGGCGCCGTCCGCCGCAGCTTCGACCGAGGTGATGCCCACCTTCTTCAGCAGCGCGGTCAAAACCGCGCGGTTGACCGGGGAATCATCGACCACGAGAACGTGTTTCGGGAGTTTTTCGGGCGCGATGCCCGTCTCCGCCCCGGCGGCCGGTTTCACCTCCTTCGAGCTGACCGCGACGCCGGGGATGCAGGCCCGGAAGGTCGAGCCCTTCCCCGCTTCGCTCTCGACGACGAGTTGGCCGCCCATCAGCTCCACCAGGCGTTTGCAGATGGAAAGGCCCAGCCCAGTCCCCCGGTTCCGCTCCGCCGAGTGGCTCGGATCCTGCACCTGGACGAAGGGGTCGAGCACCTTCGCCAGCATATCCTTCGGGATGCCGCAGCCCGTATCGGAGACGGCAACTTCGAGATTCCCGTCGGCGTAGGTGGCGGAAACGGTCACGGAGCCCTTCGCCGTGAACTTGACCGCGTTCCCGACAAGATTGAAGAGGATCTGACGGAAACGGTGTTCATCCAGCAGGACTGCGGGCGCCTCCGCCGTCCGGTTGACGAGCTCGATCCCCTTCTCGGCCGCGGCAAGGCTGAACGACGCGAAGACGTCGTCGGTAAGACGCTCCAGCAAAACGGGCTCCGGCACGAGGGTCATCTTGCCCGAATCCATCTTCGCCAAGTCGAGAACGTCGTTCACGAGCTGGAGGAGCGTAGTGCCGCTGGCGCGGATGGCCTTGAGCGCTTCCGCCCGCTCGGCCGGGCCCTCGCCGCCGTCCTGAAGGAGTTCGGAATAACCGAGGATGGCATTGAGCGGCGTCCGGATATCGTGACTCACGATACTGAAAAACATGCTCCGGGCCCGCTCGGCGGCGCGGGCCCGTTCGAGGGCCTCCTCAAGTTCGGCCATATGCTTGGCCGCCTGTTCGCGCTCGATGACCGCCCGGCGCAGTTCGGCGCGTTCGTCCTCGATGACGAAGACGTGGAGCAGACAGGTGCCGACGAGACAGCCGAGAGCATAATAGGGCCAGAGCGGCCAGGCGATCTGGAAGATGATGGCCACCGCCATGGTGAGGCAGAAGAGAAACACCACCATGTTCCGTCTGTAGGCGGAATCCCGGCTGCCGCGGGCCTTCACGAGCACGAAAACAGCCATCAGGACGTTCAGGGCGATCAGCGGATAGAACAGGAGGCGCCGTATGGGGCCGGCGGTGTAACTGCCCTGCTCGTCGAAGTAGAAGAGGCAGCCGTTGAAGACATTGGCCGTCAGCAGCGCGACATACAGGGCCAGGAGCGCGTATCCGAACCAGGTGAGCACCCGCGCCGTCGACCGGTTCGGTTTCAGATAGGCGATGACGAAACGGCACCAGGTGAGCACGGACGCGGCAATGGCGATGTAGTAGCACATGGTGTCGATGTACAGGACCTTCGTCCAGCCGAGTCCCGCAAAGACGCCCCATCCGGCATCCGTAAGGCAATAGGCGAAGACACCGATCAGAAAGTAGCGGTACTCCCGCGTCCCGTGGGCGGTGATGAGCCCGCCCCGGGTGGAGCGCAGATCGAAGTTGATGATGAGATGGATCGCCATCGCCAGGAAGGCGATCACGGAATAAATATAGTCCTGCATAGTCTCGCTTGACGCCCGATATGGTTGGTGAACCGACACGTGTCGGCATGACACGCGTATACTATACACGTAAAAGGGCGTTTTGTCAAGACTCCGATCGCCGGAAGCGGCGCAGCAAAGCACGTCTGCCGCCGCTGAAGCTGCGGAGGACAGAGAGGGATTCGGCCGGAAACAAAGCGACGCCCTCCGCGGAGGATCCGGGGGGCGATTTTTCGAAAATCGCCGTAAAAGGAGGGAATTCATCATTCGTTTTACGCGGCGGAGCCGCGCCGCGAAAAACTGCATATCCTTACTCGCGAAGCGAGCGCTTCATAGCGGAACGAAGTGAAGCTGCTTCATATTGCGAAGCATCCGCGGAGCAATGCTTCATCGGCAGGCGGGAAATGAAGCACGGCTTTCGCCGTATGAAGCAACCCTCCGGGTAATGAAGCGCCGCTGACGCGGCATGAAGCGAAGCCTGACGGCTTCATTCGCCATTTTTTAAGCAAAAAAAATGGCGGTCAGTTCGAAAACGAGATACCCTTGCTGATTTCACTTTTCTCTGCGTAAAAATGCCGAGTTACGACGAAAACAGAATTGAAATCTTTTTAAATTCTGTTCACCTGCACCTCAGGCTTCTCAGAATCGCAGACCTTGGAAATGAAAAAGGCGGGAGAGATCCTGATAATTTTCCCGAGTCGGACAAACATGGAAGAAAGCCGTTTCGAAACATCCGCCTTCTTGCCTTCCGGAACTTGCAAAATGCTTTCATGTCGTGTATATTATTATAAATCTATAAACAAGGGAAACAGGAGAAATAAGAAATGGACGGGGACATGAAAATTGCACAAGAGATGTCTTATCCTTCGGCCAACCAGGTTTTTTTTCATTGCGTCATATAATGCCGATACGGAAAAATATGTCAACAGATTTGGCATTGGAGGCGTAATAAATCCGGACCAGACTTTTTGCGGAGGATATAAATTCGGTTCTCCTCTCATTACTGCTAGAGTTTTTCTGATAAATTGTAAAAAACTGAATATACTGCCGACGCGGGAGGCGACACAGGGATTATTGAACGCCGGTGAGCATCACCCTGTTTTTGATGCGGCGCTGGAATTTTTCGAGACGAATGATTTTTTCAGACAACTTGTATCGGGGCAGAAGCCGAATCTTATATTCAGCACACAATTGAACGATTGGGGTACATTTGAATGTCTGTGCAAAGCGTTGCTGGAAACAGGCTATGACAAGAACAATATCCATATGATATGGATACTTCCGAATGTCAAGGCAAGAATCAATGGTACGAAAGACTATTGGGATAAGGCAGACATGATGGACCATGAGCAGATTCTTTATATGAGCATGGATTATCTTATCAACAGGGATACTGATCTGGTCGGGAAATGCTTCGACGGAGACATCCGGGTATATTTCGATGAGGTCCCTCCTGATTCCGGAGACGACAGCACGGGGATGAAAAATGCCTGCGAATGTCTGAAACATTCCGGTCAACCCCCGCAGACAAGGGAAACCATAATGCATATTTGGAACCGGATTTTCAAACTCATTCCAACGTATTATTATCAGAGTGATGACGGGACATTAAAATAAGTTTTCAAAATGGCGATTGATTACAGTTATCGAGAGTTTCGCCGCCCCCCGAATTGCACCGAGCCGAGTTGATTTTCAAAAAACGATTTTTGAGAGGTATGCAACCCCAGTGAATAATAGGTTAAATCGACCGACTGGTGTCAATTCGCGAGCTCAAAGCGTGTCTGGGTGGACGATTTTTAAGCGGCGAAGCCGCGCAAAACAGATGAAACACCATCCGCTCTCCCGCAGGGAGCAAACTTCACAAGTGAAGCGCCAGCGAAACGTCTTCACAAGCGGAATGAAATGAAGCGCCTTCATCCGCCTTCGCCGAAGGCTATGGCGTGACAAGCAAGCAAGGCTTGCCGGGAAAGTGAAGATGTGAAGAAAAGGCTTCGCCTTTTGAGTGAAGTTGTGCTTCGCACAGTGAAGTGAAGCCTTGCGGCTTCGTTCGCCATTTTTTGAGCACAAAAAATGGCGGAGAGAGAGGGATTCGAACCCTCGGTGAGTTGCCCCACACCACATTTCCAATGTGGCGCCTTCGTCCACTCGACCATCTCTCCGTCAGGTGTTTCGTCTAATATAGCACATGATTTCGGAAAATTCAACCCCGGAGCGGGGAAAAGTGCGAAAAATGTGCGCGGGGACGATTGTTCTTCAGGGAAGCACCATCTCGGCCCGGAGCGGAAAATGGTCCGACGAGGCGCGCTTCGCACCGTCGAAGTCGTCGACGACTTCGAAACTCTTTACCCGGATCCGCTCCGAAACGAAGATGTAGTCGATGGGTCCGGTGTGTTTCCTCTTGGACGGGTCGGATTCGTAACCGTGATAGGTGGGGCCGTCGTACGAAACGGGAGTCGCCGATAAAGCGCGGGCGTCCCGGAGCTTCGACGCGGTGTACTCCACAACCGGAGCCCCGGGAAAGGCGTTGAAGTCCCCGGTCAGGATGAGGGGCAGTTGCGGGAACGTCCGCTCCAAGTGGGCGAAAAGGTACTCCATCTGCCCCCGTTGAAGCTCCTTCACCCGATGCTCCAGGTGAGTGGTGCAGAAGATGAAGCGCGCCCCCGTTTCCCGGTCGAGAAAGACCGCCGCGACGGCGATCCGGGGATAGGTGGCCCCGGGAATGATCGAATAGCGCTCCGGGGTGGCCGTGAGCCAGAAGGTCTCCGTCCGGAGCGGAGCCAGACGGACGGCGTCGTAATAGATGTGGCATGCCTCACCGTCGGCCCTTTCGCAGCGGCCGCAGCCGATGCTTTTGTAAGGCGTGTCCCGGCAGATGGGTTCGTCGTAGAAGTCGACCGTTTCCTGTGCGCCCCAGACGTGGAAGCCCGCCCCGGCGCAGGTCTTGCGGATGCGGGGGATCCGGCTCCGCCAGTCGTTGGGCCAGGGGTCGTTGGAGCCGGGCGTCCGCAAATTATAGGAGCCGACGATGAGTGAAGAGCTGTCCATATTCCCCCTCACTTGAGAAACCATTTGAAGCTGCGGCCGACCACGCCCGACTGCCCCATGACTTCCGCCGTTTCGTAACGCACCATGCCGGCTTGGATCAGCGCTTCGAGGGTGCTGTAAGCGCCCGTGGAGTGGTAGTCCAGCACACCTTTGCCGAAAAGGGGCCGCAGGGCCCGGTCGCACAGATGGCCCAGCAGCATCCCCGGATTTTCCCGGAGACACCGGATCGCCGCCGGGACCAGTCCGTCGGGAATGGCCGTCTCGATTTCGAAATCGCCCAGATTTTCCCGGTGAAACTCCCCTTCCGCCGTCACGTAGCCCACGGAGTTGCCGGGGATCTCCATGAAATTTCCGGGGAACGCGGCCATGGTGTTGCCCATGTAGACGCCGTCCTTTTCGAAGGCGTAACAGACCCGCTGGTTCATGTTGATGAAGCCGATCACGCCGGGCTTGTCCGCGAAGATGCAGATGGAGCAGGATTCTTCGCGCAAAAAGGCTCCGGCCCGGCGCATGGCACGGATCATGTCGCCGGAGTTCATGTACTCCTCTTCGATCACGTTGACCACGACGTCCGAAAGGGAGATCTGCATGCCGTCGGGGGCGGTGAAGTCGGGATTGGGACGCATGCCCAGCTCCGGCAGGGAACCGCTGCGCATCCGGCGGCCCGCGGCGTAGAGCCGCCGGAGTTCGGCGCCGTAATCTTTCGGCGCATCTTCGGCGAACACCCCCAGCGACCCTTGCGACACGAGGGCGACCTTGCCTTCGGTCCCCACGAAGGGATGAGCCCGGTTGGCCCCGCCGCCGGAGTTGGTCCGGCTGTGGGCGATGCCCGTGGTCCCCGGATAGTCCTTCAGCGAAAACTGCCGCTCGAAAATGCCCGTATGGCCGGCGCACTTGTCGAAACGGATCGAGCCCTTGTCGCAGACGGCCAGCCCGGTGTAGAATCCGGCCCAGTAGCCTTCGATCTTCTTCAGCGCCTCCATGATGACGGGGGCGGCCTGCTTCCTGCCCGTATAGGCGGTCCAGACGCACATGATTCGACTCCTCCGATTTACTTTGTCTTGTTTTCCTGCGGCTTCGGGGCCTCCGGCTTGGGGGCGGGGGTCTCGGCGGTCACCTTGGCGATGAAGGCCTTGGCTTCCTCGTACTGACGGGCGAAGAGGTCGTCCAGCTACTTGACGGCGTCGTTCTTCTTCCGGGTGAGGAGCAGTTTGCGCGCCGCCTCGCGGGCGGTGAAGAACTCGTCAATGAACTTCTTTTCCAGAGCTTCGAACTCGGGCAGACGGTTGTGGTCGAGAGGGAGCTTTTTCGCCAGTGCCAGCGCGGCGGTCCCCCACTCGCCGTCCACGAGGGATTCGGGCATCTTGCTCACCCCCATGGGGATGGGGACGAAGACCGTGTGCCGGGTGGGCCCCAGGGCCACGAAGGCCACGCTCAGGAAGTCGGGGAACATCCGGTCGGGGACCATCATGGTGCTGGCCAGCGTATTCTTCATGCACACCTGCCGGTAGCCTGCCTTTTCATCTTCGGGGTCCCGGAACCGGGCGAGGCGCATCAGATCCTGCGGGGCGATGCGGCCTTTTTCCTGCAGGGTCTTGCGGAGGAACTCCGAGGCGGCAAAACGGCGGTTGGCGCCCTTGAGAAAGTTTTCGCGCTTGTTGATGACTGAGTTCCGCATCCCCGGCAGCAGCAGGTTGTTGGCCCTTGCTTCGAAGGCGAAATCCAGGTCCGCGCCGGCCACGCGCCGGGCGGTGGCCTCGACGATGGCGCCGCTGTTCAGATCGGCGATGAGGTAGATGGAGCCCGACCGGGCGATGCCGGAGCGGTAGAACTCCTTGAGGCAGGAGACGGCTTCATCCTTCGTGGCGCAGTTTTCCGCGATGTAGCGGAGGATGAAGATGCAGCCCGTGGTGACGGAACGGTACAAACTGTCCTTGTTGGAGGCGTCGTTCTGGACGATCATCACCCCTTTTTCGTTCATGGCGGCGCCCGCGCCCGTATTCCAGAGATCGGTCACGGTGAGGACCTTGTACCGCCCCGGAGCGGCCCGGAAGAGCCGGACGCTCAAGAGGTTCTGCCCGGTGTAGTCCCGGTTCTTCTGGACGATGCACGCCCCGGTTGAGGAGGCGTCGGGGGCGATGATCCACGAGGTGCAGCCCGTGCGGGTGTAGAACTTGTGATTGTGCCAGGTGAAGTCCCCTTTGGGCCAGCCCAGGGCCTTTTCGATGGCCTCCTCTTCGAGGCGGTTGCTGACGAAGCGCTGTTCGATCATCTGGTGGTACAGTTCGGCCCACTGGGCCCGGACGGGACGGGGGTCGAGTTTGTCCAGTTTTTCCCGGTAGAACTTTTCCGCCGTCGGGCGGCTGTGCCGGACGGAATTGACGAACCAGTTTCCCGGCCGGGGATCCTCGACGGGGAAGAAGGTTTCCGCCGCTCCGAGGGAGAGGATGGCGAGACCGGGGAGAAGATACTTCAACATCATTTCGTTCCTTTCACAAATTGTCCCGCGAGGGGAATTGACTGTTCATTTCTTTTTCAGCGTCGCCCGCATGACGAATTCGGCGGATTTACCCGGATCCAGCTGGGTGCGCGGGAAGACCGGCTCGAAGGTGGGCACGTCCTGCCGGACGTCGTCCCAGACCACCACGGAGTGAGGCGTCGCCGGGAAGGCCAGCTCAAGGGCCGTTCCGCACTTGGGAGAACTCAGCACCGCGGGGAGTTTCCCCGCCTTGCAGACCCGCCGGACGATCTTGAAGGCGCTTTCCAGCACGGGATCCTCCTTGCCGACGGTGATGAGCTTCTGGTCGAAGTCCCGCTGGAAGGTCTCATCCGAAGCGAAGCGGATGGAGCCGTTTTCCCCCTGCTGCTTGCCGAGAAGGGCGGGCATGTTGTGGTAGCGGAAGGCGAACTCCACGGCATCGTGGAGCAGATTGGTGATCTTCGTCCGGGTGACGACGCCGTCTTTGGTGAAGAGGTGGGTGATCTCGAACTTGAGTCCGCCGAACTTGGGGGAATCCTTGGCCGTAAGGATCCGGGAAAGGCGCACTTCGACGCCCTCCTTCACGGGGACGATCCCTTCGAGCTTCATGGCGGAGCGGAGCTGGAGCGCCGACTTCGGGGGATACCAGAAGCCCGCCACGGCGAAGCCGAAGATCTTGCGGGGAGCGACGAGCACCGTCCCGGCGCTCTGCCAGTCGTGGATCCTGCCCCCCTGCCCCGGCTCCACGGTGAGGGTATAGGCGGGCGTCTTGACCGTCAGATTGTTCTTCGCGGGAACCACGGTGACGGCCGCGGAAGCGACCTGCTTGAGGGCGGCGTAGTCCACGGGGGAATTTTCCGCCTGGGCGCCGGACTGCAATTTCGCGTACTGTGCCTTTTCCCACGCGACGAGTTTCCGGATCTCCGGCAGACGCCGGGCCATGAGCTGTTTCATGTCGGCCTGCGAGAACCCGACGGGATCCGCCGCGGGTTTCCCGATGCGGATGAACTGCCAGCGCAGCGCTCCGACCTGCATAAGGATACCCTTGGCCAGTTCCGCACCGGTGAAGTTGCCGCAATTCGTTCCGGAGACGTTGACCCCGTACTTTCTGCTCCCGTCGAGCCCGGAAATCTGAAGTTTGAAGAAATGTTCCCCTTTCTGCCAGAAGTTGCCCGCGCAGACGAGGATCTCGTCCTTATATCGCCAGGTCTGGAACTGGAGGGGCCCCATCTTGCTCAATCCGGGGAAGCGCCCGACGCCCTCCTCGGGTTCTTCGACGCCGGGGGCGTAGTAGAGTTTTTCGGGGAACGGGGTGAGCCCCGTGAGCTTGACGCCGGAGTTGTCGTTCTTCCCCCTGAAAGTGAACTCTTCATACCGGGCGATGGTCGTGTTGGCCTCGGCCATGGCCCGCCAATGGCGGTAGTCGTAGCCGCGGGGGAAGTAGTAGCAGAAAACCCCTTCCCAACCCCGGACGAAGAAGCAGAGCATCTCGAAGGCCAGCGCCTCGGGCTCCGTCACCCAGTCGTTCCCCTGAAAACTGTGGGGGAAAGCGATCATGCCGGGAGCCTTGCGGCCCTTGAAATGGTCGAGGATGAACTTTTTCATCATCCCCGCCGCCACATAGGTGGAAAGATGGACCGCCGGGTAGTAGTTGTAGGGCTGGCCCGCCCGGTTGATGACGTAGGGCCCCCAGGGCTCCAGCCAGGGCAGTTCGTACATGTAGTCCTTGACGTTGTACTGACGGCAGTAGGCGTTGCCTTCATACGTGACGCTTCGCCACGAGATCTCCGGCACGAAGCCCGCCTCCTTGCCCTTGCTCCTGCCCAAAGCGGCGGCGTCCTTGTGGATCGTCACCACCAGACGGCCGTGCTGCCGGGAGCGGAACTTGAAGTATTCGTCGCCGTACTTCCGGAGCAGTCCCGCGGGCCAGACCGCCATGATCTCCTCTTTGGAAGGCTTCCCCTTGGAGTACTTGATGAACTCGTCGCGGCAGCGGTCGCAGAAACAGCCCTTGGAGTCCAGATAATAGGGCTCCCAGTTGGTCATGAAAAAGTCGGTCACGTCGTCGTCGACAATGTTCTTCTTGAGGATCTTCTCGTAGATCTCCTTCATGTAGTAGGGCCCGCGGGTATAGACCTCGACGGGGCAGATCTTCCGGGGGAAGGGTTTGCCGTCCACCATCTTGAACTGGACCGATTCGGGCTTGGGCGCGCCCCCGAGACGGAAGCCGTTGCAGAGATAATAGTGGGCGCTGTACCGCGGGAGCCCGGCCTGCTTCATCCGCGCGGCCAGATCCGGCTTGGCGCCGTGAATGCAGGAAAAGCCGCTTTTCAGGTAAAACTCCGCGATCTTTTCCCGGCCCGCGCCTTTGAAGGTGAATTCATGCCCCAGCATGGCCGCGGAACGGAACATCTTCGGCCGCACACCCCGGAAGGCGGGGATCACCTTGAGCTTGAATTCGTGGAGACGTCCCTTCCAGTCCCCGTCCACGAGGCGGTAGGTCCCGGTGTAGAGCCTTTCCGAACTCTTGAGGGTGCTCGTCACCATGACCGAGGCGGACTGGAGCATGTACCAGTCCTGAAAGGCCCCCCGCCCCATGCGCATGAGGTCCAGATGCCAGACGTTGTTCTCCCCGCCCGAAAGGGTGCACACGTCCCGGCAGTCCACCGCCGTGAAGCCGGGCGGCAACGTGAGTTCCAGCTTCTGGGCCTTCCGGGGGAATTTCAAGTTTTCGGCGTGAAAAGCGAAGTTCATGACGCCGGGGAGTCCTTCGCCGATGCACCAGGTGTTGTCCAGCAGTTCATAGGGGGACAGGCGGACCCGTACCCGGTCGGCGGCGGTCTGGCCCGCCTCGGCGGGGAAGAGGCGGCAGTCGTCGATCCACGCCTCGCCGAGGCCGTAGAGGCTGATGGTCACGCTGATCGCCGTGGCGTCAGGAGGCAGAATGATGTCGCACTGCTTGCGGACCCATTCGGGCCGGAGCAGGAAATTGCTCTGGGCCACCTTGCCCGCCGCGACGTACTTGCCCTTGGGCCCCTTCTTTTCCCCATGGAGCTGGACCACGAGAGCCCCCGCATGGGGCATGGTCACGGCGTGGCGGCCCCGGAGCGAAAAGACGAAACGGTAACGGCCGGAGCCCTTGCCCTGCTCCACCGGGACCGTCTGCTTGATCTTGTTGGAAAGCATGGGCAGGGGGCTCGCCGCGTTCTTGAAGGACTCGGGACTGCAGAGAAAGGCGGAAAATTTGCCGTCGGAAGCGTACTTGTCGCTGACGCTCCGGGAAACGGCCTTGCCGAACTTCTCGCGCAGCGCCTTGATCTTCGGGTCCGTCGTCCCGGCGTGGACGTGGGCCCACCCCACCCAGTGCTGTTTCCCGGCCCAGCCGTTGAGCACGGTACCGGGCATCTCGAAAGAGCCGTTCCTCATCAGATTGACCTGCGTGGGCAGGGCTTTTTCCTTCGGGTCGTACTTGCTCCAGTCCACCGCGATACCGCCGGGGGTGAAGGGGTCGGCCTTCGATGCGAAAGCACAGCAGAGAAGAAGCGCGCAAATCCAGTGTTTCATACCTTTTTCCTTTCGATACTGAAAAGGTGATTTCAGGAACAACGCCTTTAATTTACATGGGACAATGGAAAAAGTCAAGCAGGAACAAACCCCTTTCGTTCCCGCTTGAGGGGAAGAATTCACTCGACCTTGACGAAAATGTACCGGTTGATCTGGAGTTTCTCCACACTTTTGTTCACCGCGGGGGCGCAGTAGAGAAAATAATCGTCGCTGGAAACGAGCCTGCCGATCTTGACGGGATGCCAGGCGGGGCCTCTGACTTTTTCGGCCGCCACGGAGCCGTGAAGGATGGCCTTTTTGCGTTCCACATCGTAGCAGCCGAAGGTGGCGACGGTGCCGGAGGGATTTTTCCCGAAGCAGCGCAGATCCACGTAGACATCCCAAGTCCCCGCCGGGGGACGGCGGAGCTGGCTGGTCCAGGTCCGGTGGGTGCAGTCCACTTCCACGGCTCTGCCGCTCGAAGCCGTCGGATCGTCGGCGAATCGCCAGGGGCTGAAGCGCAGGCAGTCGGCGGCGGCGATCTGCTTCCAACGCGTTCCCGCGGGGTATCCGGGCACGGGGAGCGGCCCCGTTTCATGGGAAAGGAGCAGAACCGTGTTCCTTCTCAGCATGTCGGGGGTGAAGGTCGATTCGGCCAGCCGTTTGACCTTGACGGCTTCGAGGAGCGCCAGCTGCTCCTCAAGGAGAGTCTGCCACTTCACGCCCTGGAGGGAGGGCGGGGGCGCTTCCCACACTTCGGGCAGCTGGAGCAGCGCCAGATTCACCGGGAGCAGCGCGATACGGAGCCGTTGACGCAGGACGGGGTCGGCGGCGACGCTTCGCTCGCCCGCAAGCAGGATCTCACGGGCCCGGAGCAGATCGGGGGCTCTGAACTCGAAGGGGAACATCCGGTTCCGCCCCTTGCAGGCGGTGGCGGTCATGTGGCCGATGTAGGTGAGGATGTAGGGCGCGGCCTTGCCGTAGAAGCCCTGCGCGAACTCCTTCACCAGCGCTTCGGGGTTCTGGTAGGGATCCCACTGGAGTTTGCCCAGCACCCACACCCGCAGATCCGAAAGGTCCGCGGCGGGCCCGGCGTAGGAGCCCTGCTGGAAGACGTCGATGACGCCGCAATCGGCATAGAAGCGCAGATCGTCCAGGAGCCCCCGCCAGTTCGGGAAGGGCAGATAGAAGCGCTTGAAGTCGGTTTCATAAGTCCAGACGGCGAGGGGATTGCCGAATTTGCGCCACACCTTGAAGGGGGCGCTTTTCGCCGCATTGGCGGGGGAATCCATGGGCTGAGTGTTGTCCGCACGGGAAGGACAGAAGCGGATCAGCACGTTTTTCCGGGGAAAAACGGTCTTCGGCGGGTCGAGGGTGATGCTGTAGGCCAGTGTCTCCACCTGGACCTTCGGGAATTCCCGGCCCACGGCGTCGGCGACCTCGTTGACCACGTCCATCAGAAGATCGCTCTTGTTCCCGTGTTTCTTGATGAATTTCGTGCACTCGGCACACTCGCAGAAGGTCATTTCGCCGTCGTTCTGGGTGATGGAGATCACGCGGGGGGCGGTCCGTTTCCGCAATGCCTCCAGCGCCGCTTCGGTCAGGGCTTTGCGGAATCCCCGGTTGGTCAGGCAGGGCTGGCAGTTGGCCACCCGTTTCCCGTCCCGGAGCGCGAACCATTCGGGGTGGTCCTTGAAGTACTTTTTGGCGGGGACGAACCGGCCGAAGGTGTGGACGAAGCCGATGATCTCCTCCTTGTCTCCCCAGCGGGGCCCGGCGCCGTAGCGGTTGGTGCGCAGTTTGACGCAGAAGGGGCTCTTCCGCGCCAGATCGTAATAGATGTACCGCCGCCGGAAGACGGGGGCGTAGCGGTGGTCGATCTCAGGGAGAAAGAATTTTCCGTGCCGGGGCCAGTGTTCCACTTCCGCCGTCCAGAAGCGGACGCCGTAGGCCCGTTCCAGAAACTCGTAGACGGCGTAGAGCGTCCCCCGGGGGCGGTCCCCCAGCAGGAACATTTTGCCGTTCACCTTTTTGAGCATGATCTCATCGGGCTTGAAGGTGGAAAAATCGGCGATGCCGAGAGCCTTCCCCGCCTCGGCGGACTGCCCCACGAAAAAGGTGCACTGCCCCGGTTTGTCCCTGAATATGGGGGCCGTGAGCCCGAAAAGCCGTTTCAGCCCCTTCTGGAGCTCGAGGGCCGCGTTCTCCTCGGCGGGGGGCGCGCTGGGAGCGAGATAGATCCCCGGCGCCGCTCCGGAAAGTGTGAAAAATACCGCCAGAAGCGCCGATGCCAAAAACTTTTTCATGATCCGAAAGTCCTTTCCCGTTCCAATGATTTCTTCGGAGATATGCCGGGGATAATATAGCTTCGCAAAAGAGAAAATACAAGGGATTCGACGGATCGCCCCTTGCATTTTCGCCATTCCTACGTTAAATTAAGTCCGGGAAGAAGAACGTCACCAAAAAAAGAGGAGTGCAAATGACTGCGAAAACCAACGCCGACCCCCTGAAGCTGGGGTTCGGACTGATGCGGCTGCCCCGCAGGGGGGAGGAGATCGACGTGGAACAGGTGAAGGAGATGGTGGACCTCTTTCTGGAAGCGGGGTTCGTCTACTTCGACACCGCGTGGATCTACCGGGGGAGCGAAGAAGCCATCCGCAAGGCTCTCGTGGAACGTCATCCGCGGGAAAAGTACCTGCTGGCCACCAAACTTGCCGCCTGGTCCCGCTGCAGCACGAAAGAGGACGCCTACGCCCAGTTCGAGACCTCACTCGAACGGACCGGCGCGGGCTATTTCGACAACTATCTCATCCACAATCTGGGGGAGGAGCGGACGAAAACTTTCGACAAGTTCGACGTCTGGTCCTTCGTGCAGAAGAAGAAGGAAGAGGGCAAGATCCGCAAGGTGGGATTTTCCTTCCACGACCACGCCGCTGTTCTGGAAAAACTTCTGAAAGCCCACCCCGAAATGGATTTCGTCCAGCTCCAGATCAACTACGCGGACTGGGACGACCCCGTGGTGGAAAGCCGCAGGTGCTACGAACTCGCACGGGAATACGGCAAGCCGGTGATCGTCATGGAGCCCGTCAAGGGCGGGCTGCTGGCCAATCCGCCCGAGGAGGCGGCGAAGATCTTCCGCGAAGCGGACCCGGAAAGCTCCTGCTCCTCGTGGGCGATCCGTTTCGCCGCGTCCCTCGAAGGGGTGCGGACGGTCCTCTCCGGCATGAGTTCCGTGGCCCAGATGCGGGACAATCTGAGCTTCATGCGCAGTTTCCGCCCCCTCTCGGATGAGGAACATCAGGTCATTTCCCGCGTCCGGGAGGCGCTGAAGAAGATCCCCATCGTCCCCTGCACGTCGTGCAACTACTGCGCCAAGGTGTGCCCCGCCGACATCGCCATTTCCGGGACGCTCAACGCATTGAACACGGTCAAGCTCTACAACAACCTCGCCACGGCGAAACAGGCGGAGCGCTGGGCGGCGGATCCGGACAAAAAACACGCTTTCGACTGCCTGAAGTGCGGCAAATGCGAGGCGGCCTGTCCCCAGCATATCGCCATCCGGAAATACCTCGAAGAGGCGGTGAAGGTCCTGGAGCTGAAACCGTGACCGGGCTCCGGCGAAAAAAGCTGATTCTGAGATCCGAACCCGACACATCGAGGAGAGAGGCACCATGGAAGAAAACAAGACGATACGATTCAACATCAAGGCACGGGACGACCGCTTTTTCCGGGCGGCGGAATCGGTGCTGAAAAAGTACAAGATCACCCGGCGACCCGCACTGGAAGAGGGCTTCGTGGTCTTCGACGTCACCGGCGGAACCAGCGATTATGTGGTCAGGATCCATCCGGAGTGGCGCGAAAATCCCCGGTGCACCTGCCCCGATGCCGAGAACCGCGCCAAAGAAAACGCCCGGGGCTACTGCAAACACATCATCGCCGTTCTGCTGAAGAACACCGAATTCAGATGCCAGCTGCTGGAGGCCTTCCTGTGAACGAAAGAAACGAGATCCGGCCCGTCGGCGCTTCCGGCTCCACCTATGACCAGCTCTTCCCGGTCATCCGGGCGACCCTCGAAGCGGGCATATCGGTCCTGCTGCTGGGCCCGCCCGGCGTGGGCAAATCCTCCATGGCCGCGGAACTGGCCCGGAGCATGAAAAAGAAACTGATCGACATCCGTCTGGCCCAGAAGGATCCGGCTGAACTGGGCGGCGTCTACTTTCCCGACCGGGAGACCCGGACTCTGGAACTCTTCCCGCCGTCGTGGGTGAAACGCGCCTGCGGGGAGCCCTGTCTGGTCTTCCTGGACGAATTCAACGCCGCCGTGACCAAGCTCCATCAGGCGGCGGCCTATCAGATCGTCCTCGAAAAGCGCATCGGCGATTTCGAATTCCACCCCGGCACGGTGGTGTTGGCCGCCGGGAACCGGGAAGAGGACAACGCCATCGTCACGCCACTTTCGAGCGCCCTCTGCAACCGCTTCGCCCACTTCGAGATGCGCCCCGACACCGACGCCTGGCTGGAGTGGGCCGCGGCCAACGGCATCGATGAGAACATCATGGCCTTCGTCCGCACCTACGGGGACGAGGTGCTGTTCACGGTTTCCGACGAGCACAGCTTCCCAACGCCCCGCAGCTGGGCCATGGCCAGTCGTGTGCTGGCCCACGTCGATCCCGAGGACGCCAAACGGGCCCTCGCCGCCTGCATCGGCGTGCCCATGGCGGACAAATTCCACAAATACATGACCCTCTACCGCAAGGTGGACGCCGCGGGGATCATCGGCGGCAGGACGAAGGCGGATTTCGTCAGGAATTCCGAGCCCTCCTTCATCTATGCGGCGATCTTCGCCGTGGCGGCCTGTCTGGCGAGGAGCGCCGTCCCCGACGCGCATCTGGAAAACATCGTGAGTTTCATCACCTCGCCCGGCGTGGAGCCCGAGTATCAGATCCTGTTCCTGCGGCAGCTCCGGAACCGGGCGCAGGAGCTCTTCGACCGTCTGAAAGCCCTGAGCTCGTTCCGCAAGCTGGCGGGCGATCTGGTCTCACTGCGGTCATCGCTGTATCTGTCATGACGACGCAATTCGCCCAGGCGGCCGAAACCGAAGCCAAACGGCTGGCCGCGCTCCGGATGCAGATGCTCGAGATGCACCCCTTCTGGGGGTACATCCTGCTGCAGGTGAAGCTGGTCCCGGCGCAGACGCTCCCCACCTTGGCCACCGACTGCCTGAAGCACATCTGGTTCAACCCCGAATTCACCGCGCAGCTCAACACCCGGCAGCTGGGCTTCTGCCTCGCCCACGAGGTCTGCCATCAGGTGCTGGAAAGCTTTCAGCGGCAGGGCTGCCGGGAGCCGATCAAATGGAACATGGCCACGGACTGCGCCATCAACGACATGGTCCGCAAGATCACCTTCCCCAAGGTTTCCCGGAGTTCCTACGACAGCGCCTCCTATCTTTACGAGATGCCCAAGGGGGTCTTCTGGAGTTCCCGCTACTCCGGCATGATCGCCGAGACGATCTACGAGGATCTGTGCCATAAGAGCAAGACCTGGGAAGTCACGTACGTTTCCGTGACGCTGCCGACCCAGGAAAACGACGGGAACAGGGGGAGCGGGAACGGCGGGACCAGCTTTCCTCCGGTCCCGTGGGCGGGCGGAGGCTGCGACGTCCATCTGCCCGTGAAGCTGGGCCCGGAGCAGCGGGAGGTCCTGGCCGACCGGATCAGGGTGGCGGCGGAGCACTTTCACGCCAGTTCCGGACGGGGGGACTTCCCGGAGGAACTGCTGCGGGAAGCGGGTCTTCTGGGGCCGCCCAGGATCCCCTGGCAGCGGGTCCTTCACCGCTACGCCGATGTGATCCTGCATCAGGACGACTACTCTCTGGCCTGCCCCGACAAGCGCTTCATGATCCACGACCTGGTGGTCCCCGGACACTACAACGAAACGATGGACCGTCTGGTGGTGGCGCTGGACACTTCCGGGAGCATGAGCGACGACCAGATCCGCGAGGTGCTCGGCGAAGTGAGCGCCCTGGTCGAATCTTCCCGCGAGATGACCCTCATCGTGGCGGACAGCAGGGTCCGGCAGGTGGTCTCGGGCGACGAACTGGAGTCCTTCATCCGCGCGGGCCGGTTCAAGGGGGGCGGCGGCACCGACCACGTCTGCGTTTTCGACTACATCAGTCGTCACCATCTGGCCCCCGCGGTCTTCGTGGGACTGAGCGATCTCGAAAGCTCATTTCCCGAAAAGAAACCGCCCTACCCGGTGCTGTGGGTGACGCCCGAAGAGCACGAAACGCCCCCCTGGGGCAAAGTCATCGAAGTACCGCGCTCCCCCCGGTGAGGAGCCTTCACAAATCGGGAAAGAAGGTTTCCGTCTTGCCCGAGGCGGTGTCGAGCACTCGCAGATAGGTGGTGTCGTTCCTGGCCTCGAACCGGAATCGGGCTCCGATGCAGACGGTCAGGGAACCGATGACGGAAGGCGCCTCGTGCGCCCAGTGAAAGTGCCCGCCGCACCACCAGACGGGGCTGGGAAAGGCAATCAGCGTTTCGTGGAGCTCCGGGGGGATCTCGAGGAAGATCCCCGGCCCCGGCTGCCGGGAACAGCTCCCCGGATAAGGGACGTGAGTGCCGATGACGACGCTTTTCCCCTCCCTGCGGCACCGCTCGAGGGCGGATTCGAGAAAGGCCAGCTGCTCCGGGAAAAGCCGGTGCCCCGCCCCCTCGCGGGGGAGCAGGGTGATGATCGTTGAGTCAGGTGAGAGATCCGTCACATTGTCCGGCTCCACGCCGAAGAGGGAAGAGAAAAAGTCCAGCTCGCGGGTGATGCCGCACTCGGCGAAGGGGATGTCGAACTTGCTCCGCCACGCGAGGTAGCCCCGGAACCCTTCGGCTTCGGAGGGGAATTCGGGCCGCAGGAAGGCCCGGCGGGAGACCGTGTCCCCCAGATTCAGCACCGCGTCGGGAGCGCAGGCGCGGATGAACTCCGCAAGTTTTTCCAGCCGCCGGGCCTCGAAGTCCGGGCTGTTCCGGGTGTCGCACAGGTGCAAATCCGAAATGACGAGGACTTTCATGCGTTTTCCTTGTCCCCGTACCGCCGCCGGTTGCTGGTGACGCAGTCGAGGGGCATGAAGTCGAAACGGGTCATTTCCAGCACCGTGACTTTCCCCTCGGGGGTGATCTCGAAGCTCGACACCGCGCAGTTCCAGGCGTAGCCCAGGTCCCCGTCGAACCCCGCCCGGCGGGCCAGCTCCCGCCTCAACGTGCCGGTGGAAGCGCCGTGGCCCACCAGCAGCACGTCCCCGTCGGGGACGTTGCCGCAGAACTCATCCAGAAACCGGTCGGTCCGGACCCGGACCTGCGAGGGGACTTCCGGCCCTTTCTGCGTAATCCACGGATAAGCGAGCCGGGCCTCGGAAGCGACGCAGGGAAAAAACGAGCGCATTCCTTCGATGGTCAAGCCCGGACAGACGGGCTCGGGATAAAAGAGCATCTCCTGGATCCGGGGTTCGGGCCAAACCTCCGAACCGCAGATGCCGGCAACGATCGAAGCGGTCTCCATGGTCCTCGCGTAAGGGGAGGAAATGATTTTCCTGCCCCCGAATCCCCGAGCTCTCAGAAAGAGGCCCAGAAAAGCCGCCTGAAGCCGCCCGAGGGCGCTCAGGCAATAGTCCCCCTCGGGGAACTCGAAGTTGGCGCCGGAAGCCATTCCCTCCAGCGCGGGCTGACCGTGACGGGTGATGTAGAGGATCATGCTTTCGGTCTCCAGTGGCAACTTTCCTGAAATCCCAGCACTTCGAGGACTTGAGTCCGCGTGACGGCGTTGCCCACCGACCGGGTGCCGTGGGCGTCGGAGCCGACGGAGAAAAGGATCTTTCCCGTCTTGATTTCCTTGAGGAAGTCCAGATAGACGCCGTCGGTGAAATCGCAGCGGTTGACTTCGAGGGCCTTGCCCGACTCCTTCGCCAGGCGGAGTATTTCGGCGAGGAACCGCTCCGGGATGAGGCCCCAGTGCCACTTGGGGATGATCCCGGCCTTCTCCCACCGGATCCCTTCCCCGAAGGGGTGGCCGATGATCTCCACGTTGGCGTTGTTCATGAGCGCATTGGCGATCCGCTTATACTCGTATTCGAGGTAAACGGAAAAATCCGGACACTTCACCGGGGAAACGTGGACCGACCCGATGACGTAGTGGAGTCCCAGCTTTGCCCTCCCCTCCCGACCGCAGCGGTCGGAGCCGTCTTCGGCCAGGTCGGCCTCCACCCCAAGGAAGACCTTTTCGCGGGGGAAGCCGGGGGCGTGGTACTCCGCCGAAAGCTCCTCGAGACACCGGAAGGGATGATGGGGGGCGTCGTTGCAGTGCTCCACGATCCCCACCAGCTCGGTACCTGCGGCACGGGCGGCGGCCAGCTGTTCCGCGGCCGTGGGCCCCGGCTCGGCGCCCTCTTTTTTCACCCGGTAAAAGGAAGCGTGAATGTGATAATCGCTTCGAATGAGCATGACGATCCC
Source organism: Lentisphaeria bacterium (assembly GCA_017443585.1). Classification (GTDB taxonomy): domain Bacteria; phylum Verrucomicrobiota; class Lentisphaeria; order Victivallales; family Victivallaceae; genus UBA1784. The sequence goes on along the minus strand of JAFSYV010000225.1, from coordinate 33,231 downwards.
CCCGCATGAAAAGTTACGACGACGTCCCGCTTGCCAAAACCGATGCGGGACAAGTCATAATGTAGCACGCCGTTTCCCTTTTTGCAAGGCGTTCCGCGGGGAAACTTCACGCCGGGATCATTGCTTCGCGGCAGGAGGGGCGGCTTCGCCGGACGCCTTTTTCTCTTCCTCGGCAGGGATGGGGGCGGCGGGCAGCTCGTGGCAGACCTTTTCTTCCCGCAGATGTTCCCGCAGGATCCGCCGCACTTCGTGGATCGCCATGGGGTGGACCTGCACACTGTGTCCGGAGTGGACGACCAGCTCGCTGCGGACCTCGTTCAGATGGGAACTGGAGTACTCGACCACGCCGTCGGTGCCGCCGGGAGTGGCCTGTGCGCGGTTGCCGATGATGGAGTGGATCGGCACATCCGCCTTGAGGGGAATTTCGCTCACCGCCCGGAGGATCCGGTCAGTGGGGTTGAGCCCGTCCAATCCGGTGTAGTTCCTGATTTCGAAGGGTTTTCCTTTCTGCTTGCCGAGATACCGTTTCATCGCTCCGGACAGCCCGCTGGCGACGTTCCCCGGAAGCTTGATCAGCCGGGAGATCAGGCGGACCTGAAAATACCGGGCCATGTTCGCCCCCCGGTGGGGGACGGCCAGAAAGAGCACCCTCCGGACCGAGGGAACGCTCTTGTAAAGGGCGAGTTTTTCGATGAGCTCCTTCTGCTCCGGCGTGAACATGGATTCGATCTCCTTCCAGGGCCGTTTCGCGGCCTTGCGGATCAGCTGATCGCCGGGGTCCTGGAGGAGCGTCTTGGAGATCAGGCCGCCCATGCTGTGCCCGATGATGACCATGCGGTCGAAGGCCGCCTGCGATTCGGGGGTCGTGGCCAGTTCGTCACGGGCAGCCTGAAGGCTCTGGCGGAGCATGGAAGCGGAATACAAAATGGGATTGCCGCTGGAATAGGTGAAGAACCAGAACTGACAGTGTTTCCGGATCTCCGGATCGTTCTTGAGGGTGTTGACCATCTGCATCCAGGTGTGGATGCTCGAAAGCAGGCCGTGGACCAGCACCACGGGGATCTTGTTGGGCTGATAGGGTTCCAGGGTATAAAGCCCCGACTTGAAACGGTCGGGATTGAGGGCGTAGTCCAGCACGTTCATGTCCGGCAGGGTGGAAATGTAGTAGGCAAAGGGGGTGGAGTAGTCGAAAATCAAAGGGACGACCTGCTTCCCGACCTGAACGGTCCGGATCCGGTCGTTGTCGTAGAATTCGAGTCTTGCATGCATCACCCGTGCGGCTTCGCCTTTTTCCGCGGCCCGGAACCGGATGAAGGCCGTGGCCCCGTGGGCGATAGGGGCGGCCGTGAGGAGATTCTTGTAATGCGTCTGTTCGTTGGTGAGGGCGATGACCGGCACCCCGAGACCGAATTCGTAGGTGAAGTGGAAAAGATTCCGGATCCGGAAGTCGGAACAGAGCATGAATTTCTTATAGGAGGAGGCCGGATAGATCAGATCGTAATGGGGCATGTCGAAAATGACGTCCTGCCCGTTGGCCGTCTGGAGCCGGTAGCGCCCCTTGAGCAGCAGGTCGCGGCGGGTGAGTTCGGCATAGAGCCGGGCCAGCGCGCCGTTGTAGATTCGCGCGGTCTGAAATATGGAGGGATCGTAATTGCCGAGGCCGGAGTTCCGGAATCTTTCGTCGAAAAGCAGCTGCGAGGCGTAGTAGACCGCCGCCAGATCGTACCTCAGGGCGGCATCCCGGTCGGAAGCCTGCTGCGCCAGCTGGAAACAGACGTCGCTGAGGACAGAGAGCAGCATCCGTGAAGGTTCTATTTCGTGGCGGATGGCCAGCCGGCGGATCAGCTTTTCTCCATCGTTGCGGAAATCCGCCATCAGCAGGTTGCTGGAAAGATAGTTCCGGCTCTCGAAGGAAAGGCGGTCCCCGCCGCCCGCGGAAAACCGGTAATAGCTCTGGGACTCCTGCTCGGAACGTTTTTCCAGATCGACCTCCCTGGCCCGGAACGGCGTACAGGACTGCAGCAGCAGTCCCGCAACGCACAACGCCGGGACCAGAATCAAGCGCTTCAACGGATCTTTCACCATGTCGTTCTCCTGTCGAAAAATCATACCGCATTGCCATCCTACTAATATACCACCGGCAGAATATTTTTGCAAACGGGAAATCTCCCCTGCTCCACAGCTCCGAAATTTCTTGACAATGCCCCGAAGCGGGTGTATATTACGGCGTTTTGCGTTCATTCCATCTGCGAGGTGAAGTATGAAAGAAGTGCCCACGACGAAACTGGACATCCACGTCCACTGCGACAGCAACGATCCCGAAAAGCTTGAATTTCTCGCCCGGCAGTGCCGGAAGGAGGGCACGATCGCCTGCCTCTCGGGCGGGCTCCGCTACGGCGGACACGACTTTCTGCCCAACGACGAGGTCATCGCCATCTGCAAAAAGTACCCGGACTGCTTCCTCCCCCTGGCCAAGCTGGACCTGTGGCGGACCGCCGATCCGGGAGAAGTCTACCACTACGCCGAAAAGGGGGTCCGGGGGTTCAAGTGCATCTACCCCTGGTATGAGTACGACCACGACATCTACATGCCCGTCTACGAGGCCGCCGCCGAGTGCGGACTGCCCCTCCTCTTCCACACGGGGAACTATCGCCCCAATCCCGCCGACGAGATCTACCGGCGGCCCGTGCTGAAGAACATGAACCCCATCAATCTGGACCGCATCGCCCGCTCCTTCCAGAATCTCAAAATCGTCATGGCCCACATGGGGACGCGGATCTTTCAGGACGAGGCGAGCCAGTACATCAAGATGCACGCAAATCTCTACGCCGACCTGGGGGGCTGCGGCCAGTGGCTCCGGATGCAGCCCGCCGATCTGGCGGAAATGCTCAAGCCCGACACCGCCGAAGTGGATCCTTCCATGAAAAACTTCCGCAAGCTGGTGCTGGGGTCGGACGCCTACGTGACCTACCCCCAGGTCATGACCGAGGGGGCCGCCCACTACGAGCGTCTGCTCAAACGCATCGGCGTCCCCGCCGCGATCATCGCCGACATCATGGGCCGCACCGTGGCCTCGTGGATGCACATCGACCTCGCCGAAGCCGAAGCGTAAAAAACAGAGGGCCGAACGTCGGCTTCGACTCTGCGCGGCAACTGTCGCCATCCCCCAAAAATACCCGTCGGCATCGAGAGCGGTGCCTCCCCCGCTCCGCGGGCTGACGGGGTATTTTTTCGGGGGGCCCTGCTCTCCAGTTGCCGCGGTTCGCAAATAAAGGCGGAGAACGGTACACTGCAAACCCGCGTAGGTGTCTGTCCTACTGGTCCTACAAATCCTGCGGGTCCAACAACAGCGTGGGGTCGAGGCCAACGTTCGGCTTTCAGAAAGCGCACCTATTTCCGTTCCGCAAGCTGCTTGCGGAATTCTTCGAGTTTCGGGCCGCGGTAATGCTGAAGCTCCTTTTCGATTTTCCGCCGCAGGGATTCTTCTTCCTTTTTCGCTCCGCGGCGGCGGATCATGGAGAGGCGGCGCAGCTGCAGCTGGATCAGCTCCTCCCTGACCGCATCGGAATTTTCCGGGTTGTGGAACTGGAACTCCAGAATGCTGAGGAGCCGTTCGTTTTCCTTCAGCGCCCGGACACTGTCGCCCCGCCGGAAAAGGCTCTCGATATGACGGGAATGAAGCCTGACCGCGGCGGAAACGATCTGGGGGTCGTTGGGCCAGCGTCCCAGCATCCGGTCGGAAATGAAGAGCGCGTCATCAAGGGGATCGGGCGCATCCCGCATGTTCCGTCTCATCCGGAACCGACGGAGCATCAGATTCACCAGAGCGAGGCTGTATTCGGGATCATCAGGATGCTCCTCCGCCAGACGGGAGAGCAGGACAACGGCGTTGGGTTCCACGCCGGGGATCCGCAGGGAGTGGAAAAGCCGCGGATTGCCGCCCAGCAGGACGGCGTACTGGAAACGGTATTCGGGATTCCCCGGCTGCTCCTTGAGCAGCGATTCCAGGATCCGGAAAGCGCGGCTCCGTTCGGCGCTGTCGGGGGCGTCGGAAAGGGCCAGAAGCGCCCGCACGACCTCGAAACGGACTTTTTCATCCTTCGCGCCTTCGAACTCCGCGACCACCTGACGGGATAACTTCTCGGCTTCGCCCTTTTTCCCCTGCTTCTTCAGCACCGCCGCCAGCTGGTTCATCGACCGGGCGCCGGGGCGGTATTTCAGCACGTTGCGGAACGCCTTTTCCGCCAGGACGTAATTCCCGCTCCGCAAGGCGCATTCGCCGATGACGCCGTAGGCCTCGCCGATCCGGGACGCAGGGATGTTCCGCTGTTCGACGATGGCCTGATAATAGGGCAGCAGGGCGGAAAGCAGTTCGGTGTTCTTCCGCGAAGCGGGCTGTTCCGAGATCCGGGTGAAGATCTTCGATATCGCCGCATCGGCCGTCCGGGCGTTCTGCTCGGCAAGCCGCAGGGCGGCCCGGGTCCGAACGTAACCTGCGATGAGGGAGACGACGAATGCCGCCGCGCAGACCAGCAAGGCGAAGGTCATCGCCGCAACTGCCGGTTTCCTGCGGCACCACAAGGAGAAACGGTGCCAGGGCGAGGAGGCGAAGGCCCGGACGGGTTCCCGGTTCAGGAAGCGCTGAAGGTCCGCCGCCGCCTCGTCCATGCTCGCGTAGCGGTCCTGTGGGGCGAAGCTGAGACACTTGTCGATGATCGCCGCAAATTCCGGCTCCCCGCAGGCAAGGGGTTCGACGGGGGCGGAACAGATCCGCTTTTTCAGCTCCTCCGGCGTCTTCGCCTGAAGCAGGGGCTTCCCCGCCGCCAGCTCGTAGAAGGTCGCGCCGAAGGAGTACTGGTCGGTGGAAAAGGTGTTGACGCCCTTCGCCAGCCGTTCGGGGGCCATGTAGCGCAAGGTGCCGCTCCGGCTGCCCTGTGCTTCGACCACGGGCTCGTTCCCGGTCAGGATGAAGGCGATCCCGAAATCGCCGATGTGGAGATTTCCTTCGGGATCCAGCAGCATGTTGGCGGGCTTGACGTCCCGGTGGAGGACGCCGCAGCGGTGGGCATAAGCAAGGGCCTGCGCCGCCTGCAGGGCGATCCGGGCCAGTTCCCGCAGGTCGTCGAAGCGGCAGGAATCGAGGCCTTTGCCCTCGATCAGCTCCGTGGTGGAGCATCGCGATGACCCTGGCCTCGTTTTCGAACCCGGTCCGCTGTTCGGCGCTGGTCAGGAGCGAAGAGTTCAGCAGTTTGACCGCGACTTTCCGGTTCAGCGAAAGTTGGACGGCTTCGAAGACCACCCCCATGCCGCCGCCGCCGAGCTTGCGGATGAGGCGGTAATCGGAATCGGGCAGATTGGGCCGCCCGGGCACCGTCTCTTCTGGGGGAATTATCTGCGTCTTGGCGGTCCCGAGCCTGTCCATATCCAGCATCAGATCGAGGAGGCCCCGGAGCTCTTCGGCGTGTTCCGGATGTTCCGCAAGAAAAGCCTCGGGAGTCAACGGCTCCCCGGCCTCCCGTCGCTCCAGAAACTCCGCGGCGATCTCTTCGAGAGAAGTTCCGTCGCTCATGGGCGGAACTCCGTGTATTCGGCGAGTTTCTGCCGGAGCCGCTCCAGCGCCCGCACGTAGCGGATGCTGGCGGCTTTCGGTTCGATCCCGAGGAGCTGGGCGCACTCCGCGTTGCCGAGGCCGTCGAAGTGGCGCATTTCCAGAATATTCCTGTCGTTTTCGGCAAGTCCTTCGAGGGCTTTTCTCAGCAGCGCGTACCGGTCGCCGCGGGCGAGTTGGGTCACGGGCCCCGTCATGGTGTCGGCGAACTGATTCCAGCTGAGTTGGGCCTGCGTCGCCGTATCATTGCCTTCCGCGACCGGCAAGTCCTTGTAGGCGTCGCGTTTCTGCGCCTGCAGATTCTTCCGTTCCAGATCCTTGATGGTCTGAAAGAGGAGCATCCGCAGTTTGAAGTAGACGGGGACGTCGGGGCGGTTCTCGAAAAAGTCGATCTTGGAACAGGCGGAACTCAGCGTATCCTGCACCACGTCTTCGGGCGAGAAGCGCCGGGAAAGGACCGAGTTGAGGTTGCGCCGGGCCAGAGCCAGCAGCTGCTCCCGGTATTCGAGAAACCGGTCCGCCCACTCGTTCATCCGTTCCGTCGCCGCGCCGTCCATTTCGAAACTCCCTTTCGTACCGCAAATTTCCCTCTTTTCCTGTAATATAGCACCCCGTGACCGAAAAATCAACAGAGGAACAGGGTTTCAGTTTTTCCTCTTCAGCGTGATCTTTTCCAATCTGAGCAGATTCCTGACATTCACCGGTTTCCGGGAAAACAAGGTGTATTCGAAGGTGAAACAGGCCTCCCCGGCATGTTCCGGGACTTCCAACACCAGCCGGACATCTTCCGGCTCTTCCCCCGAGAACCGTTTTAGGACGCTTTGTCCGTCTTCCGCGGTCACCTTCAGCGTCCCGGCCTGCATGGAAAGGGTGCGCGAAAAATGGAACTCCAGCGCAAGCGGCCCCTGTTCATGAGGCAGCCGCACACCCAGTTTCGCGCCCGACTCCAACAAAAGAGCTCTGTGATTCAGGATGTGCTTTTCAGGCAGGACAAGCTGGGGATACAGCCCCATTTCGCGGAACGTCACGCTTTCCCCCAATTCCAGAGGCCGGGGCTTCAAAACAGGTCTTTCTGCGAGAAAACGCATTCCCTTTGCATCCACCGCGAGGAAGTACCGGACCGCCCGCACGCCCTGTGCGGCACTCGCGCCGGGGTCGAAATGCCCGCCCACGAAAAGTCGGTAGATTCCCGGAGCCAGGTCGAACTTTTCCAGCCGGACGCAGTCGAAACGCCGTTCATAGGTGCTCGCGGTCATCACGCTCCGGCCGTTTTCCGCATTTTCCGCGTACAATTCGACGATTCCCCGTGAACGATCGAAGCCGACTTCCATTTCGATCTGAAGCCCGCCGGAGTCGAGGGTGACCACCCCGCCGAAGAGGGCCCCGTATTCCAGAGGGCCCTGTCGGACGACCGGCCGGAGCGGAGGCAGACGCAAGACCGCAAGCGCCTTCTCACGGGGCGTCCGGAGCCCGCCGGACCTTGCCTGCCGGGCGCAGATGGAGGGACTTTCCGGCCGGAGTCCGCACTCGCGGGCAATGGTCCCCGCGATCTCGTCCACGCGGCAGGGGGCGGAGTTGAAAACGATCTTCCGATGCGTTTCGCCGGGCCGTTTCACGAACGTGATCGTTTCGGGACGGTACTGCTCGGTGTGGTCGCCCGTGATGACGATCATGGCCCGTTCGTAGAGGCCCGCGCTCTTGAGCTTCTTCAGCAGCAGTTCCGCTGCTTTCAAACTGCCCCGCAGCTGCCTGTGGCGCTCGACGCCGGGCCGGAGTTCCAGATTTTCATCCGTCGCGACCGGCACGTGGGAGCCCCGCAGATGGAGGTATTTGAAGACCTTGTCGTGTTTCCCCACCCGGAACTCCCGGTGGAGTTTCCGGTAGAAGATGGGATCGTAATCCTTCACGAAGGGGGTGAAACCCTCCGGCTGTTCCTCCACGAAAGGGGTGAGCGCGGAGGTATGCATACTTTCCCACAAGGGCTTCAGAAAGAAAGGGAGCTGCCGGTCGAGAGCGGTCTCCACGATCTGACGGAGCGACATTTCGCGGACTTCGTCCGTGATCGGAAGGGAATTGTCTATCACCTCAGGCGAAAGGGAAAGACATTGGGGGATCAGGGGATAACCCTCCACCCGATACCCCATGGACCGGCAGACGGACGGAAGCGCCCCCTTGTCCCGAAACGCCTCGTTCAGATAGCGGGCATGTTCATCCCCCTCCGGAGTTCCCGATTTCGCGGAAGGTGCGATGCTTCCGGGGGGCAATTTTCCCCGGAACATCTTTCCCGTCAGCATGGCGGGAACGGCAAAGGCCGTGCTGGGAATGGGACTGGTCATCCGGTCGAAGCAGGTGAAATCGCGCAGGGAGTCCTGCAATTCGGGGTATTTCGTCAGGACCACCTTGGCGGTCCTCTCGCTCATGGCATCCACCACCAGCAGGATGATGTTTTCCCGGCGGCCGAAGGCGAATTTCTCTTCTTCCGAAAAGGTGTATTCGCGGAAATCATAGTCCGCCGCCTTTTGGCGGGTGAAAAACAGCTCCGCCATGGGCGTTCCCAGAATCAGAAGCAGGATCGCGGCAAGCTTGCCCCCGTGGCGGACGCAGAAATTTCGAAATACCAGCGCCGCCCCCACGGGCAGGAGCAGGCAGAAGAGATGAAAAACGGCCAGCAGGACCATGTCCGGCAGGAATTCGCCGCCGTCGGGCCAATCCTTGAGAAAAAGCTCCCCGAGCACCAGGTACTGCAAGGCGCACGAGACGGCCACGCCCAGCATCCCGGCGGCGATCCACGGACAGCACCGTTTCCCCCGGCCGAAAAAAAGGGGAAGCATGAAAAGCAGAGCCGCTCCGCAGAAAAAAGTCAGCGCGGCGCCGATCCCCTGCCCCGGACTCAGCGTAAACTGATTGAGATTGCCGACAAAAACGGTCAGCGCGGGCAGGGTCAGCGCTCCGGCCAGGGCCAGGGCCGGAGCCGGAGAAAAGGTCCGGCGGCAGACGCCATCCACCTTCCCCTCGGGTTCCGGCGCATTTCCGGTCTTTGCGGCATGATCCATGACGCTTTCTCCCCCTCTCCACTGAATCACTGTCCGCAACTCCGCGTCACCGACCCTCCGTGCCGTCGGCGCGGAGATGTCCCCGGCACCAGGTGAAGATCTGACGGCAGAAAACCGCCGCGGTGAAAAAAACTGCCGCAGCCGCCTGCAGCGCCATGCTTCCCGTTCCTCCGTCGATGTACATGATTTCCTCCTTTTTGTGTTTTTTCCCGGAGCCCTCGTGCTCCACCGGCAAGAACGCGGGAATCCGGGAAGAATCTACACCGTTTTGAGAAAAAAATGCCGTTTCCGCTCGGTTTTTACAAGCGGGCCGCAACGTTTTTTGCGTGGGGGGGGAGAACACGGACAAACACAGACCGACACGGACTGACACGGACGCTGGTTTGCGGGAGTGTATGGGCCGCGAAACGGGCGTCTGCGGCGATTGACCGAATAGGCCTGATAGGCCGAGGTGTGTAAGCGCACAAGGCCCCTGCGGTGGCGTTCGCCGCAAGTTGCCGGGCGATCGTCCGTGTTCGCCCGTGTTCGTCCGTGTCGGTCCGCAACGACTTGAGAGCGGGGCCCCCGGAAAATGCCCCGAAGCCCCGGCGTCAGCCGGGGTGAGGCGGCTCAAACGCCGCCGAAGGGCATTTTTTGGGGATGGCCGACGTTCGCCTCAGACCACTTGTTCGCCGTCGACGAAGACCATGCAGACCTTGGTGGAACTGTCGAGGATGGAGCCGTCGCAGATGGCGAAGTCGGCGTCCTTGCCCACTTCGATGGAGCCGACTCTCTTTTCGATGCCCAGGTGCCGGGCGGGCCGGATCGTTATGGCCTGCAGGGCCGAAAATGGATCCATCCCCGCCCGGACGGCGAGGCCCGCGCAGAGCCCCAGATGCTCCTGAGGAATCACCGCGGAGTCGGTGATGATGGAGACCTGACACCCGGCCCGGTCCAGAATCCCCGCCGTGGCGAAACTCTTGTTCCGCATTTCCGGCTTGCCGGAGTGAGTCAGGGAGGGGCCCACGGCGAGGGGAATATTCTCTTTCGCCAGCGCCTCCGCGATGAGGTGCCCTTCGGTACAGTGTTCAAGGGTGAGCCTCACGCCGAACTCCCTGGCGATCCGGATGGCGGTGAAGAGGTCGTTGGCCTGATGGGCGTGGGCCTTGAGGGGAATTTCACCCCGCAGGACGGGCAGCATGGCGTGAAGCCGGAAGTTGAAGTCGGGCCGCTTGGAAGCGTCCTTGCCCGCCGCATCCAATTTTTCCATGTACTCCCGTGCCTTGAAAAGCAGCTCCCGGAGCTTCGCCGCCGTGGTCATTCGGCTGGAAATGGACTTGCTCTGATAGCAGTTCTTGGGATTTTCGCCGAAAGCGCACTTCATGGCCACCTTTTCGCGGACGATCATGTCGTCCACCCGGGTGCCGAAGGTCTTGATGGCGGTGAAGGTGCCACCCACCACGTTGGAGCTGCCGGGGCCCGTGCCCACGCAGGTGACGCCGCCCTCCAGCGCGTGACGCAGCGTCTCGTCGAAGGGGTTGATGCCGTCCACGGCGTTGAGTTCGGGAGTGACGCACTCGTTCCGTTCGTTGTAGTCCTTGCCGTCGTAACGGTTGCTCCAGCCATCGAGGCCCAGATGGCAGTGAGCCTCCACCAGTCCGGGAAACACCTGCAGTCCGTTCAAGTCCACGACCTTCGTGCCGGTGCATTTCCCGATGGCGGCGATCTTGCCCCGCCGCACCAGGATGTCCGCCTTAAGGGGACGCTTATGGACCGCATCGTGAACGATCCCGTTGACCAGCCAGAATTCTCCGCTCTTTTTCACGATCCCGCCTCCCTTCCCGTCACAGTCCCAGCTGAGCTGCCAGCTGGTCCTTGGTCATGAAGCCCACCAGCTGCTTTTCGAGCTTGCCGTTGCGGTAGAAGAAGAGGGCCGGAATGGCGTTGACGCCGAGACCCGCGGCGATCTGCACGTTTTCGGCGTCTTCCACGTTGACCTTGCCCACGATAAGTTCCGGATGTTCCTCCGCCAGCTTTTCGAGCTCCGGCGTCAGTTTCTGGCAGGGGCCGCACCAGGTGGCCCAGAAGTCGATGAGGACCGGCTTTTCGGTCTGAGCAACCAGCTGGTCGAAAGAGGCTTTGTTGAGGTGAAGCACGCCCATGATTCATTTCTCCTTATAGTAAAGTTTGCAGTGACAGAATCCGGTGAAAGCGGGGTCGGCCAGCTGGTCCCGGAACTCCTTGCACATGCACAGGTTTTCCGGAGTATGCTGAAGCCGGCAGGGGCAATAGCCGCCGTTTTTGGCCATGACGTTCCGCAGTTTCCGCACATATTCGGCATCTTCGTTGAGCCGCACGTTTTTCGGCAGGTCCATGTCGGGTCCTCCTTCAAGGTTGGTGAAAACGGAACTCCCTTTCCCGAGACAGGGGAAAAGGTCTCCTTTGATAATATAGTTCTTTCGGGGACATAATTCAAGAGGAAAAAGGGAGGATTTTCCGGAGTTTTCCCGCGCCTCACATTGCATATCGCTTCGACAGGTGTTATATTATTTTCCGCGAAAACAAAACCCGGCGGAAAGAAACAACAGGCCGCCGGAACGGGATTTTCAAGGTGAAAACAAAAGAGGACCGATTCTCATGAAACACACGATCTGCACACTTGTCCTTCTGTGCGGCGCCCTGACGGCAGCCGCCGCGGGCCGGAGCGTCCGCATTTCCGGGACGCCGGAAAAAATCACGGAGATCGCCATCGTCAAGGCCAACGGAAAGCCCGTGGTGGCCTACGCGGCGAAGGAGCTTCAGACCTTTCTCGGGCAGGCCATGGGGCGGAAGCCCGCGATCGTTTCCGCCCCCGCGCCGGGGTATTTCACCGTGGTGCTGGGCGACGGGGAATTCGCCCGCAAGGCGGGGCTGGACGTGAACAAGCTCCCGCCCGAGGGTTTTTATCTGCGCCGGGCGGGAAACGTGCTCTTCATCGCGGGCCGGGACTCCGACACGGAGACCCCCGCCAAGCCCGGCGTCAACGTCTTCTATCCACGGGCCACCCTGACGGGGGTCTACGATTTTCTCGAACGTTTTGCCGGAGCGAGATTCTTCTTTTCCGGCCCCTTCGGCACCGTCGTCCCCGCCAGAGGCGCCCTCAGCCTTCCCCCCGTCATCGACGTGACGGAAGCTCCCGACATGTTCTTCCGCCGTTTTTCGCTTTACGGCCGGGCCAATGAGGCCCTTTACGCCAAATACAACGTCCAGACGCTCCGCCGGGACCTGCTGCCGAAACTCCGGGAGCCGGAAAGCCGCTATCCCTTCGGCCACGGCCTCAACGGCCTCGACCTGATCCGCCGCTTCGCGAAGACCCACCCCGAATACTTCGCGTTGATGGAAAACGGTCAGCGGTACTGCGACCCCAAACAGCGCCATCCGGGGCAGCTCTGTTTCTCGAGCGGCGTCCGCGAGGTGATCATTCAGGACGCCATCGCCTATTACTCCGGCAAGGAGCCCTCGTCACGGGGCCTGAAGCGGTGGCCCGCCCAGACCGCCTGGCGCGACCTCTTCGGCATCATGCCGCAGGACGGCATGGTCTGGTGCCGCTGTGAGAAGTGCAAAAAAGTCTGGGACGGCAAGGGCTCCATCCGGGACGAAGGCCCCCGCCGGGCCATCAGCGAGTTCATGTTCAGCTTCTACGCCGAAGTCTGCCGGCGCCTGACCGCGGCGGGATTCAAGCCGCGGGTGGCCACCATGGCCTACATGCCCTACAACATCCCGCCGAGTTTCCCTCTGCCGAAGGAGCTGCTCGTCCAGGTGGCCGTCACCGGACTTGGCGGCACGGGCAGGAACGACCGGACCGACACCGAGCGGCTGAAGATGTGGTACGAAAAGACCGGAAACAAGGTCTCGGCGTGGACTTACGCCATGGGCAAGCACATGAACAAGGTCATCCCCGGCGTGCCGGCCATGATGCCCCGCCACGCGGCGAACTTCATCAAAACCAATGCGAAATATCTGGACGGCGTCTACTTCGAATCGGAAACCGACGCCTTCCTCTTCAACTACCTCAACTACTACGTCGTCATGCGTCTCATGTGGGACAGCTCCCTCGATGTGGAGGACTTGCTCGCCGATCATTTCCGGGTCATGTTCGGCACGGGAGCCCCCTTCATGGCGGAGTTCTACGCCGATCTGGAAAAGAACTGGACCGAAAAGATCCTGGGCAACACGGTGGAGACCGATCTGGGCCCCGTGACGAAAGTCCCCTCCACCCGTGAGATCTGGGAAAAGATCTACTCCCCGGCCAAGATGAAGTACTACAACGATCTCTTCGACAAGGCTCTCGCCGCCGCGGGAAACGACAAGGGAGCCGCATCCCGGCTGAACTACATCCGCAAAGAGCTCCTGGGCGCCATCGCCCGTGTGGCGGAAAAGAACAGGGAGCTCCAGCGGGGCATGGACTTCTGGATCGCCCGCGTGCCCGGCACGGTGTGGCTCCGCTCCTTCGCGGGAGACACCAATGAGGTCAACACCAAGGTCACGCTCCGGAAGGAAAACAACTGCCTCATCGTCCGGGCGGAGTGCGAAGAGCCCCGCATGAAGGAGCTGGCCGCGGCCTGCGCGAAAAACGGGGATATCGCCATTTTCCGGGATTCGGCTTTCGAGATCCTGCTCAATCCTTCCGGAGACCGGAAGAACTACTTCCAGTTCGGCGTCAACGCCAACGGGGCCCTGACCGACGGCCGCTGCCGGATCAATGCCCAGACCGATTTCAGCTGGAACTCCGGCGCGACGGCAAAGGCAGGAAAAGAAAAGGACTTCTGGTGGGCCGAAGTTACGATCCCTCTCAAGTCCCTGGGACCGCTCGCTCCGGGCGGCTTCCCCGCCAACTTCTGCCGCAACCGGGTGCTCGCCACGGAGCAGCTGAAGAATCCCTATTCCATGTGGAGCCTTTTCGCAGGGACCCGCCGGGGCGGGTTCCACGCGATCGACAGCTGGGGGAAGATCAGTTTCGACCCGGCCCCCGTGCCCCTGATCCCCAACGGCAACTTCGAAAAGATCGACGCCAAATCGGGCAAGCCGGAAAACTGGCGGTACTGGTCCAAGCAGGGGATCGCCTTCGTCCACGACGAAAGGTGCTTCATTTCCGGCGGCAGAAGTCTCCGCATCGACGCGGACGGCACAAAAAACGGCGCGGTCAGCTGCGCGGTGCCCGCCATGAAGCCGAACAGAAAATACCGTCTGAGTTTCTTCGTCAAGACCGAAGGGGTCAAGGGGACCATCGGCGCCGGAGCGTGGATCTATTTCTTCAACGAAGGCCGGAGCGGGCTGCCCCTGCCCAAGGTCCGGCTCACGGGAACCAATCCGTGGCACCGACTCAGCTTCGAATTCACCGCGCCCCCGGAAACGGGCAAGGAGGGCGTTCCGGCCACCCTCGGGCTGTGGATTTGGAAGGCCAAGGGCAAGGTCTGGTACGACGAGGTCCGCCTCGAAGAACTCCCCTGAACGGCATGGAAGGCTCTTTTGTGCGGGATTTTTGCCGCCGGAAGGCCTTTCGCCATTGAAATTTCCGCTCAGCGGTGCTAAGTTATGAAATCGGCAGGTTTTGCCGGGAAAAGTTCAGAAAAGGAAGATCTCTCTTATGAAAAACGACAAACGGCGTGCCTTCACGCTGATCGAACTGCTGGTCGTCATCGCCATCATCGCCATTCTCGCCTCGATGCTGCTGCCCGCCTTGCAGCAGGCACGGAACCGGGCCAAAGCGACCCAGTGCCTCAACAATCTTTCCCAGTTCGGGAAGGCCAACGCCATGTATGCGGCCGACAACAACGGCTGCGTGGTGCCCTTCCAGAACTCTCCCACCAACAGCTCGGGCCGCCGGATCTGGTACTACGGAAACACCACCAGCGGCCTCATCGCCCCCTACATGAGCTACAAGACCACCGGAGCGGGCATGGTCAGCGGCTGGGAGATCGACGGCAAAGGCAAGCTCGTCACCGACCGCTACGCCTGCCCCTCCATGGAACTGCCGAAAAACTGGGAAAACTCCGCTCAGAAACGGGTGGTTTCCTACGGACATAACGCCTATCTCAACGCCTATTATTTCACCAATCCCAAGGCGCAGAAGCTTGCGCTCTTCCGCAATCCCTCCGGGACCATGCTGTTCATCGACATCCAGGGACTGGCCTACAACTGCCACTACAACGTCCCCGCCTATTACGGAAACGAGACCAACGGCTGCTGGCCCGTTTTCCGCCACAACAATCAAGTGAACGTCCTCTACGTGGGGGGCAATGTGGGTACAAGAGTCTACGCGGAACCCGCGTTCCATCTGGCCGACTGGTCCTTCTGGTGCAAATTGTAACATCGATTTGCAAGTCGGGACTTTCGGGTGTATCTTATACTCCGGACAAAAAAATCAGTTCGGATTTTTCGATGATACGGTCCACAACAGAAATCGAAAGGAAAGAAAAAATGAGCAAACTCTCCCGCTTCCCGGCAGTGAAAACGGTTTCCCTGCTCCTTCTGGCCGCGGCGCTCTCAGCTCTCGGCGGAGCCGACCTCGAGATCGTCAAGGGGGGCAAGAGCCCTTACGTCATCGCTTTCGCCGAAAGCGCCTCCCAGAATCTGGCCTACCAGTACCGCTCCGCGGCGGCGCTGCTCAAGGACCTGATCAAGCTGCGCACCGGCGTGACCGTCCCCTTCGTGCCGGAAAAGTCCGTCAAACCCGGAGCCAAGGCCATCTACGTGGGGCCCGGCACCGCCGCGAAGGCCCGGAACGGGGGAAAGGAGAGCTGGGCCCTCAACGAGTACCGGATGAAGGCCGACAAGGGCGACATTTTCCTTCTGGGCGATGACGACGACCCCGAGCCCGCCAAAAAGTCGGGCAATCACCGGCTGCGTCTGGGCTCGGTGAAGGCGGTCATCGAATTCGCCAAGAAGTTCGTGGAAGCGGACTTCCTCTTCCCCGGCAGGGAGGGCATTTTCGTTCCCAAGAACGGCTCGTTGACCGTCCCCGACGATCTGAACGTCACCGCCGTGCCCTACACCCGCTTCGGCATCGGCCGGAGCCTCGAACAGTACTACGCCATGGCCAACGACATGCTGCCCGCGCCCTGGTACCGCTGCCACGGGGGCCACTCCCACATCCCGGCCATTCCCCGGGCCAAGTACTCGAAGACCCATCCGGAGTACTTCGCCATCGTCGGCGGCAAGCGGGACGGCTACCACATCCCCCAGTTCTGCCTTTCCAACCCCGAAGTGCAGAAGCTGATCTATGAGGAAGTGCTCCACTCCCTCAGCCTGCCCGGCGTGAAAGAGACCCAGCTGGCCCAGACCGACGGGTTCCGGGTCTGCGCCTGCGACAAGTGCAGGGAGTTCTTCAAGCCCGGTCCGGGCGAAGTGTTGTGGAAACTGCACCTCGATATGGCGAAGCGTCTCCTCAAGGACCGCCCCGGCAAGACGGTGCGGATCATCGCCTACGGCCCCACGGTCTACCCGCCCAAGTTCACGAAGGAGTTTCCCGCCAACGTTTCCGTCACGCTGGCCGCGGGGCAGAGACTCAACGAAGCCTACCTCAAGCAGTGGGACGCCGTCAAGGTCCCCGGCCGCTTCGACGTCTACCTCTACAACTGGGGCGAATACCACACGGAAGGGCTGACCCCCACCTTTTCGTTGAAGCAGGCGCAGGCGCAGACCGCCATGTTCCGGAAGTACGGCATCAACGCCTGCTACTTCTGCGGACTCACCGAACTTCCCGGCATGAACACCCCCGTCGTCACCTACTATCTCCGGGCCCTCGGCGGCGACAAGACCGCGCCTGAAGCCTTCCTCAAGAGCTTCTGTCTGAAGTGTTTCGGCCCCGAAGCCGCGCCCTTCATGGAAAAATACTACACGCTCCTCTACTCCCGCATCGACCAATCGGGCGCCGTCAAGGAGGATTACACGCTCTCCGGTCCGCAGGCGAAGAGCAAGAGCGTCTTCGCTTCCAACGTGGCGCTGCTCCACCGCCGCTACCCGACGGAGGTGCTTAACGAGCTGGATTCGCTCCTGAAACAGGCCGAAAAGAGCGCCACCAGAGGCAAAGTCCTGCTGGAACGGGTGCGGCTGGAAACGGACTACTTGAAGCTCACCGCGGGCGGCTGCAACGCCTTCTACGCCTACCACAAGAATCCCGGCCAGAAGGAGTTCGAAACGCTGGCGAAGATCATCATCGCCCGCCGGAATTTCCTCCGCGCCCTCCCTACCTATAATGCGGGCGGGAAGAAATACATGAGGGGCAAGGGCCACTTCTTCACCCTGGGCCACGTCCCCTTCGACACGGCCATGGAAAACGGCCGTCTCGGCGCGCCCCTCAAGGCCCCCTTCAACTGGGATGTGGAGTACTACCTCGCCCGCAAGATGCGGCCCTCGGGGCGGGTCATGAAGGCGGGGGATCCCGCGTGGCAGCAGATGATCGACGTCTTCGGCGACAGCAAAAACACCTACATCAACGAGCATCCGGTCTTCGTCCGGTGCCGGGTGGAGGGTGAAAACCTCATCGCCGAAATGCGCTACGACAATCTGGAAACCGACGTCAAACGGGGCACCGTCTGGATCAGGCTCCAGAAGGACGCCGCTTCTCCCCGCTACCGGATCTGGGTCAGCGCCTTCGGCGGCCGGGCCGCCATCGCCCGCCGCACGAAGGTCCAGGAGGGCAACGACTACGACGACAAGTGGGAAAACGCCCCCGACCTGGCGAAAAAATACCCCGTCACCTGCACCTTCACGGCCAAGCCCGGCGAACCCGCCGTCTCGACATTTACCATCCCGCTGGCCCTTTTCGGCGGCCCGGCGAAATCCGGCGAAAAGCGGTTCATCGACTTCAACTTCCACTTCAAGAAGTACGTCTACACCTGGGAGTACAACCTCAATCTGCTGACCTGGCGGCACCGGTACACTTCCATCGGTACGCTGGAGTTCTGAAACATGCTGAACTATATCACGAAAGGTCCTCATAAATGAAAAAACTGCTGTTCACACTCGCGGGAGCGCTGCTGCTCCTCACCGGCTGTCAGAGCGCCCCGAATTCGACGGGAGCTCCGCCCATCGAATTGAAGAAGGAAAGCGCCGTCCGGATCGTCATTCCGGCCGAACACGCCAATCCCGGCATCGAAAGTTTCCTGCGCCAGTGCGCCGGGATCATCAAGCGGGGTCTGAAGGAGACGCTTGACATCGACGCCCCCGTCGAGGTCGAAGGCAAACGCTTCGGCTTCAAGGGGAACACCATCTTCCTCGGCAACACGAAAGCGATCCGGGGGATCGGCTTCGAGCCCTTGAAGTTCGAAAACTTCGACGCGGTGGTCGCCACCCGGGGCGGGGACATCTTCATCGCCGGGAGCGACCGGCATGCCTTCGGCAAGAAGGGGCCCGTGCGCCACAAGAACGACTGTTTTCTCGGCACGGTCACGGGCACGGTGCGCTTCACGGAAAAATTCCTGAACGGCCGTTTCCTGCTGCCCGGCCCCAACGGACTGGACTTCGAGAAAAGCAAGTCGCTCCTCATTCCGGAAAACCTCACCTGGCACATCTCCCCCCGGATCATTCTCGGGACCGGGCGGGCCAACGAGCTTTTCTATGACTACTCCACCGCCAATCCGGGCCGCGGCTCCATCCATCTTTACGGCGGCCACTCCTACTACGACGCCGTTCCGGCCAAGAAGTACGCCAAGGATCACCCCGAATACTTCGCCTTCCGCGACGGCAAGCGCTCGGCTTTAGGCAACCACCTCTGCATCTCCAACCCCGAGGTGCAGGAGCTGATCTACAAGGAAATGCTCAAGAAGCTCGACGACGGCGCGGGAGCCGTGGAGCTGGCCCAGACCGACGGCTTCATGCCCTGCCTCTGCGACAAGTGCAAGGCCTTCGGCAACACCGGGGACGACTACGGCGAGAAGATCTGGATCCTCCACAAGTCACTCGCGGAGCGGCTGCTCAAGGATCGTCCCGGCAAGAAAGCGGTCATCATCTGCTATCCCCCCAACTTCAACCCGCCCAGGACCTTCACGAAGTTTCCGCCCAACGTCATCATCGAACTGTGCAAGTACACCGACCAGACCTTCGCCGACTGGAAGAAGATCGAGGTCCCCGGCGGATTCCTGACCTACATCTACAACTGGGGCAACTACCAGATCACGGGCTATACGCCGAAGAATCCCCCCGGCTTCCTCGCGGAACAGGCGCGGCGTTTCGCCGCCAACGGCGTGATGGGCGTCTACCGCTGCGGCTTCGGCGAACTCTGCGGCCTGGAGGGACCGGGCTACTACATCTACGGCAAGATCCTGGAAGACCCCGAAGCCAACTGCGAAGCGCTGCTCAACGACTACTACGCCCGGGCCTATCACGAAAGCGCCGCCCCCATGCGGACCTTCTTCGACACGCTCCATCACGCCCTCGAGGTGATGCCCTGGATCAAGGAAAACCGCTACCTCGCCAACCAGCGGAACGTCTTCAGCGCCCTCTATCCCCCGGATGTGATGGAAACGCTGGAAAAGAACCTCGCCCGTGCTGAAAAACAGGCGGAACAGGATAAAGTCAAGGCGCGGCTGCTGCTGGTCCGCAAGGAGTTCGATTACCTGAAAGCCATCGTGGACGTGGTCCGGGCCTATCAGATCTACCGCACGGTGCCCGAGTGGCGGACCTTCGACCTGCTGGCCGAGAAGATCGACGCGAGAAAGGCGCAGGTCGAATCCCTTCTGGCCAAAAACGGCAAGGCCAAACAATTGAAGGAGTTCCCCTTCGTCCGGTTCTTCGACGGCGCGTCCAGGGCCTTCCTGCTGGACAACGGCCGCTCCTCCACCCTGGGAGCCCCCTTCGACTGGAACACGAAGTTCCTCAAGGAGAAAAAGATCCTTCCCGGCACCACCTCCAAGAAGCTGGCGGTCAAGAAAATTGCGGACACGGCCGAATTCAATGACTTCGAGTCCGGCGTCTGGAAGAACTTGAAGTGGGAAGAGCTGGGGGGCATCCAGCTGGGCCCCATCGTGGAAAAGACCCGCTTCAAGGCCGCCTATGACGACAGGAACTTCTATCTCGCCGTCGTCTCCGACCTCGATCCGAAGAAGACTTTCCACTCCCTGGGCAAGGACGGCCCCTGCTGGCGGAACGACTGCATCGAAGTGCTGCTCGACCCCAAGGGCGATCGGCAGAGCTTCTATCACATGATCTACACGCCCGCCGAGGAATCCCGTTTCGACGAGGCCTTCGGCTTCATCACCGATCCGTTGCATCCCCTCTACAACAAGCACGACACGGCGTGGAACGGCGACTGGACCTACAAGTGCCGCCGCGAAGGGGGCAAGTGGTATTCCCTCTTCACCGTGCCCTTCGCGACGCTGAAGACGCCCGTGCCCAAGCCGGGGACCACCTGGACCTTGAACATCGGCCGTGAATCCCGGATCATCGGCGGCTCGGGCAACGAGATACCGGAGCTTTCCCTCTGGTCGCCCAATTTGGAAAACGCGGGCTTCCACGATCGCGAAGCCTTCGGCGAAGCCGTCTTCGAGTAAATTCCGCCCACCCACGCCCGGCCCCTCAGGCCGGGCTTTTTTTTGTCGGACTTGTCGTACTTGTCGGACGGGGAAGCCATTTACCGAAGCCCTTTGTTTTTTTACGAGCGCTCTGCAAACGTTCACGGGCTGTGCGGCGCGGGGGGAAGCAAACCACTTACGTGTTTTTCTTCCCCCTCGCCCCCTGTCTTTTTCACGGGGCGCCCCGTCTTGGCGGTGCAACGGCCGCCGACCTTTTTGGAGCGGGAAGGGCTCCGACCGGCGTTTTGTGAGAAGCATCTCTCTTCGATTACTGGCGGCCAAGCCGGGACAAGCCCGACTTGGCCTTACTGCTCGTCGCCACTTCGCCCGCGGCCTCCGGCTGCGTCCGCCGCCCGATGCGGCGGCGGTACGCTTCGTTCGGCTCCTGCGCGCTCGGCGCTAAGCGCCTTCGCGTCCGCGGCCCTGCCGATGGTTTTGACTCGCCCCAGCCAGCGGGATCTTTCACCTCCGCCCGGTACTCGCGGCGTGCGACACTCAGCGTCCCGCCCGCAGACCGGCAACCGGCCCGGCGGGCCGAACGTCGGCTTCGACTCTACGCGGCAACTGTCGCTGATGCTCTCTAGTTGCCGCGGTTCGCAAATAGACCCGGATAGCAGTTTACCGCAAACCTCGTTTGCGGTCTATCAAGGCGAGCAAAGCCACCGCGACACTTCGAGGCCGACGTTCGGTCCGGGGCAGTATTCATAGTATCCATAGTATTCACAGTTTCCCCCGGCTCCGGGAAAAACGGCCTCTTTCTTTTCTGCGCGTCTTGATTTCGGGGCGAAACGGCGCTATATTACTACGAAATCGCAAATTTTAATAAAAAAAGGGGGGGAATTCATGCTGTCGCCGGAACTGCTGGGGATCGCCGTCGGGCTGGCGCTCTCTCTGGGGATCTTCGCCTTCAAGGCCGCCGCAGGGGAGTATTTTTTCTGCGCCCTGCCCGGCTCCGCGAAGCGCAAGATCTCCTTTCTGCTCCTCAACAGCTTGCTCTACTGCGCCGTATTCCTGCTCGCTTTCAAGCTCATCGAAACGATCGACCTCTTCCAGCTTGCAGGCGGCGCCGCCGAATTTCTCAAGGCCGGAGTCATCTTCCACCTGATACTGGCCGCGGGACTGGTGGTCTGGGGCGTTCGGCTCCTCTGCCGGCGGCCTGAGGAGGAGCTGCGTACCCGCGCCGCGAAAGGGTGGCTGCTCCTGACGCTCCCCTGCCCCGTCTGCATGTCGGCGGTGTTCCTGAGCACCGCCTTCGCCCTCATGCTCTTCCCCGGCGCGGCCCCGCTGCTCCGCTGGTCGATCCCGGCGGGATTCCTGACCGTCAACGTGTTCTTTCTCCTGCTCCTGTTCGCCCTCGGGCGATACTTGAAGATACCGCCGCTCCACCTGACGGGGCGGGCCATGATCGGCGCGGGGCTCTATCTGCTGCTGATCCTGCTCTGCGCCCCCGGATTCCAGGAGGCGGAAAAACTCTATGCCGTCGCCCGGTCCGCAGGCGGTGCGTCTCCCCTGCCCCGGTCTCCGGCGCTCACGGGGCTTTTCCTCGGGGCCGCGGTGCTGGCCGGAGTCATTTGGGGCCTGAGACCCCGGAAAGGATGTTGAAATGGAACTCATCGCAGGCGTAAAAACCTTCATCTTCATGCTCTCGGGGATCATTCTGAACCCGGTGCTTTTTCTGCTGGCGGGACTGGCCCTCTGGATCCTCTTCGAATGCGGTACGCTCCTCGCCGAATGGGTCCGCCGCCGCAGGCTCCGGGAGGGCGAACTCCCCTTCCCCGTGGCCGCCTACCGCAAGGAGCTGGAAGCGCTGCTCGAAACCACTTCCCGCGAGGCCGACGTGCAGAACCTTCTCACAAAAACGGTGCAGAAACACGAAGGATCCCTCGACAAGTTCCGCATCGCCGTCCGCATCGGCCCGGCCCTCGGGCTCATGGGAACCCTGATCCCCATGGGCACGGCGCTGGCCAGTCTGGGCCAGGGGGATCTGTCGGTCATGAGTTCGGAACTGGTGCTGGCTTACACCACTACGGTGGCGGGACTCCTCAGCGGCTCCGCGGCCTTCGTGATCTGCACGGTCCGCCGCCGCTTCGTCGCCTCCGACGTCCGCGAAATGGAATACCTGACCGAAAGGCTCTTCGATGAGATTCATGCGCAAAAGTAAGCTCCTCGCCGAAGAACGGGGATCCGGCGACCCCATGGAGGGGGTGGCCAACCTTTTCGACACGGCGGTGGTCTTCATCGCCGCGCTGCTCCTGGCGCTGCTGACCTTTTACGACGCGAAGGAGATCTTTTCGAAAGAAGCTTCCTTCACCATGGTCCGCAAGAACGCCAAGGGGGAAATGACCCTCGTCAGCAAGAAGGGCCGCAAGGTCAAGGCGGTGAAGATCACGCCGGAAGAGGCCGCGGGCCGGGGCACGAGACTGGGCACGGCCTACAAGCTCGAAGACGGCTCCGTCGTCTACGTGCCCGAGGAGTGACTTTTTCGTGAAGCGTCTTTCCCTCATCCTGCTGCTCCTCCTCGCCGTCCTCCTGCCGGGGGCTTCCGTGGTCTATCTGGGCCTGGCGAGCGATTCCCGGCCGGCCAACGAGGCGGCGAAGACGCTGAAACTGCCTGCGCACATCACGCTCGAGTTCCTTTTCACGGGGATCGATCCGGAAGAAAAGATCATTTCCGCCGCCCGGAAAGCCGACCTGCTGATCCTGAACGCCCGGAGCGCCAAACTCCGGGAAGTGGCCGAAAAGCACGTGGATCACAAGAAGACCCGGCTCTACGCCGCGACCTCCCGGCTCCTGAAAAAGGAGATCCCCGCGCAGGAGCCGCCCGAGATGAAAGCCTACTGGCGGAACCGGACGGGGGAAAATTTCGGCAACATGCTCAGGTGGATCATCGGCCGGGAGTTCAAGGTCCGGATGAGACCCGCCGCCGCGACGGGGATCGCCGCCTGCGGCGCGACGCATCCGGCGGCGAAGCGGCATTTCGCCTCGATCGGCGAGTACCGGAAGTGGGCCGAGAGCAAAAACTTCTGGAAGCCCGGAGCTCCCCTCGTGGCCCTCGCGGTCCATCAGGCCAACGTGAACGAGGACGGGCTGGCCCTCTTCGAGCACTTGACCTGCGCCTGCGAAAAAGAAGGGCTCAACACGGTCATCGTCTTCGGGGACGAGGTCAAAGTCATCCGGGAACTGCTGCTGACGCCCGAAGGGAAACGCCTCGTGGACGGGGTTCTTGCCCTCTCCTTCAAGTTCCGGAGCGGCCTCAATCCCGCCCTCGCGGCGGCGATCCGGGAGCTCGATCTGCCGATCTTCAACGTCCTGCGGCTCTACCGCCAGACCACGGAAGAGTGGCGCGATTCCCCCCGGGGCATGAACGACTTTTCCGTGGCCTTCGGCTTCGTGGCCCCGGAGCTTTCCGGGCTCATCGAACCCTCGCTGCTCTTCGGCAACAGAAACGTCCCTTCGCCCGGCGGCGGCAAGATCCAGATCGATGAGCCCTTCCCCGACCGGATCCGCTCCGCGGCGGCCCGGATGAAGCAGTGGATCGCGCTCCGCCGCAAGGCCAACGCCGAGAAAAAAATCGCCCTCTTCGTCTACAACGGCGCGGGCGGCAAGCAGAACATCGGCGCAAGCGGCCTCAACGTCCCCCGCAGTCTGGTGAGGATCCTCGCCGAGCTCCACCGGAAGGGATACGACACGGGGGGCCTGGAAAAACTCACCGAAAAGGAACTGACGCGGGCCCTCCTCGCCCACGCCCGCAACGTGGGCCCCTGGGCCCCCGGCGAACTGGAAGAACTGGTCGCGGGCGGCGAAGCGTTTCTCCTTTCGCTCCCCGTCTACGAAGGGCTGTTCGCGAAACTGCCGGAGCCTTTCCGAAAAAGCGTCACGGCGGAGTGGGGACAAGCGGGGAAGGATCGAAGCATGTTCCTTAAGGGGAACTTCGTCATCCCCATGCTCAGGCGGGGGAACGTGGCGATCCTGCCCGAGCCCATGCGGGGCTGGCTGGGGGATCCCCACAAACTCGTCCACTCGAAGACCCTCGCGCCGCCCCACCAGTACGCGGCGGTCTACCTGTGGCTTCAGCACATTTTCAAGGCGGACGCCCTTATCCACCTGGGCCGCCACGGCACCAGCGAATGGCTCCCCGGCAAACAGCTGGGATTGGACGCCGCCGACGCCCCCCTGGTGCTCCGGGGGAACATCCCGGAAATCTACCCCTACATTTCGGACGGCATCGGCGAGGGGATCGTGGCCAAGCGCCGGGCGCAGGCGGTGATGATCGACCATCTGGTCCCCTTCCTCAAACGGTCTTCCGATGTGAAGCTCCTCCCCGAACTCAGGGAAAAGCTCGGGGCCTGCCAGTCGGCCGATCCCAACGTCCTCGCCCAGCGGCGGCAGGCACTCCGGGAGACCGCGCTCCGGGCGGGGCTGCTCCGGCGGCTCCGCATGGAGGAGCCGGGGTGGTATCACCGTCTGGAAGACTACGTGGAAAGTGCCTCCGCCCCGTCCCCCTTCGGGCTCCACACCTTCGGGCAGGCTCCGGAAGAGCCGGAGCTCCGCGCGCTGCTTGCGCAGATGCCCGAAAAGGAACGGAAACGGGCCCGGCGGCACCTGGCCAATGCGGGACGGGATGAACTGAACGCGCTTCTCCGCGCCCTCGATGGGCGCTTCATTCTCCCCGGAGAGTCGGGAGACGTGCTCCGGAATCCCGGAGTTCTGCCCGTGGGACGAAACTTCCACGCCTTCGACCCCACCAGGATCCCCACCCCCGAGGCCATGGCGCGGGGCGAGAAACTCGCAACCGACCTCCTCGCACGGGAAAGGGAGCGGCTGGGCCGGTTCCCCCGCACGGCGGCGGTACTGCTCTGGGCCGGGGAAAGCGTCCGCACCGACGGGCTCGACGAAGCCCTCGCCCTCGCCCTCATGGGGATGAAGCTCCGCCACGACGGAACTGGCAAGATCGTCGGAGTCGCCCCCGTGCCGGGCGCCGCCCTTGACCGGCCCCGGATCGACGTCCTCATCACCACGTCGGGAGCCTACCGGGACCAGTTCGGCGCCCAGATCCGGCTGCTGGAAGAGGCGCGCCGTCAGGCCGCCCGGCTCCGGGACGCGGAAAACTTCATCGACGCCCGGAGACCCGGCGTCTTCTTCCCCGCTCCGGGGACCTACGGGACGCGGGTCAACCGCCTCGCGGGGGCTTCGGGGCTATGGGAGAAGGAAGAGGAACTGGCCGCGCTCTACCTGCGGAACATGGCCTGGACCACCGACGGCAAGAGGGGCTTCGCGAACGCCCCCGAGGCGTTGGTTTCCGGCGTGAAGGAGGTCGAAACGCTCCTGCACTCCCGCTCCAGCAACGTCTACGGCGTCACCGATATCGACGAGATGTACCAGTACATGGGGGGCCTTTCCCTCGCGGTCGGGAGCCGTTCCGGGAAACGGCCCCGGAGCTACATCGCCGACCACCGGCAGAAAGACGCGGTCCGGGTGACCGGGATCGAAAGCTTCACGGCAGCCGAACTGGACGCCCGGCTCTACAGCAGGGAGTGGCTCGCAAGGACCATGAAAGAGGAGTACGCGGGGGCCAAGCTGCTTTCGCGCATGACCGACAATCTCTGGGGCTGGCAGGCGGTGACGAAAGAGGTCGTTTCCCCGTCGGACTGGGAGACGCTGAACGACATCTTCGTGAAAGACCGTTACAACTTGAACATGAAGGCGTTTTTCGACCGGACGAGCCCGTGGGCCCACCAGTCCATCACGGGCCGGATGCTGGAATCCGTGCGCAAGGGTTTCTGGCAGCCGCCGGAAGCGGTCCGCCGGGAGCTGGCCGCGACCTACGCCCGGAGCGTCGTCGCCCACGGCATGGCCTGCTGCGACCACACCTGCAACAATCCCCTCCTCAATCAGATGGTCGTTTCCCTCATCTCCCTGCCGGGGGTGCTGTCGCCCGAAATGGTGATGAAATTCCAAGTCGCGGTGGAAAAGACGGGGGGCAAGACCCTGGACCGTCAGGTGAGCGAACGCAGGGAACTGCAGAAAAGCCTCGCCCCCGCGCCGGGAACTCCGGCCGCGCCCCGGCCGAAGATGGAGGACTCCCCCCGGAAGGAACGGCGCGAGACGGCCTCCGAAAAGGCCGCGGCCAAACCCGTCAAGGGCTTCCGGATGAAGGAGAAGGAAGATCAGCCGAAGGAAACCAGCCTCAGCAGTTCCGGGCTCAAATGGACCATTCTGGCGGGAGTGGTCCTCGCGATCGTGATCTTCGCTCTGGGCGGACTCCGCAAAGAGGGGTGATCCTCACTCGTCCGCGCAAGCATCGTTCTCGCGGGTGGGATTGTAAAAATCCTGCGTGGGCCCGCCGATGAAGCCCACCTGCGCCGCCCTGGCGCAGTGATGATTCACGTTGACCGTCCCCACGGGTTCGCTGGAAACGTGCCCGTCGCCCCAGACCACGTTGGAGCGGCCCGAATGGCGGAAGTGGGAGGTCCCGCTGGTCTTGTTGGAGTTCTGAGTCCCGTTGGGCATGACCTTGCAGTACATATAGGGGGTGTAGCGGGCCTTGTCGTAGCCCGTCCCGGAGGACTTGCCGCTGCTGGCGCTGTCGCCGAACATGATGGAACTGCTCAGACGCCGCATGGAACTGCGCTTCAAGTGAGTTTCCTTGTAGCCGCCGAACCACTTGCCGTTGTAGCCGTAGCCGCCGCCGTTGTCGCACTTGGTCAGGTCGCCGATCTGTTCGAAGGGCGAGGGGCAGACCATGACCTTGGGAGCGTTGCCGTAGTAGGTCCCGAGGAGCGGACTGGTAGTGATGTCGTACTTCTTGTCGCTGCTCAGCACGCCCAGCCAGTAGTCGCCGGGATTCTGCATGCTGGACCCCACGGCGGTGGTGTAGGGCACGCAGTAGTCGGTGTTGTTGTCGGCGTACATGGCGTTGGCGGTGCTGATCTGCTTCAAGTTCGAAATGCAGCTCCCCGCCCGGGCGCGCTCCCGCGCCTGCTGCAGCGCGGGCAGGAGCATCCCGGCCAGGATGGCGATGATGGCGATGACCACCAGAAGTTCGATGAGGGTGAAGTTTCTTTTCATTTTCAGGTCCTTCCTTCGTTTGCTTCGCGATAACGGACACGGCGCGTCGTTATTACGATTTTTGTTTTCGTAATAATATAGCACCGGCCGAGAGCAAATGCAAGGGGACGGAAAGAAAAAAAACGCTCCCCGCCGCACCGGACGGGGAACGGAGCCGTTCCTGAAGTCGGGTCAAAGCCCGAGGACGCGGACCGCGTTTCCGCGGGCCACCTTGTCGAAGACGGTCTGAGAGATCTCCCCCTTCGCGAGCAGGTCGCGGAGGAATGCGGCCAGAGGCCGGAGCGTGGGCATGGTGGGCTGGCAGATGTCGGTCCCGAAGAAGAGCCGGTCCTGAAACTCATCGAGGAACTTGACGGCGTACTCCCGGTCGCGGACCAGGGCGTTGCAGCCGCTCCCGGCGGAAAGGTCGCCGTAGAGGTTTTCATACTTCCGCATCAGCTCGGGGACGCGGCCCTCCTCCTGAATTTTCCCTTCGGGATAGCCCATGCGCTCCTCGAGGGTGGGACGGGCCCCCATTTCGGCCCAGAAGGTCTGGCTGTGGGCGAAGATCTTGAGTTTCGGGAAGCGCTGCAGGGTCGTTTCCAGTTCCGGCAATCCGGCGCCGACCACGAGGCCGTAGTCGTAACCGGCATAGGGCGAAAGGTGGAAGGTCACCGACAGCCCCGCCGCTTCGGCCCCCGCGAACATCGCCTGAACGAGCGGATCGAGCATGGACAAATTGGCGCTCACTTCGCCGATCCCCTTGCAGCCCTTGTCGCGGTAGTACTTGAAGATCCGGTCGAAGGGCGACCGGATGCTGTTGGTCATGGCCCGGGGATCCACGTTGCAGAAGGGGATGAAGCGGCTGTTCCGCTCCGCCAGTTCCAGGATCTCCTCGTTGGACTGGAGCGTGTAGGAGCACTCGGGGTTGACCTCGGGCAGGACGCAGGCGCGTTCGACGCCGATCTCGTCGTAACCGGCGAGCAGTTCGTCCGGTGTCGCAAAGGTCATCTGGTCCCCCGTGAACCGGGGCGGACCGGGGATCCGTTTGGTGTGGACATGGATGTCGATGAACATTTTTTCCTCCCTGAAAGGTTCGAACTCGGTACTTGGAAGGTAATTTACAGCCTCTTGAGCGTTTTTTCAAGTTCCGCCTTGAAAAAACCCTGCATATCGGGGGGGGCGAACAGCCTTGCCGGAAAGGTGCGCCGCCGCAGGCCGGGAATACCGGGAATACCGGGAATACCGGGAAGTTCTGCCCGCAATCCGGCAGCCGGCCGGGCGGTGACACCGGGCGGTCCGCGGGGAAAACGTTTTGATAACTTGAATTATAACCGATCCCGCCCTTGACAAGCCGCGGAAAGAGACTTATATTATCCCCGACGGAATTCGGAAACAACGGAACGACTTGATGAATCAGCGCGAAATAGCCAAAGCCCTCGGCGTGTCGCAGGTGGCCGTGTCACTGGTCCTGCGGAACCCTCTGACCACCCGGGTCTCCGCCGAAAAGAAGGCCAAAATCACCGCCGCGCTGCGGGAAAACGGCTTCTGCAACGGCTCCGGCATGAAGCGGGTCTGGGCGGCGGGATTCATCACCGACCCGCTCCAGAGCAGACGTGACGCCTTCATCCACGAGGCGGTCTGCGGCGCGGAAGAGGAGTTCAGCTCAAGTTTTTATAACGTTATCTTCGAGTGCTTCCGCTCAAGGGAACTTACCGTATTCAAAAACCGGCAGGTGGACGGCCTCATCGTCCGCTCCGGGCAGGCGCTGGAGTTCCTGCTCAACTCCAAGTGCTCGCTGCCCCTGGTCCTGCTCAACTGCGCCCATCCGGGGGCCCCGCTGGACACGGTCATGCCCGACAACCGGGGCGGGATCCTCACCTTGTGCCGGCACCTGACGGAACGGGGATTCAGACGCATCGGCTTCATCGGCGCCGATCCCGCCTACTCTCCCTACAGCTGCAACTACGCCGAACGCCTCAATGCTTACCTTGAGTTCTGCCGCGACGCCGGAACTCCCCCCATTTGGCACAGCTGCGGTCTTCCCGTGGGAGACACCCCGGAGCACCGGAAGGAGTTTTCCGGACTCCTCGCGGCATGGAAAAAGGACCCCCGCCCCCCCGACGCGGTCATCGCGGTGAACTACCCCTACGCCGCGCTGCTCCGGGAACTGGCCCCGGAACTCGCCGCCGCGGCGGGAGATAACAAGAAGCTCCCCGGACGGGAAATGCGCGTCCCCTTCGTTCTGGAACAGGATCCCCGGGCCATGGGGGCTTTCGCCGCGGAACTGCTGCTCCGGCGCATCGCCGACCCGAAACGCCGCCACGTGCGGCTGGACTGTGAAGTCGCCCTGAAATGTTTTCAGGTGTGAAAAAAACCTCCACTCACCCCAAAAAATAAGGAAGGAAAGTATGAGAGACTTCGTGAGAGAGTATCTGGACGAGCTGGAACGGCGCATGGAAAAGATCCTCGCCGAACAGCGGGAAATGATCGACAGGGCCGCGCGGATGATGGCCGATCAGATCAAGGCCGACAAGCTGATCTACGTTTTCGGCTCCGGCGGCCACTCCAACATGATGGCCGAAGAGATGTTCCACCGGGCGGGCGGGTTGGCCTGCATCAGCCCGGTCTTCGCCGACGCCATCCGGATCCCCCACATTCCCTTCGGCGAACGGTGCGCGGAGCTCGCCCCCTACATCCTCGACGCCTACAACATCGGCAAGGACGATCTGCTCATCCTCGTCAACGGCTACGGCATCAACCCCGTCACCATCGAGACCGCCCTCGAATGCAAGAAACGGGGCGTGAAAGTCATCGCCGTCACCTCCACCGACTATGCCGAAAAGCTCCCCAAGGACTTCCCCGGCCGCCACAAGAGCGGACTCAATCTCCATGAGATGTTCGAAGTGACGCTCCTCACCTACATGGAATACGGCGACGCCATCGTCTCCATGCCGGGCATCGGCTCCAGGATCGGCGCCTACTCCACCTTCGGCAACGCCTTCATCTGCAACGCCATGGCCATCCGCTGCTGCGAGATGCTCACAGCCGAAGGCTTCGACGTGCCCATCATCAACAGCATCAACGTCCAAGGCGGGCTGGAAAAGAACAAGAAGATCTACGCCAAGTACCGGCCCCTCATCAAGTGGCTGTGATTTCAGGAAAGGAAAATCCCATCATGAAGATCCCCTACGAACAGCTTTCCCGCCGCGATGCCCTCACGCTCTACTGCGACTGGATCGTGGAACAGCTCAAGAGTTTCAAGCCCCCCTTCGAGTGGTACTACCTCTTCTACCCCATCCGGACGCTGATTCTCGGGGCGAAACTCCTGGGCAAGGAGGAGTACGCCGAAGCGGTCTGGCCCTGGCTGGACCAGTACACCGTGGAACAGTTTCCCAACGGAGCCCTTTCCTCCACCTGCCGGGGCAAGGCCATCACCGAATACACCGTGGACGAGATCGAAGACTATATCCGCTGCGGCAGGCTCAATCTGGCCGACGGCGGCTCCAACGTCCACGGCCTCATGCAGGCGGCCATCTACTGCAAGGATCCCGTGCGTAAGAAACGCTCCACCGACTGCGCCTGCAAGTGGCTGGACTGCTGGGTCCCCATCTGGAGTCTGCCCAACGGCGCCTACGGCAACGGCATCTGGAACGGACACAAGGTCTGCGAACCCTACTCCATGGCCATGAACGTCTGCTCCGCCTTCGCCGGAGCCGCCATCGCCACGGGCGACAAGCGCTACGTCCGCAACGCGGAGCGCTTCGCCATGTTCCAGTGCGACCACGTCCACGAATCGGGTGTTCCCATCCGTTTCAACGTCTATCCCCTCCCCGATGCCGACTCCCTGATCGGAGATTTCAGCCGCATCTTCTATATGATGGAAGCCTTCTGCTGGGTCCACCGCGTCAGCACCGACGCGGAAGTGCGCTCCCGGATCGAAAAGATGCTCAAGAAGTGGATCAACGCCGACATCATCACCCGCTGGCCCGATAACTACGGCTTCTTCGACATGGACCGGGCCTCGCTCCGCATCGACTGGAGAGGCTGGAAGGACAGCTTCGGGGAAGGACTGCGCTACTACTGGTACGCCTGCAAGTGCGCCGGGCTGCCCTCGCTCCTCCACTACTACGTGAACAACATCGAGGACGATCCGGCCATCCGCAGCCGCTGCGAACGCAGCTTCGACTACCTGGCGAATCCCCTCAAAGCCCGTCTGCTGGGGATCATGGCCGACGACGCCGTGCCGGACTTCTGCCTGCAGGCCACCGGCTTCGGCGGCCTCACCGTGGCCGAGGGCGTGGAAACGAACAGCACCTTCGACATCTTCGGCAAGATGAAGTGAGGAAGTCCCGCCCTTCCCTTCCGGCGGAAGGCAGGAAATATGAAAGAGGCGGAAGGCCCGTCCGGGGCTTTCTGTCTCTTTTTTTGCGTTTTTTTTCGAAAAAAACTTGCATTTGCCCGGACTTTCTGCTAAGTTATTGAGTTGTACGCACCTTTTCCCCGCGCGGGAGCAAGTCTTTGTATTTTTCGGAAAGAGAGTCAGGTTATGTTTTGGCGTTTTCGCGGCATCCGTCCCGACGACCTTCACGGCCGCCGGGCCCTGCGCAACCCCGAACGGGGGTTCCGCACCGAGATGTACTTCAGCTGCATCCCCGGCGAGGTGGCCGGCATGTGCTCCTGCCACCAGAAGCAATTGAAGCTGGACGGCCGCAGCGAAGTGCCGGTCTACCAGAACGCCGACGTGCCCGGCGTCCCCCACCTGATCCGGGGGAACCGCCTGGACGGCGTGGAGTTCGCCCACTGCCAGTGGGAAGACGAGCTGGACTACTTCGCCTACGACGGCGTAAGCGTCATGCAGAGCTACTGTTTCCTGATGAACTTCGGCACGGGGAAAGGAAGCCCCCTTTCCGAAGAGAAGCTCGCCGATATCGAAACGTTCCTGCAGAAACTCCGGGCCAACGAGGTCAAGGCGCTGCTGCGCTTCGCCTATGAACTTTCCCCCACCCTTTCCGGCCCCACCGCCGAAACGACCTTGAACCATCTGGAACAGCTCCGGCCCCTGATCCGGAAGTACAGCGACGTGATCTACGTCCTCCAGTGCGGTTTCGTGGGGAAGTTCGGCGAGTGGCACAACAGCTTCCACAAACTTCAGCTGGACAAGCCCTTCCGCCGGGAGCTCCTCGACCGGGTGCTGGATGTGCTCCCCCCCGACCGCTGCACCATGCTCCGCTACCCCAATTTGAAGCGGGAACTTTTCGGCAACGCCCCCCTGAGCGAAGAAAAGGCCTTCACCGCCGCCCCGGAGGCCCGCATCGGCCACTTCTGCGACGGATTCCTGGCGGGGCCCACCTACGGGGCCACCTGGCGGGACCCGGACCCGGAGGAACAGCAGGCCTACAACGCCGCGGAAAGCAGGTTTCTGCCCCAGGACGGGGAACTTTTCTGGCGCGACGTCGCCGGCCCCGCCCTGCCCGACGCCGCGGCTCAGGCCCTGGCCCGCTACCACTACGACACCCTGGGCTTCGTCCACAGCAACAGCGAGTTCGAAGGCCCCGGCACCAAATATTCGATGGACGTCTGGAAGCGCGTTCCCGTGGACCCCATGTTCCTCATCGACAAAGGTCTCCCCATTTCCGACGGCTACTTCGAATCGGAAACGGGCAAGCACATCTGGCGCAGTTATTACGAATATTTCCGGGACCATCTGGGCTACCGGATCGAGCTGCAGAGCGCGGAACTCAACCGTGAAGGCGGCCGCGTCAAAGGCGAGATCCGCCTCGTCAACCGGGGATTTTCCGCCCCGGTCAACCCCCGGAAGGTCTATCTGCGCCTCGGGGAACAGGCCTCTGAAATCGACTGCGAGATCCGCAAGTGGTACGGCGGCGCGGAACAGCGCCTCGAAATCGATGTCCCCGCTCCCGACGGCCCCTGCCGCGCCGGGCTGTGGATGCCCGATGCGGCGGTAGTCCTGCGCGATCTCCCCGGATAC
>JAFSYV010000224.1 GCA_017443585.1 Lentisphaeria bacterium | reverse complement strand
GCGGGAGGAGTTCGAGTCGACTAAAACTTTGAACCTTTCCCGGCCGTCGACGGCGGGACAGGCGAACTTGCTGATCTGATACCAGCCTTTCTTGTTGAGATACCAGCCGCCCACCGGGGCTTTCTGTTCGATCCCCAGATAGGGAGTGAGTTTCCCCGTCTTGCCGCCCGCCAGTGCGTAACGGCTGGACCGGCTGGAGCGGTCGGCGTTGTAGAGCATGGGGTAGAACCCTTTGTTGTCGTCGCTGTACATGAGCCCCGCCTTGCCCACAGTGTGGAAATTGTTGGCGCAGCTGGTCATGTGGGCCCGCCCCCGCGCCTGCTGCAGGGCGGGCAGCAGCATGCTGGCTAAAATGGCGATGATGGCGATGACCACCAGCAGTTCGATCAGGGTAAATCCCCGTCCGGCTTTGCTTAATCTCGAAACTCTCATTTCACACCTCACTGTTCTGCATTTTATGTTTCTTCCGAATCTTTCGGGCGTTTTTCACCAGTCTTTGTTTCCGTTGGTCGGGAACCAGAAGTAGCTGTAATAAAGATCGTTGGCCCGCCACTGGTCCTTGAAGGGCAGCTGCTTGATGCCGATGGTGACCACATGGCCGTCCATCATGACCGCGTTGAGTTTGTTGTCGGTGATCTGCAGAACGTCGACGCTGCTTCCGATGGCCTTCGCCGTACCGTGGGGCGCGACGGGATAGGTCGCCGCGGAACCGGCTTCATTGACGTAGTAGGCACGGCTCCGGGTGCCTTCGGTGAAAAACATGGAACGGGAAGACTTCTTCACCCGGGAGGCGTGGACGATACTCGCAGAACCGGGACAGGTGCTCACCTTCATGTTTTCGCTGATGCCGGAGCGGGAGGAGTTCGAGTCGACTAAAACTTTGAACCTTTCCCGGCCGTCGACGGCGGGACAGGCGAACTTGCTGGTCTCGAGCGCATCTTTGTAGAGATACCAGCCGCCCACCGGGGCTTTCTGTTCGATCCCCAGATAGGGAGTGAGTTTCCCCGTCTTGTCGCCCGCCAGAGCGAAACGGCTGGAAAGACTCCAGCGGTCGGCGTTGTAGAGCATGGGATAGAACCCTTTGTTGTCGTCGCTGTACATAAGCCCCGCCTTGCCCACGGAGTGAAAACTGTTGGAGCAGGCGGTGATGTGGGCCCGCGCCCGCGCCTGCTGCAAGGCAGGCAGCAGCATGCTGGCCAAGATAGCGATGATGGCGATGACGACCAGCAGCTCGATCAGGGTAAAATCCCGCCCGTTCCGATGGGCCCGTCCCAAGTCCCGATTCTTCATTTTTCTCATCTTTCATTGTCTTTCAATAATGATACAGCTTGTAGCCGTCCTTGTGGTCCCGGAAAGCCCAGTGCCAGCTCATCCAGTATTCGCCCTTCTTGTAGGTCACGGGGAATTCGTCCCGCTTCCTGAAGCCCACGTGGCCGTCCACATGGTAGATGTTGGAGCCGCCCCCGTGCCGCAGGGAAAGGCTGCTGCCGTCGCCTTTCTGGGAGGGATCGCTGTCATAGCTCAGCTGCCGGCCGCCGTTGCTGTCGGCCATATAGAAAAGCTTCGAGGGAAACCGGATCATGTTCAGTTTGGGAATGGCGCCCTCCTGGTCTTTTCCCCGCTGGATGAAGGCATGGCAGATGCCGAAGGAGTTGTAATACACGTTGGTGGCGGTGTTCATGCCCGCCTTGACCATGACCTCGAACTCGGCCAGTTCCGCGCCGGGGCAGATGTATTTGCCCTTGTTCCAGGTCTTGGTGGTGTTGTTTCGATCCCAGCCGCCCAGATGCTCTTCGGCATGAGGGAAGTTCCACAGCTTCTGGTCATACCGCCACAGACATGACTTGTAGCGGCGGAGCGGCGTTCCCCCCTCGGTGGTCTTGTGGGGCAGGAAACCGCCGTTGTCTTCGGCGTACTGCTGGAAGATCATCCCCAGCTGCTTGAAGTTGTTGACGCAGGCGGCTGTCCGGGCCCGGCCCCTCGCCTGCTGCAGCGCAGGCAGCAGCATGGAAGCGAGGATCGCGATGATGGCGATGACCACCAGCAGTTCGATCAGCGTGAAACGGCGTTTCGCACCGGAAGAAAGCTCGATCGAAAAACTCATTTTGTGCTCTTGACTCCTCTTTATTTGGGGGTGACTTCCGAAAGTTCCGCCCGGTCGAGCCAGACGGCGCCGCCCTCGCCGAAAGCCTGAAATCTCAAGTAAGGCTGGCGGGTCGGCTTCTTGCCGTGGGTCTTGAACCGGTATTCCTGACGCATCCATTTCTGGGGGCCGGCGATCTTCCGCCGCGGACACTTGGTGACGTAGTCGTTGCCCTCGTCGATGCGCACGTCGAACTGGGTCTTGTCGGCCATCTTCAGCCAGAAAGTGAGGATGTATTCCGTATTCGGCTTGAAGTCGAAATACTGGGCAAGAGTCTCCCCGCCGGGAAGCCGCAGCGACTCGCCGCCGAAGACGAAGTCGGTCTTGTCCTTCTCCGGCGGTTTTTTGGAGGTGAACCACTTGCCCAGCCAGCGCCCCTTGACGGGACCGGCGAAGTCCCCGTCCTGCAAAAGCCGGGGAGCGCTCCTGTCTTCGAAGAGGATCCTCCCGAAGTTGTCCTGATCGCCGAAGGAGCGGGCGAAGAAGCTCCAGGTGTAGTGGGGGTGGCAGGAAACGCCCTTGAGTATGCGGCAGCGGTTGAAGTTGGCCAGGAACTTGCCCGGCACGGGCGCGGGCAGAGACTTCCGGGGGACCGTCAGCTCCACGGTGAAGCTCTTTCCGGGAGTGACGGCGGTCCGGACTTTGGCCCCGCCGTGCCAGTTCTTTTCGACGATCTTGCCGTTATGCCGGAGTTCCTGCAGACAGCCGGAAGAGGAAACGATGAACTGGAAACGGGTCGTCCCCTGCCCCGCCGGGACCAACTGGACTTCGACGGTGTTGTCATCCCAGAGCCGCGCGTACCCCGCCGGACGCTTCGGGGCGACCATGGCATCGGTATGAGGCTCCTCGCAGTCGAATTTGAAATAAAAGTTTTCCGCATCGCGTTTGATCCGCACGATGGCGGCCGCCGGCGCTTCGACCGTCTTGCCCTTCTTCACGCCCACCGGACGGAGCCAGAGGGGTTCGCTCCACTTGTTTTCGGGCATGACGGCGGTCCAATTCTCACGGGAAGAGGTGGCGGCGAGCCACTTGGTCCGGGCGGCGAGGACCTTGTTCCACAGCTTCTCGCGCATGAAGCGGACGCGCACGAGAGCGGCAGGGTCCGCGGCGGCCTTCTTTTCGGCCCGGGCGAAGAGGGCGCCGACGCGCTTGAGCGTCTCTTCACCGTAGAATTTGGTCCACAGCTCGACCTCGGAGGGGAAGTCGGTCTTGGAGCCTTCGGGCGTTTCCGCGAAGCGGCCCGCGCAGGTGAGCCAGGTCTTTTCCAGAATTTTACCGATCTCGGCCATTTCCCCGGCGGCGGGGCCATACATCTTCCGGAAGTACTCCTCGAGGAGCGCTTCGACATCGGTCTGATTGTTCCACGCCACCCGGCTGAAGACGTAGTAGTTCAGCGCACTGAAAAGGTAGACGTCGGTTTCCGCTTCCATATAGGTCCCGAAAATATAGGGAGCCGTCTCTTTGAAGAACCGGCCCACGGCGGCGGGCGCGTAGTCGGGGATCCCGTCGATGGCGTCGTCGCCCTTCCGGGGATAGGTCCACAGCCAGGTCTTGCTCCTGAGTTTTGCGGTCCAGTCGACAAGGCGTTTCATATCCTTGGCATGGGCCTTGGGCGAAAGGTCGTTCCACGGTCCCCGCATGGCCAGCATGACCAGCAGGTTGTCCGGAATGTCGAAGGGAGGAACGCGGCCGTAGTTGCCGTAGGCCATGGTGGTAAGGTCGCCGGGCAGGTTCCGCTGTTTCGCCTCATTGGCGATCCTGGAGAAGAACGCCCAGATGAAGTCGCTGTGTTCCTGAGGCGTATTCCAATGGGGTTTGCACTTCTCGCACTGGCAGGGATAGTCGCAGTCGTTGAGCATGATGTTGAAGTAGGGCACACCCTTGGGGAAGCGGGACCAGGACCAGTAGGAGATGCCGCGCGTTTTGGAGTCCATGCCGGTGAGAAAGGCCTCGGCATCGTCCACGATGACCTTGTCGATGCCGCTGGAAAAACAGATGTGCCCTTTTCTGCTGCTGGGCCGGGCGGCCTTGGTGTCGAAGTGGCGCAGACCGTTGCGCTGCAGCGCGAAGTATTCGGGATGGCTTTCTTTGAAGCGCTGGATGAATTCGAGGGAGGCCAGGCCGTGACAGTTGGGGATGGCCATGGTCTCCAGACGGAGCCGCTGATGGTTCAGCGCACGGGTGTTGGCGGGGAGCCCGTCGAAGGAGCAGACATTTCCGCAGGAGATCCGCCGCTGGCAGTGGTCGGGACGGTCGTAGATGTCGATCCTGGGCAGGGACCACTCCTTCATGGGAGGGATCACCGTGCCGCCCTCGCCGGGAAAGTAGAAGCGGACTCCGGCGAAGCGTTCGAGGAAATCGTAGGTCCCGTAGAGACTGCCCCGCTCGGCCATGAGCCCGTAGCCCTTGACGTCGTTCAGGGGCCGTTTTTTGGGGTCGTCCCGGCCGATGATGAGGACGTCTTTGCCGACGGTCCGGATGACGAAGCCGTCCCGGTCCAGTTTCTTGAGGTCGATGCCGTTCTTCGCCGCGTAGGCCGCGTCGCCGATGATGACGGCGGGCACTTTGCCGGAGGCTTTGGTCAGGATCGGGATCTTGACGCCGATGGCCTTGCTCAGGACGGCGGCGGCCTCTTCGGCGGCAAATTTGGCCACATTGGAGGAACCCCGGACCAGTTCGAACCCGGGGACGCCGTTTTTCACCAGCTCCACGGAAACGCTTTTGTCGATGCCGGTATGCCGGGGAAGCTTCGGCTGAAAATCACCCCGGCCCCCGTAAAGCGACACCGCGCACAACAGAAGCGCGACCGAAAGAAAACCCGTCTTCTTCATCCGTAATTCTCCCTATTTTCCCTGGACCTCGTAAAGTCTCACCTTGTTGAGCCAGACGGAACCCTTTTTGCCGTGGGGCTGGAATCTGAGATAGCCGCCCCGCTTGCCGCCGAAATTCTCGTTGATCTTGAAGCGGAATTCCTGACGGATCCACTCCTGGGGCCCCCGGACGGGGATTCTCGGGAATATCTGCACGTACCCGGAGCCTTCGTCGAAACGGACATTGAACTCCATGCCCGCCGAAACCCTCGTCCAGAAGGAGAGCACGTACTCCTTTCCGGGCTTGAAATTCTCCTTCTTCAGATACTGGACCAGCATCTGCCCGTCCTTGAGCAGCATCGATTCGCCGCCGAAGACGAAGGTTTTCGGGTCCTTCGTCAAGGGCTTCGTCGAGGCCCAGGGCCCGGCGAAACGACCCCGGATCGGGCTCCGGAAGTCCCCGTCCCGGATCAGCTGGGGCGGCTCCTTGCCGTCGAAACGGATGACGCCGAAGTTTTCCAGGTCGCCGAAGTTCCGGACGAAGCAACTCCAGGTGTAGAAGGGCTGGACGAAAACGCCCTTCAGCGGCCGGTAGCGGTTGAAGTTGGCCCGGAATTTGCCGGGAACGGCCGGTTCCAAGTCCTTGCGGGGGATCGTCAGTTCCACCTTGTAGCCTTTCCCGGACGTGATGACGCTTTTGACTTTGCAGCCGGCGCTCCACCGGAGATCGGGCAACCCGTTGACGAACCTGATGTCCGTCACGTCCCCAGCGGCGCTGACGATGAACTGATAACGCACCTTCCCCTCCCCGGCGGGATCCAGCTGGACCTCCACGGTGGGATCTTCCCAGATGCGGGGATAATCCCGTGGATGCCGGGGCGTGACCATGGCATCGGTC
Source organism: Lentisphaeria bacterium (assembly GCA_017443585.1). Taxonomy (GTDB): domain Bacteria; phylum Verrucomicrobiota; class Lentisphaeria; order Victivallales; family Victivallaceae; genus UBA1784. Next base: position 2,996 of record JAFSYV010000224.1, on the reverse strand, counting down.
CGGGGCTCTTCGCAGTCGAATTCGAAGTAGAAATTCGCCGCGTCACGCTTCATCCGCACCCGGGTACGGACCTCGGCGTCGGGCATGACGCCCCGTGAAAGCATGGGAAGCAGGAAAATGGGGTCGCTCCAATCCTTTTCCGGCATGACCGCGGTCCAGTGGACCTTGGCGGAAACCGACTTGAGCCACTTTTCACGGGCGGCCTTCACGGGCCCCCACCACTCCCGGCGCATGAAGCGGATCCGGGCGAGGGGCTCTTTCTCCTTCGCCGCGCGCTTTTCCGCCAGGTCGAAGAGCGTGTCGATCTTTTTGATGAAATCCGTGCCGTAATACTTCGTCCACAGTTCGATTTCCGAGGGGAATCTGGTCACGGGCCCGGCGGGCGTCTCGACGGAGTTGCCCACACAGGTCAGCCACTGTTTTTCCGTCAGGGCGAGGATCTGTCCCATTTCCGCCGCGGCGGGACCGTACATCAGGGAATTGTATTCATCCACGACGGCCTTGACGTCGACAGCGTTGTTCCAGGCCACCCGGCTGAAAACGTAGTAGTTCAGAGCACTGAAGAGGAAGACGCTCGTCTCGGCTTCCATGTAGGCGCCGAAGATATACGGCGCACAGGCCTGATAGAAGCGCCCCACGGCCAGGGGCGCCGTGCAGGGGATCACCGCAGCATTGCCCTGGGGATAGGTCCAGAGCCAGGTCTTGCCCCCGAGTTTGGCGCTCCACGCCTCCAGCACGGCCATTTCCCGTTCCGCCACGGCGGGACTGAGCGCATTCCAGGGGCCCCGCATGGCCAGCATGACCAGCAGGTTGTCGGGGATCTTCCGGGAAGGGATCTCCCGGTAGTTGGCGTAAGCCATGGTGGTGAACTCGCCCGGAAGTTTCCGCTTCAGTCCCTCTTCGGCGATGTCGATGAAAAAGTCCCAGATGAAGTCGCTTCCGGCTTTCTTCCCCTTGTCGAAGTGCGCCTTGCACTTCCCGCACTGGCAGGGATAGCAGGAGTCGTTGGGCATGATGTTGAAGTAGGGCATCCGGGGATAGCGGGACCAGGACCAGTTGGAGATCCCCCGGCTGGAAGCCGGTTTCCCCTTGAGGAAGGCTTCGGCATCGTCGATGATGACCTGTTTGATGCCGCTCGAGAAACAGATCTGGCCGTTCCGGCTGCTGGGCCGGGCCGCCTTGGTGTCGAAGTGACGCTCACCGTTGGTCTGGAGCGCGAAATACTCCGGATGGGTCTTGGCGAAGCGCGGGATGAACTGCAGGAAGGCAAGTCCGTGGCAGTTGGGGATCCCCATGGTCTCCAGCCGCAGCCGCTGATAGTTCACCGCCTTCACCTTGCCGGGGATCCCGCAGTAATCGGGGGTGCCGTAGGTGATCCGGCGCTGGTTGAAGTCCGGCCGGTCGGAAATGTCGATGGCGGGCAGAGCCCACTCCCGGAGTTGAGGAATGACCGTCCCCATCTCACCGGGGAAGTAGAACCGCGCCCCGAGGAAACGCTCCAGAAACTCGTAGGTCCCGTAGAGACTGCCCCGTTCGAACATGACCCCGTAGCCGTAGCAGGATTTGAGGGGATCGCCCTTCGGATCGTCCCGTCCGGCGATGACGACGCCGTTCCCGGCGGTCTTGATGACGAAGCCGTCCCGGTCCAGTTTTTTGAGGTCGATGCCGTTCTTCGCCGCGAAGGCCCCGTCGCCGATGATGACGGCGGGAACCGTTCCCGAAGCTTTCGGTCGCACCTTGAAGGAGCATCCGAAGGCCTTGCCCAACACGGTTGCCGCCTCACGGGCGGCGTATTTGGCCGCGGGAGTTCCCCCGTGGACGATCTCGAAGGCCGCCTTCCCGTCCTTCACCATGACGAGGGTCTTTTTATCTCCGATCCGGAAATAGCGCTCCTGCCGGGGAGCGAAGTTGTTGCGGGCGCCCGCGAGGGGCAGAACTGCAAGCGACACAAGCAGTGCCGCACAGATAACGAATGTCCTTTTCATCAGAAAACCTTTTCACACATATCTCACACCGGGGCATTGCCCCTCACTTACAATAGCACTTCGGGGCGCGTTTTTCAAGCAATTGGCAAAAAAAACGCATATTTTTCGCGCTTGAGTGTTGACAAAAGCGCCCCGCCGTGATACATTAGGGAGCAGGTACGGGGGAGTCCGCCCGACGGACTGAGAGGAAGTTCATGACTTCGACCCCTCGGAGGAAGGCGCCGGAACGCGGCTCTTCCCGCAACCTGATTCGGATCATGCCGACGTAGGGAGCTGCCCGGAAAAGTGTCATTCTGAAGAAGGCGCGGACAGCCCGGTGCGGTGCGGCCCTTCCGAACCGAAGACTAAACACGAGGTGAACCGGAAATGACACAAATGGAAATCGCCCGCTCCGGGCGGATCAGCGACGCGGTGAGAACAGTTGCCGCCAAGGAAAAACGTACCCCCGAATTCATCCGCCGCCGGGTGGCCGACGGCAGGATCGTGATCCCCGCCAACGTCAACCACAGGAACCTTTCGCCCTGCGGCATCGGCCGGGAACTTTTCACCAAGATCAACGCCAACATCGGCAATTCCGCGGTCTCCAGCTGCCCCGGCTCGGAGCGGTCCAAGCTCAAGATCGCATTGAAGTACGGCGCCGACACGGTCATGGACCTGAGTACCGGCGGCGACCTGAAAGCCATGCGCACCGGACTCATCGCCCAGTGCCCCGCGCCTCTGGGCACCGTCCCCGTCTACGAAGTGGTGGCCCGTTTCGGCAGCGAAAACTTCGGCGAAAAGGAGATCTTGCAGGTGATCCGCGAACAGGCGGAACAGGGAGTGGACTACATGACGATCCACGCGGGCCTGCTCCGGACTCACGTGCCCCTCGCGCTGAAACGGAAACTGGGCATCGTCAGCCGTGGCGGCGCGCTCCTCGCCGCGTGGATGGGAAAGCACAAAAAGGAGAACCCTTTCTACACCGCTTTCGACAAGATCCTCAAGATCTGTCTGAAGTACGACGTGACGCTC
>JAFSYV010000223.1 GCA_017443585.1 Lentisphaeria bacterium | reverse complement strand
CTTCCGGCGTGGTGGCCGCGCCCCCCTGCTACCTCCCTCTGGAAGAGCCGGAACTGCTGGAGTTTTTCCGGATCCTCACCCTGGAGCAGCCCCTGCCGGTCTACGTCTACAACATGCCCGGCATGACCAAGATCGACATGCAGCCCCGGCTTCTCGCCGAGATCGCGGCACTGCCGGGGATCGCCGGGTGCAAGGACAGCTCCGGCAACTTCGCCAATTTCGCAACGCTCGCCGCGGAGCTCCGCAACCGGGAGGACTTTTCGCTCTTCATGGGCCCCGACGCGCTGCTGGGCAAGGCGCTGGAAGCGGGAGCCTGCGGCGGCGTCAACAGCGGAGCCAATCTGGCGCCGCAGTTTTTCGTGGGGCTCTACCGGGCTTACCGCGCGGGCGAAACGGAAAAGGTGCGGAAGTTCCAGCAGGGCATCGAAGCTTTGCAGAAGATCTACCAGTTCCGGGAAAACATCTGCTGCGGCGTGGCGGCGGGGCTGAAATACGGCCTCAGCAAGTTGGGGATCATGTCGCCTCACATGATCCGGCCCGCGCGCCCCATCGAGAGCGAAAGCGTCATCGACCGCTTTGTGGAACAGCTCAAACAGGAGTTCGGTCTCTGAACGAAAGAAAACGCCTGAAATGAAAGTCCTCAACATCGGTTCCCTCAACATCGATCTGGTCAACCGGGTCGATCACATCGTGAGGCCGGGGGAAACGGCCCCGGTCCTCTCCTTCGCCCGCTTCGCCGGGGGCAAGGGGCTCAATCAGTCCGTCGCCCTGGCCCGCGCCGGGGCCGAAGTGCTCCACGCGGGAGCCATCGGCGCCGACGGGCTGTTCCTCAGGGAGCTCCTCGAATCGGAAGGCGCGGAGTGCTCCGGCATCGCCGTGCTGAACGACGTCCCCACAGGTTACGCCCTGATCCAGGTGGCGAAGGACGGCGAAAACGCCATCCTGGTCAACGGGGGCGCGAATCACGCCGTGACGCCGGAACTGGCGGAAAAAGCCCTCGCCCGCATGACTTCCGGCGACATCCTTCTGCTTCAGAACGAAATTTCCTCCCTGCCGGAGATCTTCCGAAGCGCCACCGCGAAGGGCTTGCGGATCTTCTTCAATCCGTCGCCGCTCACGCCGGAGATCGCGGAACTCCCCCTCGAACTCGCCGACACGCTCCTTGTGAACGAAGAGGAATCCGCCGCGCTCCGCGCCGCCGTTCCGGAAAAATTCGCCGCCTGCAATACCGTCACCACCAAAGGAGCGCAGGGAGCGGAGTTCCGTTCGCCCGGCGGCGAAACGGTCTTCGTCCCGGCCTTCCCCGCGCCGAAGGTGGTGGACACCACCGGGGCCGGGGACACTTTCACCGGATTCTACGTCGCCGCCATAGCCCGCGGGGAAGGAGTGCGGCAGGCCCTGACCGAAGGGGCCGCCGCCGCCGCCATCGCCGTCTCCCGGCCGGGAGCCGCCGCCGCCATCCCCCGCCGCAGTGAACTGGAGATTTGCAAATGAAACTCATCGCCGACGAAAAGATCCTCTTCCGCTCTCCCGACCCGAAGTCGATCTTCTGCTTCACCCCTGCCCTGCTCGTCGGGGAGCGCGGCCGGATCATCGCGGCCGTCGACCTGGGCGGACCCGGCACCGCCGCGCTGGAAGGGCCCCGGAGCCGTCTGGGAGATTATCCGGCGGGCAATCAGGTCCGGCTGTTCCTGAGCGACGACGGAGGGACGACATGGCGCGAAAGCGCGGATCGTCTCCCCATGCGGCACGAGATCCTCTTCCGCGCCGGGAAGGCCCTCTACGCCCTGGGCAACGCCCCCGAATTGGTCATCAGCAAAAGCTGCGACAACGGCGAGCACTGGAGCGAACCCGCCGTGCTGAGGTCCGACGCGAAGCGGCCGTGGCACCAAAGCTCCACCACGCCCGTATACCGCAACGGACGGGGCTATCTGGTCTACGAACAGTACAATCCCGCCGGGTGCGTCTGGCCCAACGTGCGGCAGTTCTTCATGTCCGCGCCCGAAGAGGCCGATCTGTGCAAGGCCGAAAACTGGCGTTTTTCCCCGCCCTTCGACGCCGATCCCCTCTGCGGAAAATTCCGGGAGCTCTGCGACCTCGGGGCCGACTGGTATCCGGGGATCCTGGAGACCCACGTTCTCCCCGTCTCTCCCGGCTGCGGCCACCTTTACACGCCCGGAGAGAACAGTTTTCTGCTCTGCAGCCGCTTCAACACGCCGGGATTCCAGCTGGGCGCATTGCTCAAAGGCATCGAGCACCCGGACGGCTCCCTCGAGATCACGCTGTTCCCCGGCCGGATGAAGGAGCTTCCCCTCTTCGTCGTTCCCTTTCCGGGGGGAGCCCTCAAATTCCATCCCCTTTTCGACGAAGAAAGTCAACTCTACTTCCTCGCCGCCAATCAGCCCCGGACGGTCTTCGCAGGAGGGTTCACGGGCCCCATTTCCAACCGCCGGAAACTGGTGCTCTGGTGCTCCCGCGACGCCGTCAGCTGGCAGGACTTGGGCACGGTGGCTTTCGGTCCGGCGGAAAACGCCGCCCGCAGTTATCCCCACATGGCGATCTGCGGAAATGATCTGCTCATCGCGGCCCGCTCCGGAGACGAACAGGCCAGAAACCAACACGACAACAACCTTGTTACGCTTCACCGGGTGAAAAACTTCCGCGCCCTCGCCGCCGAGGCGGGCATCTGATCTCAACGAAGGAGTTCCGAAAACATGAAATCGCAATTTCTCGCCGCGCTGTTTCTCTCCGCTCTCACGGCAAATGCCCTGCCGGTCCAGAACGAAACGGTCCCCCCCGATGTGAAGGAGGATCCCTTCATCGAACACTCGCCGGGGTGTTCCTTCACGCCCCTCGAAAAGGAGCGCGGGTTCGCCCTCTTCACCCGCCCCATGACCGACGTGGTCTACCGGAACACCCGCTTCCTCGCCCACGAAAGGATCGACGAACTCCGGAGCTGGGGAGCGAGGGGGCAGTACATAACTATGACCTTTTCCCTCGTTCCCCTGACGGATTTGCGGGATCTTCAGGTCAAGGTCGAAAATTGCCCCGTTCCGGGTGAACTGCGCCAGATCTGCTACTGGAAGGTGATCTACCCCTTCTACAACTCCTTCGTCATCACGCCCAGGGACAAGCGTTACCGGCTCCAGCCGGAGTTTCTGGCGGACGCCGAACCCTGCCCGGCCAAGGCCCACGAGGTCCAGCGCTACACGCTCACCTTCCGGCTGCCCGCCGACCGGAAAGACTTTTCCGGCACTTTTTCCATCACCCACGGTGCTCTGAAAACGCCGGTGAAACTGCCCTTCCGCGTGTCGGTCCTCCCCTTCGAACTCAAGCAAGATCCCCACAAGAACTATTCGGCCTACAACTACCACATCCGGACGCCCAAACACTGGTTCTACCAGCAGCACAAGAACAACCCGGCCCTGCTCCACAAGGTCCAGCTGGCCGAGTTCAAGCGGATGCGGGAGTACGGACTTACCATGCCTCCCACCTTCTACATGACCTGGGGCAATCTGCCCACGGGGGTGAAGGACTCCTACATGATCCCCAACTTCGCTCCGGCGCTGCAGGAGCTCCGGGAGGCCGGATTCCCGGCGGACGCCCCCATCCCCGTTCCCGGCTCTTCCACCATGTCGCTCTACCACCGCTTAACCGGGCTGAAGGTGAAAAATCACCACCTGACGGGCATCGACTGCTCCAAGATCCCTCCCGAGCTTTACGTCTGGTCCGACAACGCGCTGCGGAAGTGGCTCGACTACCTGAAGACGCTGGGGAGTCCGAAGCTGGTCTTCAACCCGCAGGACGAACCCGATCCCGGTTCCATGCCCTTCGTGGAAAAGATCTACGGGGTCTTCAAGAAGCACGGCTGCACGACCTACATCACCTCGCTCCCCGAAAGGAGCCGGGGGAACGACCAGCTTTACGACGTCTTCTGCAGCGGCCAATTCGCCTTCGACTACGAGACGGCGACGAAGGGGGACAAGCAGTACTGGTGCTATCCCAACTACGCCACCTACTCGAACAAGGACATGTCGGTCATGTGCCACGGGGGCCGGACGGTCTTCGGTCTGGGCTTCTGGCGAAGCGGCTATCAGGTGCTCATCGCCTACCTCTGGCGGAACATGAGGCCCTTCCGCATCGGCAACTCGGGCGGCCACCTGCTCCTGCCCGACGGCACGGTCCTTCTCGGGAGCTACTGGGAGTGCTACCGGCAGGGCATCGACGACATGCGCTACATCTATACCCTCGAAGACGCGGTGGTGAAGCGCCGCAATTCCACCCGGCCCGAAGTCAGGAAGCTGGTTCAGGAGGCGGAAGAACTTCTGCGCACCGTCTGGGGAGCCATCCGTCCGGCCAAGGTCTACATGTACGAGCACCTGCCGCCCCATGCGGAGTTCGACGGATTCCGGGCCCGGATGGCCGCGCTGATCGTGAAACTGCGCGCGTTCCCCGAAAACGCTCCCGATGCCGTCGCCTCTTCGGTCATCTTCGATCCCAAAAGCGGGATCGTTCCGGAACCGGCCCGGGGCGGCGGCGAACACCGCAAGATCCTGCCCATCACCGACTGGAAGGGCCTCGACCCCGAGACCACGCTCTCCCGCGGCAAGGGCAAAGTCCTCGGAACGATCAAGGTGGACCACTCCAACGGCAAGAAGTGGCCCAGTCTCCTCGGCTCCTTCGGGCCCAAGGGGATCGACTTCAACAAATACACCTCTCTGGAATTCGATTTGAAGGTGGATTCCGACCGGGACGCGGAAGCCAACGGCTTCTGGCCCCTCCTGATCCTGGTCATGACCAAGGACAAAAAGGAGATGGAGTATTTCTTCACCCGGAGCCTGGAACCGGGGGCGGTCACCCACATTTCCATTCCCACCTACCGTTTCCGGGCGCTGGGCGAAAAGTCCCT
>JAFSYV010000222.1 GCA_017443585.1 Lentisphaeria bacterium | reverse complement strand
GAAGAAACCCGAGCCGGGAAAAAGCCCGGCGCCTGCGGTGCCGCCCGAGCCGGAGAAGAAACCCGAGCCGAAGCCTGAGCCGGAGAAGAAGCCCGAGCCCGAGAAGAAGCCTGAGCCCGCGAAGAACCCCGAGCCCGAGAAGAAGCCTGAGCCCGCGAAGAACCCCGAGCCCGAGAAGAAACCCGAGCCCGAGAAGAAACCCGAGCCCGAGCCGGCAGGGGACGATACGCCGCTTCTGGGCGAGATCCCCGCGGACCCGGTGGAGTCGAAAGAGAGTGGAAAGCCCGCCCGCCCGGCGAAAAAAACGGAAGACACCGACGGGGACGATGATTTGGGAATCATCCAGCCCGAGTTCGGTTTTTGATGAGGAGATGAAAAATCATGGCACTGTTTCAATGTGAGATCCATTCGGCGGCGCTGGAAAAAAGCTGCGCCCTCAACGCGATCGTTCCCCAGTACTGGGAGGGAATAGTTCCGGGCCCGCGGCGGGAATACCGGGTCCTCTACCTGCTCCACGGCCTTTCGGACGACCACTCCATGTGGATCCGGCGCACCTCCGTCGAGCGTTATGTGGCCGATTACAACGTGGTGGTGATCATGCCCAATATCGACCGGAGCTTCTACACCGACATGAAGCACGGGCTGAAATACTGGACCTTCATCGCCGATGAACTGCCCCGGATCGTCAGCCAGCTCTTCCCGGTGAGCACCAGGCGGGAGGACACCTTCGTGGCCGGATTTTCCATGGGGGGCTACGGCACGCTGAAGCTGGCGCTGAACCGTCCGGAGCAGTTCGCCGCCGCCGGAGCCATGTCCTCGGTGACCGACATCGCCGCCAAATTCGACGATCCCCGGTACAAGACGTGGCAGTTCGACGACATCTTCGGATCGCCGGAGCAGCTGGCCGCCGACGGAAACGACCTTTTCGACTCCCTGAAAAAGGCCGCCTCGGCCCCCGTCAAACCCCGCATCATCCAGATCTGCGGCACCGAGGACTATCTCTGGCAGGACAACATGAAGATGCGCGACGCCTTCCAGGCGGCGAATTGGCCGGAGTACCGTTTCGAGTCCCATCCCGGATGTCACAGCTGGGAGTTCTGGGACACCTACATCAAGACCATTCTCACCTTCTTTTTCGGGAAATAGGGCAGTCCGGGGGCCCGGAGAGGCGAAGAATCCCCCGCGCGGAGAGCAAGGAAAGAACAACGAATTCGAGGAGACGCCAGAGTATGAGACTCAAGTTCACGACCATCCTGATCGGAGCCGTTCTGACCATCGGCGTCCTTTCCGGCGCCCCGCGCCTGTCGCCGTGGGACGCCTGGCGCATGGCCTACACCACCTTCGAACAGGGCGAAGAATTGCGGGACAAGGGCAATTACGTCAAGGCCAGGGAGGCCTTCGACAAGGCCCTCGAATACTACAAGATGGTCCGTACCGCCCGTCCGGACTGGAACCAGAAGGTCATCGCCGAACGGATCGCCGACTGCGAACGCGAAAGCCAGAGGATGCGCAATTTCCTAGGGCCCGAAGCGCCCAGGCCTGCGGCTCAGACCCGGCAGGGAGGGAGCGGTGACGGCCTCTCCTCGGCCGAAAGCGAAAAATTGCGCAAACAGCTGGCCGAGACCAAGGCCGAACTGGAGGAACTCCGGCGGAAGAACTCCACCCGGGTCAACTACGAAAGCGAGATCGCCAATCTGCTCCGGGACCAGCGGGTCCTCAACGAACGTTATTCCCTGCTCGAAAAGCGCTACCGGGATCTGGAAAGCAAAGTTGCCGCCCCCGACACGCGGGCCAGCGCCCTCGAGGAACAGCTGGTGGCCCTGCGGCTCCAGCTGGATCTGGCCCGGCGCGAGAACGCCGCCGCCAAGCAGCAGAGCTCCATCGCCCGGAATGAGACCAATCGGGCTCGGACCGGGCTGCAGTCCGCCGAAAACGCCCGGCGTCTGGCGGAAGCCCGGAACGCCACGCTGCAGAACCAGCTGACCGCGCTCCGCGGGGAAAACGAGAAGCAGGCCGCCGGCCTGATCGCGGAAGCCAAACAGCGCCGGGAGCTGGAAGCGGCTCTGGCCCGAAGCCGCAGCCGGGGCAACCGGCTCGAAAAGGAGCTGCAGGACCTCCAAAGCCGGTATGTGGAGAAACTTCGGGCTTCGAAATCCGGCGAGGCGGTCAACGGGAAACTGGCCGAAGAGGCGGCGCGCCTTCAGAAAGATCTGGCCGAACTGCGGAAAAGCGAACAGCAGCTCACCGCCGCGCTCCGCAAGGCGGAACGCGAAAGCGAACTGCTCCGGCAGAGCCTCTCGGGCGAACGGAGCAAGGGCACCGCGGCCGAAGCCGAAGCCACCGCACTCAAGCGGAGAAACACCGAACTGCAGGCGGAACTGGAGCGGGAAAAGGCCAATACGGTCATCCTGAACCGGGAGGTCCAGACCCTCCGGAACACCGAGAATGCCGGCGCCGGTGAACTCAAGACCCTCAAAAACGAAAACGCCGCGCTGAAGGACCGCCTGAAATTCCGCGAGAGCGAGGAGTTCAAGAACATGACCGCCGCCAACACCGAAAAGAACAAGCTCCGCGCCGAACTCCTGCGGGTGGAGCAGGAAAATGCCGCGCTCAAGGGCGAGGTGAAGCTTCGGGGCGACAAGGCGAACGCCCTCGAACGGACCGCCAGGGAGCTCCAGTCCGAAAACCGCAAGCTCCACGCCGAAAGGATCAACTACGAGGAGCGGGTGAATCGGCTGACCGGGGCCAGCTCCGGCGCGAAGGAGCTTTCGGCCAAATACGAGGAACTGCAGAAGAACTTCACCGCGCTCCAGGCGGAAAACCGCCGGAACCGTCTGGCCGCCGAGGCCGCCAAACCCAGGGAAGCCGAACTGGCCCGGATCAAGCTCCGGCTGGCCGAACTGGACGATCTCAAGCAGCAGTTGAGCCGGGAACAGAGCTTCAACGAACAGCTCAACGCCGTGAAGAACCGTCTGGAACAGGAGGTCAAGCAGCTCCGCCCCATGGGCAGGGAAAATGCCGAACTGAAACAGCAGCTGAGCGATCTGAAGATGCTCAGGAGCGAGGTGGAACGGCTGCGCAAACTCAACGCGGAACTGGCGACGGCCAAACAGCTGGAGTCCGAAGTGGCCGCGCTGAAGGTCCAGCTGGCCCAGACCGCTCCCGCCGCGGCCGAGGCGGCCAAACTCAAACAGCGCAATCTGGAGCTGGAGCAGGGCCGGGCTTTGTGGGAAAACGAGATCGCCAAGCTCAGAGCCCAGCTGGCCCAGTTCACTCAGATCCGGGAACAGCTCCGCAAACTCCAAACCGAAGCGGCGAAGAAAGATGAAGAGCTGCAGAAGGCTTCGGTGCAGATCGCAAAGCTTTCCGCCGAGGCCGGGACTTTGGAAAAAAGCGTCGAAAATCTGGAAACGCTGCGCACCAAGAGCCGCCGACTGGTCGAAGATCAGGCCAGAACCCTTGAACAGCTCCGCGCGGCGGAAAACAGCGTGAGACGGCTGAAACGCGAGGCCGCCGCAAGGCAGGAGACCCTGACGGGACTTCAGACCGCGCTGAAGCAGAACGAGGAAACGCTCCTCAAACTGCGGGCCGATCAGGCCGCAGAACGGGCGGCTCAGGCCGCCGCCATGCAGAAGGCTCAGACCGCCCTCAGATCCAGCGAGGAACAGCTGAAGCAGCTTCAAGCTGTCCGCGAGGCGGAAAATGCCGCCCGCGGCATAGAGATCGCCTCGCAGGCCGCCATGCTCAAGAAACTTCAGACCAATCTTCACGAAAGCGAGGCCCAGCTGGCCCAGATGCGGGGCGCGAAGAGCGCCGGCGCCTATCAGACCGCGGCGTTGAAGAAACTTCAGGACAGTCTCAAGGAAAGCGAGATCCAGATGGCCCGGCTGCGCAAGGCGCGGGAAAAGGAAAATGCCGCCCACGCCGCCACCTTGGCCAAACTTCAGACCACGCTCAGGGAAAGCGAAGCCCAGATGGCCCGGGTCAACAACGAAAAGCAGAAGGAACAGCAGGCGGGGGCCGCCTATCTGGAAGTCTGGGAGAAGCGTTTCGCCGAACTGCAGGAGCGGGAGCGGAACCAGCTTTCCGAGATCGACCGTCTGCGCCGGGAAAACGGCCTGCTCAAGGACGTCAACGCCCGGAACAATACCCTGGAACAGGATCTGGCGGAACAGCGCAGCACCAACGCCCGGCTCCGGGGCGAAATGGAGCAGATGGCCGCTCTGCGCCGGGAACTGGCCCGCACCGGCTCCCGCCTGACGGAACTCAGCAGGGAGTCCGACGTGCTCCGGAAGCACAACCGGCAGCTGATGAACGTTTCCGCCGAGGGCCAGCGGCTGCAGGAGGAGCTCAAAACGCTCCGGCGGCTCAACAGCGATCTGGCGGAACGGCGGCTCAAGGCGGAATCGACCCTCGCTTCGCTCCAGGCCGATCTGGGCGATCTCAACCGGCTCAAGACCGAGGCGGCCCGACTGCGCAAAGTCAATGCGGAACTGGCCGGGGCCGCCAATCTGGCTCCGGAGCTGGCTCAGGCCAAGGTGCGCATCGCCCAGCTGGAGCAGATGCGTGACGAACTGAACCGGCAGCGGCAGTTGAACGAGGAACTTTCCAACATCCGGCGCAAGCTGGAAAACGAACTGGCCTCCCGTCCGCCGCTGCCCGCCTTCGCCAATTCGGATTACGTGGCGGGTGACCCGGTCAAGCCCGTGGGCAAGGCCGAAGACTACATTTCCGCCGGGAAACTGGCCGAAAACGACGAGAAGACCGATCTGGCCATCTGGAACTACCGGACCGCGCTGAAGCTGGCGCCGGAGAATGCCCAGGCCGCCGAGCTCCTGGGCAAGGCCCTGGCCGCCCGCGGCGATTACAATGCCGCCGCTCCCCTGCTGAGCCGGGCCCGCAGCGCCAAGCCTGATTCCATCGATCTGGCGCTGGACACCGCCTATGCCTACATCGCATTGCGCCGCTACGGCAACGCCGACGCGGTCATCGCGCCGCTTTTGAAGCGCCACCGGGAAGATCCCCGGCTCCAGATGGCCGCCGCCATGATCGCTTCGGGCAACGGCAAGTACGCCGAAGCCGCCGGACTGCTCCGGCTGGCCGAAGCCCGGCTGCCCAAGGACCCGATGCCGAAGCTGGAACTGGCCCGGCTGCTTCTCGCCACCGACCCCACGAGGCAGTTCGAGGCGGTGAAGCTTTACGAGGCCGCCCGGCGGCTGGGGGCGGGGCCCGATCCCGAGATCGAACCCAAGATCGCCTCGCTGCTGGACAGCCGCCGGAACACCAGCGATTTCCTCACTTCCGCCGCCGCCGAGGCCGCGGGGAACAAGGACTGGAACAGCGTGATCTGGTACAACCGCCAGCTCATCGACCTGGACCGGGAACCGGAAAAATACCGTCCGCGGCTGGCTTTCGCCCAGTACATGAAGGGCTCTTCCGCCGCCGCGCTGGAAACGCTTTCCATGGGGAAACCCACCGCGCTGAGCATGCTGGTCAAGGCCTTCATTCATCTCCAGCGCGGGGAAAAGCGGGAGTCCGGCCAGTGCGCGCTTCAGGCCCGTGCCATGAGCGGCGGATCCCTCATCGAACTGCCTCTGGACTGGCCGGAGTTCAATCTGGAATTCCGCAAATCGGGGGCTCCCCTCAAATATCTGGTGAAATAGGTTTTTTCCGTATTCCCGAAACATCGAAAGGAACGAATCATGTCCGACTACACCGATCCCGTCTTCCGCTGTACCGCCACGGGCGACGCCATGGTCACCCGGCGTCTGCCCCTCGAAGGGGAGTACACCGGCTTCGGCGAAGTGCGCGATTTTATTCTGCGGGGGGATTTCCGGTTCACGAACTTGGAAACTACCGTGCATAATTTCGAATCCTATGCCGGAGCCCAGTCGGGCGGCAGCTGGCTCTGTTCGCCCCCCGGCGTCCTCAAGGACATGCGCAAATTCGGGGTGAACATCATCGGCGCGGCCAACAACCACGCGCTGGATTACTCCACCGAAGGGCTGCTCCGCACCGTCCACTATCTGGAGGAAGCGGAATTCCCCTTCGCCGGAAGCGGCCGCACCCTCGCCGACGCTTCCCGGCCGGCTTATCTGGAGACTCCCAGCGGCCGCTACGCCCTCATCTGCTGCACCATGACCTTCAACCCGGAGTGCATGGCGGGCGCTCAGACCGCCTCGCTCCCCGGCCGTCCGGGGATCAACGGGGTCCGCGTCAACCGGAAGTACCTGCTCCCCAAGGAGGAGATGGCCCACCTGAAGCGCATCGCCGACGCGCTCCTCATCAATGCTTCCGACGACATCATCCGGGCCGAAGGCTATCTGCCCCAGCTCAAGGAGACGGAACAGCCCTTCGGGAGACTCATGTTCGAGGAGGGGCCAAAGGCGGAGATCCGCTGCACTCCCGATGAACGGGATATGAAACGCATCACCGACGCCATCGCCGAGGCCCGCTTCATGGCCGATTACGTGGTGGTCGCCATGCACAACCACGTGCTCGAAGGCCGCTCCAAGGAGACGGTGGACCAGGTCTCCGTGCTCTTCAGCCATGCCTGCATCGACGCGGGGGCCGACGCCATCGTCGGCACGGGGCCCCATCTGCTCCGGCCCATGGAGATCTACAAGGGGAAGCCCGTCTTCTACTGCCTCGGGGACTTCATCAATCAGCTGGAAACGATCCTGCGGGCTCCCGACGGCATGTTCGCCAAGCAGAAGCTCGACGGCAACGAGCGGCTGGACGTGCTTTTCAACAACCGTTCCGCCAACGGCAAGCGGGGGCTGTGCTACGACCCCGTCATGTTCCAGGCGGTGGTCCCCTATTGGGAGGTCGCCCACGGCGAACTGGTCAAGCTGGAACTGCTCCCCGTGGAGGAATATTTCAACCTTCCCCGTTCCCGGAACGGCTGGCCCCGGAAGCTCGCTTCCGCGGGCATCATGGAGCGTTTCGCCGCCATGAGCAAACCCTGGGGCGTGGAGATCGCCATCGGCAAAGACGGCATCGGCACGGTCAAACTCTGAAAGGTTTTTTTACTATGGTCAGTCAGAAAACAATTGCCGCATACGCGGAAAAGGCCCACCCCGAGGCGCTTCAAATCGTCCGGGAACTGTGCGGGATCCCCGCCCCCTCGCACCATGAGGAAAAGCGGGCCGAATACTGCAAAAAGTGGTTCATCGCCAACGGTTTCGAAAATGTCACCGTCGACCGGGCCCTCAACGTCCTCGCCCCCGTCAACGTGACGGATTCCAACGACATCACGGTGGTCATGGCCCACACCGACACGGTCTTCCCCGACACGGAGCCCATGCCCATGGTGGAAAAGGAGGGCTTCATCCACGCCCCCGGCGTCACCGACGACACGGCCAATCTGGCGGTGCTCATGGTCTGCGCCCGCTTCTTCCGGGAAAACTTCCCCGCGGGGAAGAAAGGAGTTCTTTTCGTCGCCAACTCCTGCGAAGAGGGACTGGGCAATTTGAAAGGCTCCCGGCAGATCGCCGCGGACTACGGTCCCCGGATCAAGGAGTTCATTTCCCTCGATTCCAGCTGCATGGGCCGTATGGTCACGCTGGCGGTGGGCTCCCACCGCTACAAGGTGACGGTCCGGACCGAAGGGGGCCATTCCTTCGGCAGTTTCGGCAACCGGAACGCCATCCACCAGCTCGCCGCCATGATTTCCATGCTCTACACGGTGAAGGTCCCCGTGGAAGGGAACAGCAGGACCACCTACAACGTGGGCTGCATTTCGGGCGGGACCTCCGTGAACACCATCGCCCAGGAGGCGGAAATGCTTTACGAGTACCGTTCCGACAACCGGAACTGCCTCGCCAAAATGCAGCGCGTCTTCGAACAGACCGTGGAGTGCTTCCGTGCCGCAGGGGTGGAGGTCGCAGTGGAAAAGATCGGCGACCGGCCCTGCTCGGGGCCCGTGCCGGAAGCTCCCTTCGCCGCACTGAAAGCCCGTTTCGGCGCCTCGGTGAAGGAAGTGCTGGGGATGGAGGCCGTGGAGCGTTCCGGCTCCACCGACTGCAACATCCCCCTTTCCATGGGGATCCCGGCCATCTGCTTCGGCGTCTGCCGGGGCTCGGGGGCCCATACGCGGGAGGAAAAACTGGAGACGGCGAGTCTGCGGGAAGGCTGCCGGTTCCTGCTGGATTTCCTCTATCGGGAGTGATTTTGCCGCTTGCATTTTCCCGTTCAAGAGGTTATCTTATATAGGCAAACAACGGCGGCGGCCGATTGCCGTCCGCATCCACCCAACAAAAGAAAGGTTCGAAAAATGGCTAAGTTCGTTTGCAGCGTCTGCGGTTATGTCTACGAAGGCGATGAACCCCCGGTCCGGTGCCCCCAGTGCAAGGCTCCCGCTTCCAAGTTCACCCGTCAGGAATCCGGTGAGCCCAAGTGGGCCATCGAGCACAAGATCGCCTCGGTCGAAGGGCTCGATGCCGAAGTGGTGGCCGGGCTCCGGGCCAACTTCACCGGCGAATGCTGCGAAGTGGGCATGTACCTGGCCATGAGCCGTCAGGCCGAGCGTCAGGGCTATCCCGAAGTGGCCGAAGCCTACAAGCGCTACGCCTTCGAAGAGGCCGAGCACGCCGCCAAGTTCGCCGAACTGCTGGGCGAAGTGGTCACTCCCTGCACCAAGAAGAACCTCCAGCTCCGGGCCGAAGCCGAAGGCGGCGCCTGCGCCGGAAAACTGGAACTGGCCAAGCGCGCCCGCAAGCTGGGCTACGACGACATCGCCGACACCGTCTTCGAGATGGCCAAGGACGAAGCCCGTCACGGCGCCGGTTTCACCGGGCTGCTGAAGCGGCTGTTCAGCAAATAATCCCGGTAATTCTCACCGGACCCGAGGGGGAACGAAGAGCGCTGAAAAGTTTCTTCGTTCTCCCTTTTGTTTCATCGAAAGGGAGGAAAGAAAAGTGAAAGAAGAGCGTTCGTTCATCGTCGCGGGTATCGCCGCCTTCAGGGAAAAACACCGTCTTGCGTGGGAGGATCTGACCGTCGGCGTCGCGGGGGACCTTCTGCAGGCTCTGACGGACCACAAGGTCCTTTACGCGACGCCTCTTCCCGATTACGCCCTCTTTCTCCCCCGTAACCGGGCCGAAGCGGATTCCGTCGTTTCCGAGTTCGCCGCCCGGGGCTGCCGGACGGCCTGCGACAGGATGGCCGACCTTCCCGGCGTGCTTTTGTGGGTCTACGTCTTTTCGCTGAAGGTCCCCGTGGAAGGGGGGCCTTATCCGTCTCTTTCTCTGACCACGCCCTTCAAGGAGTGGCATAAGCTCGATTCCGCCTCGCTGCCGGGGGAGATGACGCCTTTCGTCTTCAAGGGGGAGCGTTACCATCTGGAAAATGTGCTGGCCCACTTTCTCACTCCCGGTCTCGCCGTGGGGGAGCGTCCGGCGGAAAACCACTTCCGGGTCCGCCGGGAGTCCGACGACCG
>JAFSYV010000221.1 GCA_017443585.1 Lentisphaeria bacterium | reverse complement strand
GGCGGCGGGGTGAGCTTCACCGTGGGGGCAGCGCCTCCGGGAGGCGTGACGCTCACGGGAGCGACGCCCGGTTTGGGAGGCTTGACCTGCTTCACCTTGACAGTCCCGGTGGGTTCGGCTTCGGCGGCCGGAGCGGCGGGCGCAGGGGCCGGAGCCGGCGGAGGGGGAGTCGGGGCTCCCCCACCCGGACTGACGGGACGCAGCACCACCGTCTTGCGGGTGTTGGTGTCGGGAGAGGAGGAGATGCTGACCCTGGGCAGCGCTCCGGCTCCGGGAGCCATGGGCTTGAGCTTCAAGGTCTTGCGGGTCTGGGTGTCATCGAGGATCTCCAGATTGCCCGTATCGGTGTCCCGCGTGGTCAGAGGGTCGCTGAGGGGAGTATCCTGAGTCTGCGGAGCACTGTTCGTGCGCAGCCGGACCGTCTTTCTCGTCCTGGTGTCCTGAATATCGGGTGTCGCAGGAGCTGCCGGGGTTTTGTCTTCATCAGCCATGGAATCACGCCCTTTCACTTTTGCTCAGGCTGTTCCGTCGGCGCAGCGGGAGCCAATTTCTCGAGGCGCTGGGGAACATCCCGGTAGTTTTGCATGCTTTGGGTAATCTTGCGGTAGCAGTCGAGGGCCTTTTCCGTATCTCCGGCAAGTTCGCAGGCGATGCCGAGAAAATAGAGCGCCTCGCGCTTGTGTTTGTCCATGCGGTACATTTCGTTGACCGCGGTGTTGAGGTTTTCGATGGCCGTGGCGGGGTCGTTGAAGTGGATGGCGCAGCGCCCCAGATAGACCAGACAGGGGCGGCGCTTCTGCGCGAAGTCCGCGGTCTTGGTGAAAATCTCGCGGGCCTGCTCGATCTCGCCCTGTTCGAAGAGGAGTTCGCCGAGGTCGAACTGAAGCTGGGCGTCGTTGGGGAATTTCTTCGCCCGGCTGACGATGTGCTCGACCCGGTACTGCTCCCGCTGCCGGCGGACTTCGGCGGCCTTTTCCTTGTCTCCTGAACTTTCCAGCTGGGCGGCCACCTGATCCATGTGGGAAACGTAGGCCCGTTCCATCTGTTTGTCCAGCACGGGGTCATCCACGCCCAATTTCTTGGCCACGGTCTCGTATTCCCGGAAGGCGTCCTCGAACTTTTCCGCCACCATGTAGGCGTCGGCCAGCTTGCGCCGGATATCCACGGAGTCGCTCTTGGCCAGGTCCGCGGTGAACTTGCTGATGAGCTTCTGAGCCTGATCCGCATCGTGGATGGTGCCTTCGAGCATCTGCTGGATCACGGCGTCGTCGCTGTCCTTGGCCTTTTCCTGGGTGGTGCCGCCCTTTTCCCAGTTGCCCCGTTCGAGACTGGCCAGAGCCATGGCGGAACGCAGTTCCTCCTTGGCGGCCAGATTGGTGGGGGTGGCCTCCACCATCTTCTGGTGGAGCCGCAGGGCCTCGCCGGCCTGATTGTTCCTCTGCATGGCCTCGGCGAGAGGCTTGAAGATGGACATGTTGTTGGGATGCAGCACGTGGATGACGTTGAGCGCCGTCACCGTGCCCCAGGGAGCGTCGGCGGCGTCCGAAGCCATCGCCATGAGACGGAGGATCAGGGGGTTGTCCACGCACATGGCCAGGGGGCCTTCGCACATGGCCATTGCGGTCACGGGGTTGATGAAGACCATGACCAGAATGACGGGAGCGACGAAAAGCGAGATCAGCAGCCCGCCCATCTTCGGAAAAATACTCTTCTGCTTGTGCCAGGCGATCTCGTATTCCCGGAGCCGTTCGAAAAGCTGAGGGACCTCGGGATTGTCCTTGATGACCGGCAGCAGCACATCCACCGCACCGGCGTAGTCGCCCTTGGAGGCCATCTTCGCCGCCCGGTTGTAGCTGTCGCGCACGTAGATCTGAACTTTGCTGAAAGTCTTGCGTTCCATTTTTCTCTTGTCCTGACGTCTTTTTTACCGCAACGTGTTAAGATACATGCTTTTTGCCGATTTGTCAAGTCATCTCCGGCAAAAAAAAGAGGTTTTTCCGGCCGAAAGTCACTGCCGGGCCATGACGGGGAAGGTGTCGCCCTCAGGCTTTCCCGTGGGTTCGTCGACGGGTTCCAGGGTGTCGGTGAAGCCCCAGCGGCGGCTGAAGGGCCAGAAGACGAACCAGCTGCGGCCCACCAGATTCTTCCGGGGCACGGCGCCGAAGAAGCGGCTGTCCAGACTGAACTGCGAGTTGTCCCCCAGCATGAAGTAGTGCCCGGCGGGGACCACGTAGTCCGCGCCCGCGCCGAAGAGCTCGTAATCGCCCATGGAACTCAGGTGCCCCTGATATCCCCCCTTGCCGGAGTAGAGCCGGGCGGTCCGGGGGGCCAGCTCCTGGATCTTGCGGAACTTCTCTTCGCCCGCGGGTTTCACGTAGAGCTGGTTGTTCCGGAGCCGCACCGTGTCGCCGGGCAGCGCCGCCAGACGCTTGACGTAATAGTAGCCGGAGGAGGCGCTCAGAGGCTCTTCCCCCACCCGGAGCCCCTCGGTGGTGAAGATCATGACCTCGCCCCGGCGCGGCGGGGAAAGGTAGAGGGAAAAGCGTTCCACGAAAAGATGATCCCCCAGGGAGAGGAAGCCGTCGGCCTTGACCTCCCCCTTTTGACACACCATGCCCTCCCGGAGACCTGCGTAGGAGGCGGCCTTCCGCGGAGCGCCGGGGAGCGTGTAGATTTTGTCGCCGATGGCGAATTCCGACGCGTCGCTGAAGAGACCGCTCCGGTAGGCGCGGAAGGAAACTTCACCCGTTTCCTCCACCGTCAGACGGGCCCGGCGGGCGGAAAACAAGGCGTAGTTCAGAATCCCCGGCAGATTTTTGCCCAGGGGGGTGGTGTACATGTAGTGGATCCCGTACAAGGTGGGCTGCATGGAGCCCGTGGGGATCTTGAAGGGCTGAAAGAAAAGCCCCCGGATCCCGAAGGCCACGGCCCCCACCACGATGAGCAGGTCCAGCAGATTCCGGATCCAGGTATAGTCCGGGACGATGGCGGCGATCTCGTCGCAGGCCCGGGCCGAAGCGGCCTTGAACTCACCCGGAGGGCTGGCGGCGAACCGTTCCAGGGCCGCGTCGAAGCGCTCCCGTTCCGCGGGCGACAGCAGATCGTCCTCGGCCCGGCGGCGGGAACGGAGTTCGGAAAGAAACTTGCGTTTCTTGCGTTTGGCGAAAAATTCCAGCATCGGCGCTTCGACCTTCGAGTATTACACGTCTCACACACTTACGGTGATAATATACCACTTCCGCCCGTTTTTTTCAAGCGGAAACAAAAAAGAGGGGCTTCCGGCGGTCCGCCCCTTGTATTTGTCTCTTCCCGCCTGTATATTACACCCGAAGCCTGCTTACGAGAGAAAGGGTCGGGAAAAATGAAAATCGGATTTGCGGTATGCGACATAACCCCCGAAACGGGGATCTACCTCACCGGATACGGGATGCCGGAGCGGCTGGCGGAATCGGTCCATTCGCCCCTGACCGCCGCGGTCATGGTCCTGAACGAAGGGGATCTGCAGGCGGCGGTGATCGGCCTCGACTGGTGCTTCGTGGACTGGCCGCTCACGCAGGAGATCCGGCGCGCGATCTTCGCAAAGACGCGCATCCCCGAAAAGAACATCCTGCTCTGCTGTTCCCACACCCATTCCGCGCCCCACACCACCTTCATGCGGACCCTGGGCCGGGTGGCGGTGGACCCGGAAAACAAAGGGATCGACTACGTCCGCCGCGTCACGCCCGTCATCGCCGACGCCTGTTTCCGGGCGCAGGGATCCCTGCGCGAAACGGAGGCCTGCTTCAGCGCGGGCAAGACCAAAACCGGCGTCTCCCGCCGGGGCATGGACGAAAACGGCAAGATCTCCCTCTTCACGGGGGACCCGGACGCCGTTTATGACGACAACATGACGGCCGTCCGGTTCCGGGACCGGGAAACGGGCGAAGATCTGGGGATATTGGTCCACTGCAGCGCCCACAACACGGCCATGGGAGCCGACAGGAACATTTCCAGCGACTGGTGCGGCGTCATGAAACGGCGCATCCACGACGCCTTCCCCGTGCCGGTGCTCTTCATCAATGGCGCGCTGGGGGATGTGGGCCCCCGGACCCGCCGCCGGGTCGTCCGGCCGGGCTGCCACGGCTTCAGCGCAGGCGGCGGCGACGGGGCCTTCTCCGCCCTCGAAGTGGGGCTGTGCGCCGCGGGCGACGCCCTGGATCTGCTGGAAAACATGCGGGACTTCCGCGCCGAGCTGCCCCTGCGGGTCTCTAACTCGGTCATCCGCCTGCCCCAGTCCATCCCCATGAGCGAAGCAGAAGCCCGCGACATCATCGCGAAATATGCTCCCGAACAAACCGACACGGCGGAGCCGCCCCTGGACTTCCAGCTGGCGAAGATCGCCCTGGAAACGTGGAAAAAACCGCCGGAACCGGAATTCGAATTCGAGCAGACGCTCCTCTCTTTCGGTCCGCTGGCGCTGGCCCCCTTCCCCTTCGAAATGTTCTCGGTCTTCTCGCTGCGGCTCCGGAAGTACGGTCCTTTCGAATACACGCTTTTGTGCAGCAACACCAACGGGCGCAACGCCTACATGCCCGACCGGGGAGCCATCGCCCGCGGCGGCTACGAAGCGACCTGCCGCAAGACCATCCGTCCTTACGTGACCGACCCGGAAGCGGGGGATCTGGCCGTGGCCCGGACCCTGGATGAGCTCCGGAAAATGAAACAGGGCCGCCCCTGAAGTCAGGAGCGGCCCCGGTAAGGAAACGCGGCAGCGTCTTCAGAGTTCGAAATCGTCGTCGTCGTCGTCATTGTCGGCGACTTCGATGCTGCTCGCCCCTCTGGTTTCGATGGACCTCATGGCGCAGCCGTCGAAAACGGCTTCGCCGCCGTCGCTGCCGTTGAACTCCGCGTCGGTGAAGACGCACTTGGTGAACTTGCCGACGATTTTGGAGTCGTTGAACTCGGCCGCCTGGAAATCGCTCTCCGACGCCGTCAGGTTAAGCGCGAGACAGCCGTTGAACTCGCTGCCTTGGTTGGCGCAGCGGGTCATGGTCATTTCGGCCGACGCCATGGGGAATTCCGTCCTCCGCATGGAGCACTCGATGAAGTCCGCCTTGCCGGCGACCATGTTGAATTCGGAGCCGTCGAGCAGGCAGTGGTCGAAGGTCACGCCGTTGAACTTGGCGTAGCAGAAGTATCCGCGCTCGATGGAGCAGCCGACGAACCGCACGTTCTCGAATTCGGCGAAGTAGAACTCCGCGCCGCGCAGGTTCACGGCGTTGAAAACCACATCGGTGAACTTGGAAAAGTGGAACTCCGCATCGTTGAGGTCCTTGTTCTGGATCGTGGTCCCCGCGAGTTCCACCGCGCGGAAATTGTCGTCGCGGCTGTTGCCGCGGCTCGCGACCTGGACCTTTTCCTCGAAGGTCGCCCCCGTCATGGGGATCCTGGAAACCTGCACCGTTTCGTTCTTCTTGCCGACACTCTTTTCCGCCGCTTTCTTTTCTGCCATCTTTTTTTCTCCCTGGTTTGAAGTTTTGTCGAATCGCCGCGCGGCCCGCTGCGCAGCAGTGTTCTCATCATCTTTTACGTCGGCACAAGGAGCTTTTTTTCACGACTTCGCCGTTTTTTCCGTTTTTTTTTCGAAAAAAAAGCCCTCCGGGGCGGGAATCGCGTCAAAAATCAGAAAAGCTGGACCAGCGCCATGTAGACGCCCGTCCCCGCCAGAATGGAAAGGAGGGGATTGCGCTTCCAAAGGTGGAGCCCCGCCACGACGACGCACCCCGCCAGTTCCGCGCCGCCGCGGAGAGCGGTCGGCGTCTGCAAATGGACGCAGAGGCAATAGACCGTGAGCATGGCGATGGCGGCGGGGGAGATGACGCCCCCCAGATAACGGATGATGGGAGGGGTCTCCCGGCTCCGGCTGAAGGCGATGAAGGGCAGCGCCCGGAGCAGGACCGTGACCGCTCCCGCCGCGAAGACGACGGCGAGCGCGTAAAGAAGTTCATTCGTGCTCATTGGGGCCTCCTTTCGGCGCTTTCGAATTCCCTCCGGAAAACGAGGAAGACGAAGAGCATCAGCGCCATGGCGGGGATGAGCATGTGGCGGGGAGAAAAAAAGATCCGGGCCGCGACGGCCGCCGCGAGGCCGGTCAACGCGGGCAAGCGGTTTTTCTTCTCCTTCAGCTGGTCGATGAGGATCACGAGAAAGAGGGCGGTCATGGCGAAGTCGATCCCCCTGGTGCTGAAGGGGAGCGCGCCTCCGATGAGGGCTCCCGCGGTGACGCCCGCGATCCAGTAGCAGTGGTCGAGGAAGGCCACTTTCAGGGAGTAGTCCACCGCACGGGCCTTGTCCGCCCCCGGCTCGGCGCACTGGAGCGCGAAGGTCTCGTCGGTGAGAGTCCAGACGAGGTAGCACTTCTTCCACCAGGGGATCCCCTCGAACCTTTCCAGCAGGGAAAACCCGTAGAGGGCGTACCGGAGATTGAGGACGATCGTCAGCAGCACCACGTCGGCGAGGGGGGGGCTCTCCTTGATCCAGCCCACGAGGATGAACTGCAGCGCCCCGGAGATGCTCAAGGCGCTGCTGAAGGCCGCCCACACGGGGCGCAGGGGCAGTTCCGGCAAAGTCCCGGCCAGCAGGATCCCCGCCGCCGCCCCCATGGCGAGATAGCCCATGAGGACAGGCAGCGTATCCTTGAAAGCTCTTCCCCAGACGGGATTTTTCATCGAAAAAGGATCTCCTGCCGCAGACAAATACACATGCGAGGCGCACAATATACACCCGGGAGCCCCTTTTGTCAAGAAAAGTGCCGCAGGGACCGAATCTTCTTGAAAATCGAAAAAACGGTGTTATATTATTGAAAAGGAAGAGAAGACCGATGCCGTGCAAAGCGGCCCGAACGAGGAGAACCGAACATGAGGAAGACCATCTGTTTCGCCGTCTTCGCGGCAACTCTGCTGCTGACGGGGTGCGCCAGCAGCGACCGCATGCTGCGGACTTCGGGCGGCGTCCTGAGCGAATACTCCGCGCCGAAGAGCGCCCGGATCCGTTCCGAAAAATACCAGCGGGTGAGCAGGGAGCTTTCCTCTTCCGTCCGCAGCAACAAGGTGAAGGTTTCCGGTCTGGACGACACGCTGATCAACATCTGGCCCTTCTTCTTCCGTTCCAACGCCTACTGGACCGTTCTCTGGCCCTTCATCGACTGCGACCCTTATGGCTTTGCCATACGGCCCTTCTACAATCACGAGGGGGATGAATACAGCATCCTCTTCCCCCTGTCGGCGTGGAACCCCGTTTCCAAACACGGGTGGGTGACGCTCCTCGCCTGGACAAGCTCCGGCTTCGGCTTCGTACCCCTGACCTGGCAGTGGAAGGGGGGCAAGGAGGGCGGCGCTTACTACACGCCCCTATTCATCTACAACTACGACGAAAATCCTCTCGAGTACCGGCTGAACAGGCAGAACGGGCGGTGGTGGGAAGCCCCGCGCTGGTCGCGGACCGACCATTTTCTCTTCTGCTGTCTTGCCCTGAGCAAAAAGAAAACCGCCGTGAAGCAGGGCGAATGGGCGTGGCTCTATGCACGGGACTATGCCATGATGAAAAACGAGTGGAACTACCGTTTCAACGGCAAAAAACCTTTCCCCGCAAGCAAGATGGAGTTCGCAAAATTCCGGCAGGCGATCTTCGATAAGCTTCCCCGGGTGGAGACCCGCACGGCGGGATTCATCCCCCTCTGGTGGCACACGGTCGGTGACGACGGCGACTTTCTGGTCCGTCTTCTGCTCCTTTTCGGCATGGAAAGGAACGGGAGACACTTCGAGTGGGACCTGCTGGGCCCGGTGCTTGCCCGGTATCAGATGACGGAAAATCCCGACGACCCGTCGAAGCCTCTGAAACGGGACTTCCTCTCGCCGGTGCTCCTTTCCCGTTACACCGTGGATCGCACCGCGGCGGAATCGCCGGAACACAAGCAGCTGATCGCGCTCGGGGGCTACAGGTACGGCAGAACGCCTTTCGGCCAGCGCAGGCCCGCCATCGAAGACGCGCTGAAAAAACTCGATCCCGCCCTCAAACTGCCGCCGACGGTGGTGGACGACCTGACCTACGGTCTCTTTCTGGACAATCTGTGGAAGAAGTACAAATCCCTCCTCCGCGAGGAACGGAACGGCGGAACGCTCCCGCTTTTCATTTACAAGTTCACGCCGGAGTTCCGCCGCTGGATCTTCCCCGTGCTGCTGACCGGCTGGGAAACGGGGAAACGGGAATCTTCCTTCAACTCCCTGCCCCTCATGACCTTCATTTCCCGGACGCCGCAGGAAGACCGCTCCGTCGTCGCCACTCCGCTGGTCTACTACGGCAAGACCACCCGGCGCGAAAGACGGGAATACCCCGTGACGAGCCGGGACAAGCTTTCCGTGCCGGAAAGCCGCTGTACCGAACTCGACGACAGCTATTTTCTCTGCGGCCTCTTCTACCGGGGGAGCTTCGGCTTCAACGTGGCGAAGGAGGGACTGGACGCTTCGCGCATCGAGATATTGCGGAAAGCTCTCCTTTCCCTCCCCGGCGAGCGGAGCCGGCTGGACAGCCGGAAGGCGGAGATCGACAAACAGACCTCCCAGACCGACCGCTGGAAGACCAAAGGCGAGATCGAACGGCTGAAAAAACTCATCCG
>JAFSYV010000220.1 GCA_017443585.1 Lentisphaeria bacterium | reverse complement strand
TTTCTGCTGATCCTCATTCAGGCGGGCGGGCTGGGCATCATGACCGTTACCGCCGTGCTGCTCCACGCGCTGGGCCGGCTTCCCCTCAATCTGGAACATCTGGTAAGCGGCGTGAACGAGCAGGAGGAGCCGGGGATCCTCACCACCTTGAGGCGGATCCTCAAAGTCACCTTTGTCTGCGAATCGGCCGGGGCGGTTCTGCTTACGGTATGTTTCTTCGCCGTCAAAGGAAATTGGCTCGAGGCCGCCGGGCTGGGGATCTTCACCAGCATTTCCGCCTTCTGCAACGCGGGGTTTTTCCCCGGCACGGCCAACCTCGTCCCTTACGCCGGAGAGAAGTTTCTCCTCTTCATCGTGGCGCTCCTCATCACCTCGGGAGGCATGGCTCCCGCCGTCACCGCCTCGCTCTTTCCCCTGCGTCCCTTTTCCCGTCTGCCCTTCATCAGCCGTCTGGTCCTTTCGGCCACGGCGCTGCTGCTGGCGGCGGGGACTCTCCTGCTGCTCATTTTCGAGTGGGACGGGATCTTTGCCGGTCTGCCCCCGGCGGACAAGGTGGTCAACGCCTTTTTCCACACCGCCACGCTGCGCACCGCCGGATTCAACACCGTCGATCTGTTCCGTACCGGAGCGCCTGCGCTGCTGGTCATGATGCTCCTCATGTTCGCGGGGGGAAGTCCCGGAGGCACGGCCGGGGGGATCAAGACCACCACTCTGGCGGTCCTCTTTCTCGCCTTTCTGGCGGAGGTCAGGCATGAAGAGGATATCACCTGCAGCGGCCGCAGGATCCCCGTCTCGGCGGTCATCCAGGCCGCGGCCGTAGTCATGGCTTCGGCGGGGGTGCTGCTGATCGTCATCGTCATGCTGCTGACCACCCAGAGCGCCGGAGCACGGGAACTGATTTTCGAAAGCGTTTCCGCACTGGCCACGGTGGGGCTTTCATTGGGAGCCACCCGTGAGCTGGACGAAGTGGGGAAGATCATCGTCATGGCCGCCATGTTCGTCGGCAGGATCGGACCGCTGACGCTTTTTCTGCTGTTGAGCGATAAGAAGAGCACCCCGCAGCCGGGGCTGCCCCCGGTGAAGATCCCTCTGGGGTAAAACAAGGACAAGGAGCGGCTGTACTATGAGCAAACAGATCATGATCATCGGCCTGGGACAATTCGGCATGTCCCTGGCCCGGACTCTGGCCGAACGGGGCGCGGAGGTGCTGGCCGTGGATATTTCACAGGAAAAGGTCGATGCCGCCGCGGAATTCGTTTCCCGTGCCGTGGCCATCGACGCCACCGACGAGAACGCTTTGGCCGGGCTCCTGCCCGCGGAACGGGACGCGGTGGTCTGCGCCATGGGGGATTCTTCCAAAGAAGCCGCCATCATCTGCACGGCGCTCCTGCGCCAGATGGGGTGTCCCCGCATCATCGCCAGGGCGGGAAGCGCCACCTGCCGCCGGATCCTTTTCATGGTGGGCGCCCACGAGGTGATCTTTCCCGAGCAGGACTACGGCCAGCGCTTCGCCACCTGGCTCATGCACCGGGAATTGCTTTCCTGCACCGACTGGAACGGGGAACTTTCTCTTTCCGAGATCAAGCCTCCCAAGTTCATGATCGGGAAGAATCTGGTGGAGTTGGAGCTGCCCAAAAAATACGGCATCATCGTGGCGGCGGTCCGGCGCGACGGAAAACTCTGCCGGCCCGATCCGGAACTTCCGGTGGAGCCGGATGACGTGCTCTTCATCGTTTCGGATGAAAGTGCCATCGCCAGACTTTCGGAGGTCAGATGATGCGCCGGACAGGTACGATCAACGGGATATTCCTGCTCCTTGCGGCCTTCAATCTGCTGATCTCCTTCGGCGCGATATGGAGTCTCCAGCGGATCGAGCCTGAGATCGAGCGCATCAACCGGCGCAACGTGTTCAGTCTTGACGCCTGCGAGAAGATGCTTCAGGCTATGGCCCGGGACAGGGTCGAAATGGACCAATTCCGCCGGGCTCTCTCCAAAGCCGAGGGACACATCACGGAAAAGGGCGAGAGGGAGTGTCTCAACCGGATCCGCTCCCTGCTCCCGGGACTTGCGGCCGGGCGGAAGGAGGCTCTGGACGAGGCCGCCGACAAGATCGCCGAGATCTCGAAGTTCAACAAACAGGCCATCGAGAGGGCCGTTCATGAGGCGAAGCGTTTCAGGAAAGCGGGCGCGTGGAGCATCGTCTTTCTGGCGCTCTTCTTCTTTCTGAACGTTCTCTATTTCGGCTGGAAGTTCCGCCGGGGGCTGCTGATCCCCCTCGAGGAGCTGAGCGCCGCCGTGGAGGCTTTTCTTGCCGGGGACACCCTGCGCCGCTGCAATACCCCCTATGCGGAAGAAGAGATGAAAAAAATCTTCCGGGCGGTGAACGAACTTATGGACCGTATCTGCCGGTTCAAGTGAATTTCCGCCTTGAAAGTTCCGCTTTCGGGAGTATATTAGGGAACATGTTTCTGAATGAGAGTTTGAGATACGATGGATAGACTGAAGATCGCCATGCCCGGCGCCGGTTCGGGCTTCGTTCTGACCGTGGCGGGCGAACTGGTGAAAGATCCCCTTTTCGAAGGCTGCGAATTCATGCTCCACGACCCCGACCCCGTCCGGCTCCGGGCAGCGGAGCAGGCCGTGAAGGAGCTTTTCGAGCGGACCCGGGCGAAGATCGCGCTTCGCGCTTCGACCTCCCCGGGGGAAGC
>JAFSYV010000219.1 GCA_017443585.1 Lentisphaeria bacterium | reverse complement strand
TCAGCCCCGGCCTGGAAGAGGTCGAAGGGGGCGGTACGGTAATCGGTGACCAGCGTGGTGCGGCCCTTCATGATCTTGCGGAGACTGTCCAGCTTGAGCAGGAATTCGGCCAGCTGGGGATTTTTGGTGAACTCGGCGTAATACTTGGCCGCTTCTGCATCGCCCTCGGCCCGGATCGTCCGGGCCTTGGCCTCGGCGTCGGCCAGCGCGATGGTCCTGGAGGTGTCCGCCTCGGTGCGGATCTGCTTGGCACGGGCGTTGCCTTCCGAAATGTAGGCGTCGGACTGGACCTTGCGCTCGGCGATCATCCGGTCGGCCACCTTTTCGCTGATGGACTTGGGCACGTTGATGGAGCTGATGCCCACGTCGAGGATCTCGAGGCCGTAGTCCCTGGTCTCACGGACCAGATTGGCCTTGATCTTTTCCTGGATCTCTTTCTGCCGCATCTGTTTGGGATCGGTGTTGATGATCTCGTTGAAGCGGTATTCGCCGATGGCGGCGTTCTTGTAGCCGCGCATCAGGGAGTTGAGTTTTTCCTCGCCCTGGGTCAGGTTTTCGAGGGTCTTGAAGAACTTCACCGTGTCGGCGATGCGGAAATTCACGTAAATGCCCACCAGCAGGTTGTGTCCGTCGCTGGTGGTGGTCTCCTCGAGTTTGCCCGCTCCGCCGCCGAAACACCGGACCCGGTTGTCGAAGGTATAGATGCGCTGGAAGGGATAGGGCCAGCGGAAGTGGAGTCCGGGCTCGGTCACCGGCGCCGGGCGGCCGAAGGTGGTCACCACGGCGGCCTCGGTCTGTTTCAGCTGGAACGAGAACACCGCGAAAAGCAGAATGACCGCGACCAGAAGTCCCAGTATCCAAGTCGGCCAGTGTTTGAAGAAGTTGTTGGTAGCCATGTGATCTTTCCTTTTTGTTGTTGTTATCGAAAAAGTTTCTCGGACCTTATTTGTTGCTGAGTTTGGTGACGTCGGTGTCGATGAGATCCAGCCGCTCCTTGGCTTCGAAGTTGAACTGGAAGACCTCGCTGTCGCTGTCGAGGGGCACCACGTACTTGCGGATCTTGGCGCAGTCGACGGCCAGGAAGTTGAGGAACTCCCTGAGCTTGAAGACGGACGGCATGGCGTTGTAGGCGGTGAGCTGTTTCCGGAACCGGGCGCTTTCGGCCTGGGCGACCTTGCCGGTTGTGGCCCGGTAGGACTGGGCTTCGGCGACGATCCGGGCCGCTTCGGCCTGAGCCTCGGGCAGGGTCTTGATCTTGTAGGCTTCGGCGTTGAGGATGGCCGTCTCACGCTGTTCCATGGCTCCGATCACATCCTGATAGGCGGGGGCCACCTTTTCGATGGGCGGATGGGCGTCGAGGATCAGCAGCGCCTCGATCTGCACCCCGAGCTTGTCCCGGTCGGCCAGCTGCTGGACACGGGCCTGGATGGCCCGCTGGGCCTCCTGCCGGTTGGAGGACATGAGCTCCATCATGGAGGTGCTGGCCAGATACTCCGTGGCGGCCTGCCGGCCGATGCACCGCAGATTGTAGATTACGTTGGAGTTGTGATAGGCGTAGTCGAAGACGTTCTTGATCCGGAACTGGATGGGCATGGTCAGCCGGATGAAGGAGATGGAGGGAGCCGCCGCCGCATCCCGGTCGGTGGCCTTGGTCCCGGAGGGCTTCACCGCCACGATGAAGTTGCTGTCTTCGCCGCCGCCGTGGGCCTTGGTCCAGAGGACGGTTTCGGAAATTTCCGCGTTGCGCTTGCTCCCCGGACGGTACTTTTCGTCGTCGGGGACGTTGTCGTCGCCGGTGGATTTTTCACCGATGACGATCTGCTTCAGCTCCGTGGTGCTGTAGATGTTGACCGTGCCGAAGGGCCAGGGCAGGCTCCAGTAGATGCCGGGAGTGAGCAGCTTCTTTTCGATCCGGCCCAGCGTTTCCCGGACTCCCACCTTGCTGGGGCCGACTTCGTGCAGGGAGGAGAAGAAGAGGAAGAAGATGACCACCAGAAAAACCAGCGGGAAGAAGGACCGCTCCACGAAACCGTAGAGCCAGGTGCCGGAGACCTTGAATCCGAACTGGTAATCCAACGCGGCGGCGATGTTCCGCATGACGCCGCCGGGTTCGGTGAAGAGGGCCAGCAGCCGGCTCTCGAAGACCGGCCGGTTCTCCTTGAGGGTCCGGGGCCGGTAGAATTCGATGATGAAATTGGTGACGAACTCGGCTCCCAGAATGACGAAGATCCAGAAGAAGACCTTGGCCGAGGTGAGGTCGGTGGTGACGATGTTGTTGGCGTGGAGCAAGGCGGTGACGGTGGCGACCGCCATGACCACGAATCCGGCGACGAGCCAGGCGCCCACGGGCCGGAGCCAGCGGAACGAATTGGTCCGGGACTGCCCCACGTAGAAGGCCCCGATGAAGATGTTGAGGAGCATCATGATGATGGCGATGAGGGCGGTGTAGAGGGCGTTGCCGCTCATGCTGACGGTCCCGGCGGACCGGGCCGTCCAGACGCTTCTGAAGTAAAAGAGCAGCGCCC
Organism: Lentisphaeria bacterium; assembly: GCA_017443585.1. GTDB lineage: Bacteria > Verrucomicrobiota > Lentisphaeria > Victivallales > Victivallaceae > UBA1784. The sequence continues at coordinate 5,969 of JAFSYV010000219.1, read as the reverse complement.
CCGTCACCACCGCTCCGAGAAGGGCCAGGGCATAGGGCGCGAAGCGGCAGTAATTCTGGAAGGAGCGCCCGGCGGTGAAACGCACGTCCTCGTCCACGTTCAGGGCCCGGTTCTCGGCGATGCCTCTTTCGGCCAGCAGCTGTTTTTCCTCGTTTTCCAGTCCGGCCTGCGTGGCGAGTACGCCGTAGATCAAAGCGCCGAAACTGAACAGCGCGGAAAGCGAATAGGTTATCAGCCCGAAGCGGAACACATCCCCGCCCCGCATGGCGGTAATGACGGCGGTGAGCACCAGGAAGCAGATCGAAAAGATCAGCCCCACCACCGCCAGTTTCGTCAACAGCCGCCCGTTGTCGATGGCCGCCTGAATGTTTTTGGTTGTCACTTTGCGACTCCTTTCATTGAATTGTCGATGCCATATTCTAACATTACACCTTTTTCATATGAATTACAAGTTCCATCAGGGACTTTTATCAACTTTTTTTGTTGAAAGCCGCCATGGTCCGTCTGATCTCCCGGTCGCTTTCCCGTTCCTTGATGTCTTCGCGCCGGTCATAATCGTGCTTGCCCTGAGCCAGTCCCAGTTCCACCTTCACCAGCCCCTGCTTCAGATAGAAGGAGAGGGGGATCACGGCGTGGCCCTTCACCGCCAGATGGCGGATGAGGGCATCGATTTCGCTCCGGTGGAGAAGCAGCCGGCGCATCCGGTTCACGTCGTGGTTGAAACGGTTGCCGAAGTCGTATTCGGCGATGTGGACGTTCCTCAGCCACGCCTCGCGCCGCTCCACGGTGACGAAGCCCTCCTGGAGCTGGATATTCTTGGCCCGGCAGCTTTTCACCTCGGTCCCGGTCAGCTGGATCCCGGCTTCGATCCGCCTGAGAATGGCATAGTCGTGGAAAGCCCGGCGGTTTCCCGCCAGGTTGACGATGTCACTTCTCTGCTGCGGCTTCTTCGCCATTCAAGATCACTCCTTGTCCGCCAGGAACGCTCCCGCCTTTTCCACGAAGGCGTTCTGCACGGGGGTGTTGCTCTTGTCGAGAGAGGCGGTGAATTTTTCCAGCAGCGCCTGCTGTTCCCTGGTCAGATTCACGGGCGTTTCGATGATGAGCCGCACGTGCAGATCGCCCCGGCTGCCGCCCCGGCGGGCGGAAGGAGCTCCCTTCCCCGCCAGACGCAGGACCCGCCCGAACTGGGAGCCCTTGGGGATGACGATGGTGGCCTTGCCGGAAATGGTGGGAACATCCAGTTTGCCCCCCAGAACCGCCACGCCGAAGGGGACCGGGACTTCGCAGATGAGGTCGTTGCCTTCGCGGTGGAAGATCCGGCTGGGGCGCACGTTGATGAAGACGTAAAGGTCCCCCGGCGCGCCGCCCCGTTCACCCGCATTGCCCATGCCGGGGACCCGGAGCTGATTGCCGGTGTCCACGCCGGGGGTGATGCGGATCTTGACGGGATCCACCTGCTGTTTCTTGCCCGAGCCGCCGCAGGTCCGGCAGGGTTTGTCGATGGTCTGGCCCCGGCCGCCGCAGGCCCGGCAGGTCTGCCGGACGCTGAAGAAGCCCTGCGAAACGGTCTCCGCGCCGGATCCGCCGCAGCGGGTGCAGCTCTTCTTGACCGCGCCGGGGGCCGCCCCGGTGCCCTTGCAGTCGGGACAGCTGACCAGATGGGGGATCTGCAGCTCCTTTTCCGCGCCGTACATGGAGTCTTCGAAACTGATGGTCAGATCGTAGCGCAGATCCTCGCCGGGAACGGGGGCGTTGGGATTCCGCCGGCGGGCGCCGCCGCCGCTGAAAAGGTCCTCGAAACTGAAGCCCGCACCGCCGCCTCCGCCGCCGAAAATGGCGTTGAAGATATCCTGCGCGTGGCCGAAATCGGTGGCTCCGCCGCCCCCCGCGCTGGTGTAGGCCTCGTGGCCGAACTGGTCGTAGCGGGCCCGTTTTTCGGGATCGCTCAAAACTTCGTAGGCGGCGGAGATCTCCTTGAATTTTTCTTCCGCTTCCGTGTTGCCCGGATTCTTGTCCGGGTGGTATTTGATGGCCAGCTTGCGGTAGGCTTTCTTTATGTCTTCGGCCGAGGCGTTCCGCGGCACGCCCAGCTCCTCATAATAGTCCTTGCTCATATCTGCTCCTCACTTTCCTTTTCTTTCGGCGCACCGGAGGAAACCACCACACGGGCGGGGCGCACCACCCGGTCTCCCAGTTTGAACCCGCAGTTCCACTGTTTGGAAACGACGCCCTCGGGGACTTCTGCGGAGCTTTCGTGGGCAACGGCGTCGTGAAGCTCCGGATCGAACTTCTGCCCCTTGGCGTCGAAGGGCTTGAGGCCCAGTTCGTCGAAGGCCTTCCGGTACTCGGCGATGATCATGACCAGACCCTGCCGGATGGCTTCGATGTTGTCGCTCTGCACGGCGGCGGTTTCGGCCATGGTGAGAAAATCGTAAACCGTCAGGAAGGGATGGACCGTTTCCTCGACGGCGAAACGGCGGGATTCCGCAAGCTCCTTGGCCATCCGCTTGCGGTAGTTCTGGTATTCCGCCTGAAGATAGATGTATTTTTCCTGCAACGCGGCCAGTTCCGCCGCCGGATCGGGAGGAGCCGCGGGCTCGGCGGCCCCTTCGCCCTTTTCCCCGGCGGGGCCGCTCCCGGCGTCCTCTTCGGGGAGCGCCTGCTCCGGACCTTCGGTCACGGGCTCTTCCGTTTCGGGGACAATGTTCTCCCCGCTGGTTTCGTCATGTTTTTTCATAGGACAGCGTATACTCCTTTTTCTTTCGAAAGGATAATATACACCATAAAGGGCAAAATTTCAAATTCAACCCGGATATTGCGTTCCCCGCCGTATCCGGGATCGACGAAACCGGCGTTCCGGTCCCTGCGTCAGTGGAGATCGGCGTCGAGAGCGCTCCGGGCCGCCTTGAGCGAAGAGACGGCGGCGACCATGCCCTGGGGATGACGGAAGACCGCCGTCCCGGCCACCATGATCTCCGCGCCCGCGGCGGCGCAGGCGCCAACGGTCTTGCCGTCGACGCCGCCGGCGACCTGGATCCGCACATCCAGCTTCCGGCGGGCGATCTCCCGGCGGAAGGCGGTGACCTTGGGCAGCTGGTCCGCCATGAAGCTCTGGCCGCCGAAGCCCGGTTCCACGGTCATGACCAGGACCAGGTCGATCTTGTCCAGATAGGGGAAGATCGCCTCCGCCGGAGTGGCGGGTTTGAGGGAGATCCCTACGTCGGCCCCCAGGGCGTGGACGGCGGCGATGACGGCATCGATGTCGTCGGCGCATTCGATGTGGAATGTTTCCAGATCGGCCCCCGCCTCCCGGAACATCCGGGCGTAGCGCAGGGGGTGTTCGATCATGAGGTGGACGTCGAAATAGAGGGAGCTTTTCTTACGCAGCGCCTTGATGACGGGAGCGCCGAACGAGATGTTGGGCACCAGGGCCCCGTCCATCACGTCCAGATGGAGCATTTCGGCTCCCGCGGCGGCGACTTGAGTGATCTGGGACTCGAGACAGCCGAAATCGGCGGCCAGAAGCGAGGGGGAAACGAGGATCTTTTTCCTGGGAAAATCGGCAAGTCGGTTCATTTTCGTCTCCTTTCGAAAGATCGGGAAGGAGCTCCGCCTTTCCCCGGCGGGCCCTCCCCTCGGCGCTCCTCAGCCGATGCGGTCGAACCCTGCGAGAGGCCGCAGGATCTCGGGCACCGTGATGGAGCCGTCCTTCTGCTGATAGTTTTCCATGATGGCGATGAGGAGCCGGTCGGTGGCCGCCGTGGCGCTGATGGTGTGGACGAAATCTTTTTCCTCGCCCTGCCGGTAGCGGATGTTCAGACGGCGGCTCTGGAAGCTGGTCAAGTTGGTGTTGCTGGTCACTTCGCGGTAGGTCTTGAAGGTGGGATACCAGGCTTCGATGTCGTACTTCTTGTAGCCGGGAGCGCCGAGGTCGCCCACGCAGACGTTGACCACGTGATAGGGGATCTCGAGGGCCTTCAGCAGATCCTCTTCGTTCTTGAGACAGAACTCGTGGTATTTGGGAGAATCTTCGGGCTTGCAGAAGACGATTTGCTCCACCTTGTGGAACTGGTGGACCCGGAAGATCCCCCGCGAAGCCTTGCCGTAGCTCCCCGCCTCGGTGCGGAAGCAGGGCGTGAAGGCGGTGTAGCACAGGGGCAGTTTTTCCCCGTCCAGCACATCGTCGGCGTGGTAGCCCACGAGGGTCTGTTCGCTGGTGCCGATGAGGGCCAGGTCCTCCCCTTCCAGATTGTAGGTCTGGTCGGCGAAGAAGGGCAGGTAGCCGGTGCCGAAGAGGGTGCGCTCCTTGGCGAGACAGGGGGTCATGAACATGGTGAACCCCCGTTCGATGAGGAAGCGCTGGACGTAGAAATAGAGCGCCTGGGCGAGCATGGCCCCTTTGCCCTTCCAGTAGTAGAACCCGGCTCCGGCCACCTTCGCGCCCCGGGCGATGTCGAGAATGTCGTGCATTTCGCCCAGTTCCTGATGGTCCTTGATGGGGAAGTCGAAATCCCGGATGGTCCCCACCTTGCGGATCTCCACGTTCCCGGTGTCGTCGCTGCCGTCGGGCACGTCGGGGGCCAGCAGATTGGGCATCCGGGTCAGGACGGTCATCATCTTTTTCTGGAGCGCAGCGAGGGCGGTTTCCTTGGAGTTGAGGGCCAGTTTGATCTTCTTGACTTCGTCCCGGGCGGCGGGGTCCGAAGCGCACTCCTTGCTGAGCCGGTTGCGGCGGGCGCGGAGTTCTTCGATCTCCCGGTCGAGGGCACGGTAGTCCTTGTCCAGCACCAGCAGCCCGTCCACGTCGATGGGGAAGCCGCGGCGCTGGCAGTTGGCCTTGATCATTTCGGCATTTTCACGGATGAGTTTGAGATCCAGCATTTCAACGATATTCCTTAAGAGTTACTTGAATTGGGGCATGGGAAAATCCGCCATGAAAGCCTTGACCTCTTCGCCCAGGGCCCGGAGCGCAGCTTCATCTTCGCGCAGGGCCACGCCCCGGTCGATGAATTCGGCCACCTTGACCATTTCCGCTTCCTTGAGGCCGCGGGTGGTGACGGCGGGGGTCCCGATGCGGATCCCGCTGGTGACGAAGGGCTTTTCGGGATCGAAGGGGATCATGTTCTTGTTGACGGTGATCCGGGCCAGATCCAGGGCGTTGGCCACGGCCTTGCCCGTGGCCTTCTTGGGCCGCAGGTCGATGAGCATCAGGTGGTTGTCGGTGCCGCCGGAAACGATCCGGAAGCCCCGGGCGGCCAGTTCGGAAGCCAGCTTCGCGGCGTTGAGCTTCACCTGCTGCTGATAGGCCTTGAATTCGGGCTTGAGGGCTTCGAGGAAACAGACCGCCTTGGCGGCGATGACGTGCTCCAGGGGGCCGCCCTGCAGTCCGGGGAAGACGGCGGAGTTGATGGCTTTCAAATACTGTTCCCGGCAGAGAATGAGGCCGCCGCGGGGCCCCCGCAGAGTCTTGTGGGTGGTGGTGGTCACCACGTCGCAGTAAGGCACGGGACTGGGATGGACGCCCGCGGCCACCAGCCCCGCGATGTGGGCCATGTCCACGAAAAGGAGCGCCCCCACCTTGTCGGCGATGGCCCGGAGCCGGGGGAAATCCAGGATCCGGGGATAGGCGCTGGCGCCGGCGAGGATCATCCGGGGTTTGTTCTCCACGGCCAGACGTTCCACTTCGTCGTAGTCGATCATTTCCGTCTCGCGGGAAACGCCGTAGGGGACGATCTTGTAGAGTTTGCCCGAGAAGTTCAGGGGATGTCCGTGGGTCAGGTGGCCGCCGTGGTCCAGACTCATGGCCAGCACCGTGTCGCCGGGCTGGCACAGCGCGGTGTAGACCGCCTGATTGGCCCCGCTGCCGGAGTGGGGCTGCACGTTGGCGGCTTCGGCGCCGAAGAGGGCCTTGGCCCGCTCCACGGCCAGCGTTTCCACCTGATCGATGAATTCGCAGCCGTTGTAGT
>JAFSYV010000218.1 GCA_017443585.1 Lentisphaeria bacterium | reverse complement strand
CGGCGGCGGCGCTGATGAGCTGCTTGGGCGAAACGTCCATGTACTGGACCGACTCCCGCGGATATTCGCCGGGCTCGCCCTTGTACCGCCCCATGATCATGGGCCGGACGAAGCGGTTGTTCTCATCCAGCAGGGCGTTGGCCTGGGCGATGACGAACTTTTCCTCCTTGTCGGCGGTCAGGTAGTCGATCTGATCGGAAACCTTGCCGTCGATGACCCGGCGGTAGGGCGTCTCCAGGAAGCCGTACTTGTTGATGACGGCGTAGAGGGACATGGAGCTGATGAGCCCGATGTTGGGACCTTCAGGGGTCTCGATGGGGCAGATCCGGCCATAGTGGCTGGCGTGGACGTCGCGGACTTCGAATCCGGCGCGTTCGCGGCTCAGACCGCCGGGACCGAGAGCGGAAAGGCGGCGCTTGTTGGTCAGCTCGCTCAGGGGGTTGACCTGATCCATGAACTGGGAGAGCTGGCTCCGGGCGAAGAAGTCGCGGATGGCTCCGGCGAAGGCCTTGGGGTTCACCAGCGACGAGGGGGTGGGAGGCGTGTCGAAGGTCATGTGCTCCCGGATCTGCCGCTCGGTGCGGAGCAGGCCCTGACGGCACTGGTTCAGCAGCAGTTCGCCCACGTTCAGGAAGCGCCGGGCGCCCAGATGGTCGATGTCGTCCACGGGGAGATTGTCGAAGCGCATGGCGATGAGGAGCTTGGTCGCTTCCATCAGATCGCGCTTGTCCAGGACCCGGCAGTCGGCGGGAACGTCGAGTCCCAACCGCTCGTTGAGCTTGAAACGGCCCACCGCGCCCAGATCGTAGCGGCGGTTGTCGAAGAAGTAGCGCTTGACCAGCAGCTTGGCGTTGTTGTCGTTCGGGGGATCGCCGGGACGCATGCGGCGGTAGATCTCCTTGAGGGCCTCCTGCTCGTTGCGGGAAGGATCGCTCTGCATGCTCTTGAAGAGGTAGTTGTCGCCCTTGGGCACGTAGGCCAGTTCCAGCTTTTCGATGCCGGCGTCCACCAGCTTGCTGAGCAGGTGCTCATTGAGCTGGAGCAGCTCCTCGACCACCAGATTGTCGGAGCTGTCGGTCACGTCGTCGATGGTGTAGTAGTGGTCGAGATGCTCCTCCTTGAGCAGCGTGGAGACCTTGACGGTCTTGACGGTGTAGATGCCGCTGAGGATGTCCCGGTTGGTGGGATATCCGATGGCGCGGAGGAAGGTGGTGATGGGGAATTTCCGGCGGCGGCGGCGGCGGTCCAGGAAGATCTGGATCTTGTCGTTGATGTCGAACTGCACGTCGATCCAGGAGCCCCGGTCCGGGATGACCCGGTAGCTGTAGAGGGGCCGTCCGGAGGTGTGGCGGGTCTTTTCGAAGCAGATGCCGGGGCTGCGGTGCAGCTGGCTGATGATGACCCGTTCCGCGCCGTTGATGATGAAGGTGCCCCGCTCGGTCATGATGGGAATCTCGCCCATGGGGACCCGCTCCGGGATCTCGGCGTTGGGCAGCTTGAGGAGGAAATTCACGTAGATGGGGGCGTCATAGTTCTTGCCGTCCTTGATGCAGTCGATGACGTCGGTCTTGCCGGGAGGGCAGTCGCCGATCTCGTAGGACACGAATTCCAGACGCATCTTCTTGTCGAAGCTCTCAATGGGGAATATCTCCTCGAAAACCTCCTGAAGACCCTGTTTCTTGCGCTGCTCGGGGGGCACGTTGCGCTGAAGAAAGTTGTCGTAGGACTCGACCTGAAGCCCGATGAGATCGGGGATTTCCAGCACGTCCTTCAGCTTGCCAAAGTTTCTGCGGTCAGACATTATCGTCCTCCATATTTGAGAAAAAAGCCAGATATTTCAAAATTTTTCCGAAAAAAAGTCCCTGCCGGGGCATTTTTCCGGGAAAAATACAAACCCATTAGACAAAGAAACCGATTCGCCGCTCTTTTCATCGCGAAACGAACACGGCGATCGGGGATCAGAGGAGAGAGAAACGGGAAAAAACCATACCGTCTTTCCGCAGCTCTGTGATTTTTAAGGGAAATCCACCGGCAAAAAGTCCACACCGGTGAAGGAAACTGTTCCTGAAGACAGGAACTCCCTTTCCGGAAGCGGCCGGAGCCGTTTCCGAAAAGGGGGATGCGGGGAAAACCCCGCAGGGGGGATTACTTGAGTTCGACCTTGGCGCCGGCGTCCTCAAGCTGCTTCTTGATCTTCTCGGCTTCTTCTTTCGGAACGCCTTCCTTGATCGGTTTGGGAGCGCCCTCGACGATGCCCTTGGCCTCGATCAGACCGAGACTGGTGATGGCGCGGACTTCCTTGATGACGGCGACCTTCTTGGCGGCGTCGAAACCGGCCAGGATCACGTCGAATTCGGTCTTCTCCTCGGCGGGAGCGGCAGCGGCGGCGCCGGCAGCCGGAGCGGCGGCCACGGCCACGGGGGCGGCGGCGCTGACGCCCAGACGCTCTTCAAGAGTCTTGACCAGCTTGGAAAGCTCCAGAACGGTCAGATTTTCGATATAGGAGACGAACTCTTCCATTTTGTTTTCTTCCGACATTGTTAATGCCTCCAGTTTTTACTTTTGTTCGATTTTTTCTTTATAGGCGTTGAGCACATTCAGGATGCTTGCCGCCTTGGCGTTGAGAACGCTGACCAGATTGCGGGCGGGCGCCTGAAGGACGCCGAGCAGCATGGCCCGGAGGACATCCTTGGAGGGCAGTTCGGCGATCTCGCCGACCGCGCCGGCATCGAGCACAGCACCTTCGATGAATGCGCTTTTCGCCTTGACTTTATCGCACTTCTTGCCGAACTCGAGGATCAGCTTGGCCACCGCGCCGCAGTCGCCCTTGCCGTACACCATGGCGGTGTCGCCGGTAAGGCCGGCCTTGTCGATGTCGGGGATGTTGAGGCCTTCCGCCGCTTTGCGAATAAGGGTATTCTTCAAAACGTGGCAGGCGCCGCCCAGCTCGGCCAGCTGATTCCGGAAATCGGAGAAATCCTTGACCTGGATTCCGGCATAGTTGATAAAGAAGACGTAATCGGCATCGGCAATCATGCCGCTGATCGATTTGACCAGAAAGATTTGTTCGTTTCTCATTTCGCCGCCTTCACCAGTTCTTTGAGGTTGATCTTCAAACCGGGAGTCATGGTCGCCGAAATGGTGCAGCTCAAGAGGTAAGTGCCCTTGGCAGTGGCAGGCTTGGCCTTGAGCAGAGCAGCGACGATGGCGTCGAAGTTTTCCCGAAGCGCCGCAGCCTCAAAGGAGACCTTGCCGAAGGGGACGTGGACGCACGCGCCGCGGTCGGCACGGAATTCGGCACGGCCGGCTTTGGCTTCCTTGACGGCAGCGCCGACCGCTTCGGTAACGGTACCGGTCTTGGGATTCGGCATGAGACCGCGGGGACCCAGCACACGGCCCAGGGGCCGGACCATTTTCATGGAGTCGGGCGTCGCGATCAGGATGTCGAAATCCTGAAAACCGTCTTTGATTTTCTGGACCAGGTCTTCATAACCGACCACATCGGCGCCGGCCTCTTTGGCCTCGGCGGCCTTGTCGCCGTCGGCGATCACCGCCACGATGACGGTCTTGCCGGTGCCGCGCGGAAGCGGAACCGCTCCGCGGACCGTCTGATCCGACTTGCGCGGATCGATGCCGAGCTTGAACGCCACTTCGACCGTCTGGTCGAACTTGACGCCCGGCAGTTTTTTCAGCGTCTCGAGGGCTTCGTCAACGCCGAAACGGCGCAACAGATCGCCACCGAGAGCTTCGACCTGCTGTCTGTAAAGCTTGCTCCTATGCATCGACCACCTCGATTCCCATGCTGCGCGCGGTACCTTCGATGATACGCATTGCAGCTTCCTCATTGCGGGCGTTGATGTCTTTCCGCTTGATCTGGACGATTTCACGGATCTGCGCTTTCGTGATCTTTCCGGCTTTTTCGCTGCCGGGCTTGTGAGCCGCGGAGGCGAGACCGGCGGCCTTCTTGATGAGGACCGCAGCCGGGGGCGATTTGCAGATGAACGTGAACGACCGGTCCTGGTAGACCGTGATCACAACGGGAATAACCATACCGCTCTGAGACTGAGTGGCGGCATTGAACTGCTTACAGAACTCCATGATGTTGCAGCCTGCGGAGCCGAGGGCCGGACCGATGGGAGGGGCCGGGTTCGCGGCGCCCGCCGGGATCTGCAACCGGATCAGGCCTGTAACCTTCTTTGCCATAAAATTATTCCTTCTTTTGACTTCGATGTGGTCCGGACTGGCAGGTGCCCCGCCACAATGAAGCCGCCGTTATTTTGTGAATAGTACCGAACAGTTCCGCCGGAGGAGACAACTCAACTTCCCCGGCAGGAAAGTCTTTGTCAGACCACGTGTTCGACCTGCCAGAACTCCAATTCGAGAGGAGTGGAACGACCGAGTATCGACACCATGAGCTGAAGTTTGTGCCGCTCGTTGTCGATGCTCTGGATCTTCCCTTCGATATTTTCGAAAGCGCCGTCCTTGATGCGGACGGTCTCGCCGACTTTGAACTGATCCTTGGGCCGGGGATTTTCCGGGGGCCGGAGGACATAGGCCACCTCTTCGGGCGGGAGCGGCCGGGGCCGGTTCCCTTCGGGCCGGTTGGCGCTGCTGCCCCGGTTGGTGGTGCCCAGGAATCCCAGAACGCCCTGGACGGAACGGACGAAATACCAGGCGTCTTCGTTGATGGAACCGTCTTCCCGGTAGAGATCCATGCGGACGAGGACGTAGCCGGGGAAGAACTTGCGGTTCTTGACGCTCTTCTGCCCCTGACGGATGTCCTCGATCTTCTCTTCGGGGATATAGGCCTCGTAGACGCCCACCTGATCGTTCATCTTGATCTGGCGGTTGATGGAATCCCGCACCTTCTTCTCGTGCTGGGAAAGGGTGTGGACAACGAACCACTGCCCGCGCTGATCGGCGACGGGCGCGGTTTCCTGAGGAGCGGTCTCGGCGGGGGCGGTGTTCCCCGCGATCTCTTTGTCGTTAGCCATGATCCGGAAGGGTCCTTTCAAAGTTGTCCGACGGTGACCAGACGGATGATGACGCGGGCCACCTCATCCACACCTGCGACAAAGCAAGCGAGCACCAGAGTGGCGCCGACCACGAGGACAGTGGATTCCATCAGCTGACGCCGGTCAGGCCAGGTGCACCGCCGCATTTCCGCGGCAGTGTCGGAGATGAACTGACGGATCCTGCTCATAAGAGACTTCTTGCTGTTGCTTTCCATGAATTTGCCGCCTGTGTTGATATGAAAAATGGCAGGGAAGGAGAGGCTCGAACTCACGACCTGCGGTTTTGGAGACCGCTGCTCTAGCCAACTGAGCTACTTCCCTGTGAACTTCAGTGTTTCCCGACCTTACTTGGTTTCCCGGTGGAGCGTGTGCTTACGCTCGAACTTGCAGTACTTGACCTTCTCGAGACGTCCGGGAGTATTGCGTTTTTCCTTGGTCGTCGTGTAGTTGCGCCGCTTGCACTCGGTGCATTCCAGAATTACCAGTTCGCGCATGTTGAGAATCCTTTCGGATGTTGTTGTTTGACGAAATTCCCGAACCGTCGCGAAAGGCGGTTCGGGCAGAGGGTTTCAGTTGTCCCGCGCCCCGGCCGGAACCGGGAGCGCGGCACGCCCGGAGGCGGAATTACTCGATGATGTCGGAGACACGACCGGAAGCAACGGTACGGCCGCCTTCACGGATGGCGAAACGGAGACCCTTTTCCATGGCGATGGGGGCGATCAGCTCCACCGTGATGGAGGTGTTGTCACCGGGCATGACCATTTCGGTCCCTTCGGCCAGGGTGATGGAACCCGTGACGTCGGTGGTCCGGAAGAAGAACTGGGGCCGGTAGTTGTTGAAGAACGGGGTGTGACGGCCGCCTTCCTCTTTGCTCAGGCCGTAGATCGCGCCCTTGAACTTGGTGTGAGGAGTGACGGTGCCGGGCTTGGCCAGAACCTGGCCGCGGACGACATCTTCCTTCT
>JAFSYV010000217.1 GCA_017443585.1 Lentisphaeria bacterium | reverse complement strand
CTTTGGCAAAGGGGGTGATCTCATAGGTCAAATGGAGTTTCGCGGCATCCTCCAGCTGTTTCTTCGAGGGCGGAGCGCTGAAAATCATGTCCGGAGAAAACTCCCATCCCGGGTTCACCTCTTTCCCCAGCAACAGCCGGAATGTGTTGTCCGAACCGTCCGTCCGCACCGTTTCGGAATATTTCCCAGGAGGACAGAGGGACTGTACGACGGCGGCATAGAGCGGATAGAGGGCGTAGGCGCCGTTGATCGTCGGGATCTTGCCGGAAAGACGGTATTTTTCTTCCGGAGTCACCTGTACGGCCTTTTTGCCTTCGAAAGGTGCGTAATCCCACCATTCGACCCGGTCTTTGATTTCAGCGAAACGTTCGACGGTCCACCACCGGTGAAAAAGAACGCACATGCCGAACACCAGCGAAAGCGCCATAAGGCCCGCGCCGATCTTCCATGTGATTTTATGTTTCCACAGGACATAGTGGAGGAGCAGAAAGATCCCGATGAAAAAGCCCGCGACTGCCGGGATCAGCAGCTTCGCCGTCGGCGTGGAGAATGAGAGGATGATGCACATGAAACCCCAGCCGTACATGAGCACGGGGACTCCCACCGCCTCCACAACGATTTTCAGCACTTTTTCTTTCACGGACTTATCCTCCAAGCGGCATTACTGCTGATCGAAAAGGCTCTTCACTTTTCCCGCTGCTTGATGAGCCAGCAGGCGATGGCGTCGCCGAACTGACGGCCGCCCTCCAACGAAGCGTGAAGAGCGTTCCGGTCGCGTTTGACCTTTTTCTCCGAACGGGCGTGGGCCTTGAAGGAGCCCGTGAGAAAACTGTTTTCCGGGTCGATGCTCTGGTGCAGGGGGAGAATGACGATCCGCGGGTCTTTCAGGCCCTTGATCAGCGCGTCGAGCTCCCGGTTGTAGCGCTGGGCGTTCCGGCGGAACTGGTATTTTGACTGGGCGCAGCCGTAGTTGGCGCCGAAGCCGTCCTGCCCGCAGCCGCAGGGCTCCGTGGCCACGCCGATGACCGCCCGCGGGGCGTGCTTGCGCAGTTCGGCCAGAAGTGTCCGGGCGTTCTCCATGACCTTGGTGACCTTCTCGTCGAGCTGTTCCGGACGGGCGCCGAACATGTCGTTGCCGCCCAGCTGGATCACGATGTAATCAGGGGCCTTTCCGCCGTTGATCTTCTGGAGCCACGCGGGGATGTCCAGCACGGGCTTGCCGTCCTTCAGCCTTAAGAGCGGACTGCGGAGCCGGTAGGCCTGGGATTTGGGCAGTTTCGTGACGCCCAGGGCCCGCATCTGCTCCTCTTCGGCCTTGTTCTGGGGCCCGGGGAGCTCTTCGAAGCTGTAGGCCCAGCGGGTGAGAAAACTGTTCCACGAAAAGCCGCCGTAGCCGTCATGAGCCACGCCTCCGGGGACCACCGGCCGGCCGCCGCCCGAGTGGCTGCCTATGGGGGTGTAGTTTGAAAATCCCTTTTCGCGCATGACGGTTAGCAGATGGGCCGGATAGCCGCAGTTGACCCCCGATGCCGCCAGCAAGGCGAGGGTGAACTTCTGTTTCGGATCGGCGGCGGGCCCGGCCACGACCACCTTGCATTTGGCCGAAACGACCATGCCGTAGTCGTTGAAAAGCCGCAGTTCCAAATCGAAGCTCTTGCCCGCGTCCTTTTCCGTCGGGGTCCAGAACCAGCGGTGTTCCCCCTGAGCGCCCCGGAGGCACCGGACCTCGCAGGCGTAGCTCCGGTAGACGGCGGTGTCCACCACGTTTTCGAAGTAGATGTTGCTCTCGATGCCGGGGACGGCGTAAATGACTTCGGGCAAAGTCATCTTCAGCATCGGCGGAACGGGCACCGCGGGCCGGGCGGGAGCAGATTGGGCGGGGGCGGGAGCAGGCGCGGAAGCAGGCGCGGCGGAAACGGCCAGAGCCGCCGCCGACAAGAGGGTAAGAAAACACTTCTTCATTTCGATCAAGCCGTTATGTTGCGGACACGGGTGTTAATATACACTCGCAAAAGTGAAATTGCAACCACCGCCCGCACTCACTTGGTCTGGGGATACTCTGAATACTATGAATACTGCCCCGGCGGCATCCGCCGCCGTGCCGCAAACGGTGGTTTACGATGTACGGCTTCCCGCTTTTATTTGCGAACCGCGGCAACTCGAGAGCGAAGCGACAGTTGCCGCGTAGAGTCGAGGCCGACGTTCGGCCCGCCGGTACGGTATTCCCGGTATTCTTAGTATTCCCAGTATTCCCAGTCTGCGGGATTCAGCGCCCCTTGGCGGGGGCGGCCTCCTTCTGCGGCGGGACCGCGCGGACCTGCATACCGACGGCCCCGGCGGCGATGGCGGCGGCGATGGGGTCCGCTATTTCCTTGCGCCGGAGCGCCGCCTCGACGTAATAGCGGATCAGGTGATGGTCCTTCCCAAGGGAGCGGAGCGACCACTGGGCCGCAACGGCGGTCACGTGGTTGAAGAGCTTGCGGCGGTCTTCGGCGGTGGGCTTGGGGATCTTCTTGAAATCCTCGATGGAAATGCCGTCCCGGACGAGCGAGAGGGCGTTCACCACCTTCAGGACGGGTGCGCGGGTGCCGTTCACGAGGAACTCCGACCAGCAGACGTCCAGCTGCCAGGGAGCGGAAGCCTTGTCGAACACGAAGGGGTTCACCGGGATCCGGCGGTCGAGCTCTTTTTTCGTTTCCGCGGGGATCTTCTTCGCCGCCTCGGGCGAAACGAAGTTCAGCACGACCGCGGCGAGGCGTTTCCCCTCCCGGTCCGGAAGTTTCGCGGCCATCTCGGCGAAGGGCCCGATACATTGCGGATTGCTCTTCAAAAGGAAGTAGAAGAGGGCCAGCTGGGGCAGGGGATTGAAATTGCGTTTTTCCTTCTGCTTCTGCGCGGGGAGCTTTTTCAGATAGGCCCGGAAGGCGGGCAGGATGTTTTCCGGGCAGGGGGAGCGGTAGTAATTGCCGATCTTCTTCAGCGCCTCCCCCTCGGGCGCGGCGGGGACTTCGGAAACATATTCCACCTTGGCGGAAGCCTTCGCCGTCTTCTTTGCGTTCTCATCGGTGAGTTCCAGTTCGTAGGTGTGGACACCCTTGGCATCCTGGGAATCGAAGTTCACCCGCAGACTCTGGGGCAGCAGGCACACGCCCGCG
>JAFSYV010000216.1 GCA_017443585.1 Lentisphaeria bacterium | reverse complement strand
CGGTATACATCTGTCGGATGATGGACTGTTCGGTGTCCACGCTCGGGAAGGTGACGCCCCGGACCGAGACCGAGACAAACCAGATCGGCTGCCCAGGATAGGGCTGCTCCCGGTCGGTCAGGAGGACGATCAGCACCCCGCGCCCGGAAATGGGGATTGCGGGGTCGTAGAAGGTCCGCTTTTCCACCCCTGTGTCGGACAAGGTGACGGAGCTCAGGAGGCCCTCCAGGAGCTTCGTTTCATAATTCGCGGCCATTCTACAGCTCCCGTTTCCGTTTGAAAAACTTGTTCATGCGGTCGTCCATCGAACGGACCGCGGCGATGGAAGCGTTCACGTCGGTCGAGGGGAAAAAGCCCGCCCCCTCCGGGATCACGTGATTGATGATTGTGACCCGCATTGCCGCCCGGTCGAAGTGCACCTCGTTGAGGTGGGCCATGCGCGAAAGCTCCGGCCGCTCGGCGAGGAGCCGCCGGAAGGCCGTGGGGACCTTCCCCGCGATAAAGCCGAAGGAAAGGCCCCACGCGGCCCGCATGAGGCCGCGGTAAGTTTCGTGCGCATACTTGGCCGCCTCTGCTTCGGTGCGACAAAACTTCCGCACGGGGGGGCGCCCCTTGCGGAAGATCTTGACCAGGTACTCGTACCCTTCGCGGAGCTTCTCGCCGTAGAGCGCGCGGCCCTTGACGCCTGCCGTCCGCGCCAGCTCCCGCAGGCGGTAGACGGGCCGGAGCCCCGGCGCTTTGACCGTGTCGAGAGGCGTTTGCCAGAATCCGTCCGAATAAAAAAGGGCGTCGATATTCTGATCCCCGAGGCTCGGCGGGGTGTGCCGCGCCGCCGAAGTCACGTAGGCGGAAGCGCCCGTAAGCAGTACTTTTTCCACCTCTTCCCCGGTGAACTCCCGCCGCATCTTCTCCACGTTCCGGTCGAAATCCCGGAAGGCGAAATTCAGCTTCAAAAGCTGTTTTGCCGACATCGCCATCTCTTCACCTCGTGCTCTTGCTTTTGAGGTAGACACGGTAGACCAGCCCGGAAGCGTCGAGGGAAAGACTGCTCACGCGGTACTCCGTTCCCCGGTAGGTAACGAGGTCGTTTTTCTTGGGCTCGGCGATGAGGTCACGGGCCCGGACCCGGAGGAAGAAGGAGACGCCTTCGTCAAGGCCGAATTCATCAAGCCGGGCGTCTTCGCTGATCTCGGAGGCGATGACGGTGACGCCCGCCTGAGAGCCGAACGCGGCGCGCTCGGTGAAGTCGGGGTTCTCGAAGATGTCGTTGGTGGCGATGTCGAAGGGGTTCATTTCCGGGATTTTCTGGCGGTTTTCTTCGCGGGTTCTGGGTCGCGGGTCTCGGGCACGATGTCCCGCTCCGGGACTTCGTACCGCTCCACTTCGCGGGCGAGGCCGCTCCCGATGAGGATCCCGGCGTCGCCGGGTCTGATGGCGTCGATGTCAAGCAGCATCCCCGCCTCCATGTTCCGCCCCGCGCAGACGCAAGGGGAAAGAATTTCGATCTTTTTCATTTTTTCAACTCCTTTTCGAAAATTTCGATAATCCGCTCCGGCGAAATGCTCTTCATGCAGGGCGGGACCCTGCCGGAAGCGCAGTCGCGCTCCCAGCACCCCGGAAGGGGGTGAAAAGCGGGGTCGTTCTCGCAGCAGGAGCGGAAATCTGCGTTGGCCGCGATCCATTCCCACTTGACGCCGTCGCGGAGGTGGCAATTCGCCCAGTTCTCCGGCTCCCGGCCCCCGGCCACGGTTATGCAGGTCCGGGGCTTGTAGGTTTCGATCCCGGCCAGGTGATGGAGCTGGCTGATCCCCGTGAGCACAAAGTCCGCATGGTATACCAGCAGCGCAAGTTCCCGCAGGGAGGTCTTGCCGATGAGGTCCAGCACTCCCCGTAGCCGGGGGTGAAAGTCGGTGCCCCGCCGGGAGGCTCCGACCTGCACGAAAAGCACCCGGTCGCCGAGAGCGTCAACGACCCGCTGAAAATTGTCCGTCCCAAAGAATTTCACGGGGATGTCGGACTTGTAGCCGGCATTGACGATGCACACCGGGCGGTCGAGGGGGACGAGGCTGTAACGCTTTTCCTCCGCCGTGAAGTAAATCTCCGGGGCGGGAGTGCGGACTTGCACCTCGCGCCCCGTGAGCTCGTTTATTCCGGCGTAAATCTCCCCCACCATGGTGTCGGCGGGGTCGATGTTGCCCCAGACGGGCCGCCGCCCGCGGGGAGTTTCGAAGCGGAAAACGATCTGCTCCGCCCCCGGCACGGCCGCGCGAAAGTGCGGGTTGTGCCGGAACATCTCCGGCCGGGGAACGACCGGGCTCAGGATGTCCTCCGGGTACTGCTCGGCGAAGTCGCGGACGTACCGCGTCAGACACCAGCAGTCCCCGGGGGGGAACGGAAAGCAGAGGTTCCAGCGCATTTCGAGGCTCCCGCGTCAGCCTCAGTTGGAGCCGGCACCCACGCGCTTGACGAAGCTGGCCGGGTTGGTGATCGCGATGTCGGCGTAGAGACGCGCCACGATCTTGACGGAGCCTTCGGAAAGTCCGGTGTAGGGATCGACGCGGACTTCGAGGCCGCCCCACTGGCCGATGTAAACGTTCTTCCAGCAGCCGAGGTAAAAATCTTCGGCGGTCAGAGCGCCGCAGACGTTGCAGGCGAGGCCGTTGATGGTGCCGTCTTCGTCACAGATCATGCGGCCCGTGTAGGTGGCCTTGGTGATCCCCATGAGGGCCGCCTTGGTGGTCCCCTTGGTCACGAAAGCGAGGTCCCCCTCTTCGACCTCATAGTCGGCGATCTTGCCGTACATCGCGAGGACATCCTGCCACGTGATGGCGGCGAGAGAGGCAACGGTCTGGGTCTGGACCCCGGTGGTGCCGTCCACGCCGAGGATCTCGGGGCTGTCGATGCCCTTAAGGATGGCGAGGTCGAGCTTGCGGGCGATCTGGGCTTCGAGGTCGTTCACCACCACGCTGATGGCGTCCGGGTTGCCCTGAAGCAGCAGGTCTTCGCCGATGACGGTTTCGGCCCCGAATTTTTTGGGGGCCATGTTGATGCTGGCCACGGTGGGCCGGGTCCGGTCCACGGCGGCGTCGAGGGCCTTGACGCCGATGGTGGAGACGCCCGTCTGAGCGGGAATGTCGATAGGCTGCGTGAGCCCGCCGATGATGGTGGCGCCCTTCACGCCCATGCGGGTGCGGAGCGCCTGGACGAAGAGGTCGCCGCGATGCTGAACGCCGACGAGGCCCGCGCCGTTGCTGCTCGCGTCAATGAATTCGCCTTCGCGGAAGCTCAGCATGATGCTCCGGGGATCGGAGGCTTTGCCCATGCTCCGGCACATCTCGTCGGAAACGGATCTTTCGAGGCTGGCGTCCACGCCCGGATTGACGAGGCTCTGGAACGCCCGGATGAGGGAATACTTCTTGTCCATGGTTTTTCCTTTCTTGGTTAGGACGTTGAGGGATTTGATCTCCCCGGCCTTGGGGAGGGTGATGTGGAGCTCGGCGGCCCGGGTTTCGAGGCTCGCGGGCTCGGCCTTTTTCTCTTCGGCGGGTTTCTCCTCTTCGGCTTTCGCCTCTTCTCCGCAGGCCTTTTCCGCTTCCGCTTCATCGGCGGAAGGGGTTTCCTCTTCCGCCTTCACTTCATCGCCGCAGGACTTTTCCTCTTCGGAGCAGGCCTTTTCGGCTTCGTCGGCTGAGGGCTCCGCCTTTTCTTCGCCGCAGGCTTTCACCTCTTCGGGCTCTTCGCCGCAGGCCTTTTCTTTCTCTTCTTCGCTCATGGTGTTTTCCTTCGTTTTGAGGTCCATCGACCTGTAAAAACCGACCGTCGGGTCGGCGGGAACGCCGACGGCGACGGAGACTTCAAACACGGTCCAGCGGGTGACATCCCGGAACTGGACGCCGTTTTCCATCACGGGAACGGTCACTTCCGGGAAGTAGCCGATGGAGACATTTTTGAGGGTCCCGTCCACGATGTCCCGGAAGGTGTCCACGGCGGCGAAAGAGTTCTTGCGGAAACGGGCCCGGATGACCAATTTCCCCTCTTCGATCCACGCGTCTTCGACAGTGCCGAGAATGTCGTCCGAATCGTGATTCTTGAGGATGGAGGCTCCCCCCTTGAGCCGGGTCAGGTTCACCGCTTCGGGGGTGCAGACAAGGCGCTCGTAATAGCGCTGGTCGAGGTCCTTGTCGTACCTCTCATAAGGCTCGCCGGAAGCGGCGGGGAAAGTGATGGAAAGGGTCTCTTCTTCGATTTGGGGATCGATCATTCTTGCACCTCATCTTCGGGGGTTGTATCTTCTTCGGGCTCAGCCGCCTGAGCGGGAGCCGCTTCGGGGCGGGCCATGAAGGGCAGACCCGCCTTCTTGACCATAGCGTCCCACTGTTTCCAGCGCTCTATGAGCTCTTCCGGTTCCTGTCCCCGGCTTTCGAGTTCGGAAATGGGATCCGTGAGCAGCAGATCATACTCTTTCTCCTTCGCGGCGAGCTCTTTCGCGGGATCCACCCAGGGGAAGCGCCGCCCGAAGAAGCGGTGCCGGAGGCAGTTATCCAGCTCGCCCACGGGGATGTATCCACGCAGGGCGAGAGCCCGGGTGAAGTCCGAAAACTGAAAATCTTTCCAGTTCTCGATGAGGAAGCGCTGCGCCTCTTCGAAGCTCGCCCGGTCTTCGAGGGTGGCTTCCCGGAGGGAACTGTAATTGACCAATTCGTAGTCCCCCGAAGCCTTGTTGTAGCTGATGCCGAGGGCGTTCGAAATCGACCGTAGCATGACTTTCCAAAAGGCGGCGAACTGATTCGAGGGAGAGCTCTGCTGCAGAAATTTCGCGCTGTAGCCCTCGGGAGCCACGGGGAAGATCCCGGGCTTCATCTCGCGGACAAATTCCCCCTTTTCGTCGGTGGAATTGTCGAGGAAGTCTCCCCCGGTCGGCTGCCCGTTCCGCTCCCAGACCGCCATGGTGCAGGCTTGGATCCTGGCGTGCACCAGCTCGGCCTCCTTGTAGCCGTCCATCTGATTGAGGTTGAGGATGATCGGAGCCAAATTGGAATATCCCCGGGACTGGTCCGGGAAGTTCTTGCGGAAGATGTGGATCATTTCGGAGGCGGGGATCTCGATGCGGGGGCCGCTCATGTAGTAGTCGTACCGGGTCTCGCGGATGTAGTAGGCCAGCTCCCGGCCCCTGCGGTCGAGGCGGATCCCCATTGCGATCTTTTCGCCGTTCCCGCAGTCTTCGACGTTGTAGAGGGGGTCGATCTGAAGCGAATCTACAACCTCGTAGCGGTAGCCGAATTTAGAGCTCGCGTCAAATGCCAGGTGGATGAAGACTTCGCCGTCGATCATCAATGTCCGCAAAACAAGGGCGTCGAAGTCGCGGCCGGACTGTTTTTCGTCGAAAGTCACAAAGCCGCCGACGCGGGACTGGTATTCCCGCCAGAGCCTTTCGATCTCCGGGCGGAGCTTCACGTTGGCGGCCTTGCTCTGAAGCGTAAAACCTTCGGCGCCGATGACGTTCCGCGTGAGGTTGACGAGAACGCCTGCCACATACTCGTTGTTCACGGCGAGGTCGCGGGCTCTCAGGGTCATGGTGATGTAGTCGAGGCGAAGCGAGGCGTCGATTCTCGCGTAGGAGAGCGGCCAGTCCGTAAAGCGGGAGTAGTTCGCCGCTGTGAAGTGCCGGATCTGCCCCCGCCGGGGGGCCGCCCCGGAGCGCCGGAAAAGCTTCTTGACGAGCTCGAACATGGTCACATCCTCCTCAGAAGACAGACTTCGGCGGTTATGGGCGCGTGCCCCTCTTCGGCCCCCACGATCCGGGCGAAATGGTCCCGCCACTTGAGGAGCTCGTCGATGGAGTTCATATACTCGATGCTCCGGTCCCCGACCGTGATTTTCGTCTGCTGGATGGTCAACGCCCGCCCCGCGATCTTGGCGTCAAGGGCTTCGAGGGTCTTCCGGGCTTCGCTCCGGGGGTCGTAGTCCGCCGGGGCCGTTGCGAGGTTCTGCCGAACCTCGAACGTGCCGTGCTCAATGACTTCGCCGGAGGTCGAGAAAATCTGAAAGGAAAAGGAGCCCGGAGCCGCCGGAGCGGAAAAAATGAAAAAGCCGCCTTCGGGACCGGGGACCGTTACCGAAGAGGCTCCAGGCTTTTTATACGTGAAGGAGGCGGCCCCGTGCGGGGCGGGGATCTTCGCCGTCGTGTCGGTGTAGAGGATGTACGCGGTCTTCATCGGGCCTCCGAAAGTTGAAAGATCTTTTCACCCCTTAGAGCCCAGCGCAAATTATTTTTCTCGGAAAGATGTTAAAGCGTTGAAAACAAGTATTTTCGGAGCGCAAAAATAGCCTCCCCCGGAGGACCGGGAGAGGCGCATAGGCGATAGGTTATGGCACGAGGCTTGCCGCCTCTTCGGGGAAGAGCGGGAAGTTTTCGGCCAGCATCTGAGCGGCAAAACGCGACTGCACGAAAATTTTCTCGCTCACCGCCTTATTCAACGTGGGGGACAATGTATTGAATTTTGCGATGCTCCAGACTTCGGTAAAGCCCTCCGGCATGGAATACTCGCTGACGTAGACCGGAAAGTCCAGCGAGAGCGCCCACGAATAAAAACGGTCGAAGTCGAAAGCGTTTGAATATGTACGCTTGTCGCAAGACGCCTTTGTGTTATACGGAATGTCGCAGTATACCACCGCCCCGGCGGGGATCTCAACTTCGGCATAATCCCGACGAGATATTTCCAGCCCCCGGAGACGCTGAAGGCGTTGGAGAATTTCCAGCCCCCGGAGACGCTGAAGGCGTTGCAGGCTTTCCAGCCCCCGGAGCCGCTGAAAAGCCGTCAGATTCTGAAGAAGAGCCTCGCCCCCGCCCTGCTTGGCGATGACCGCCGCGTATTGACCGATGCTCTTCAGCATCGCCCGAACAGCCTTCTTGCACGCGGCAAGGCTTTCCGCCGTGTACACGTTGTGCAGCAGGTGCTTGTACTCTTCGATGTCTTCGCCGTAAAGGTATGTTACCCCTATATTGCCGAAGCTCCAGATGTACTTGACAAAGGGGTCGGCGTCCTTCAGCAGATGCCACTCTTCGCGTGAAATCCACTCGGTCCGATTCCGGTACTTCCCCGCCGCGGCGTCGGCGAAAAGCTGAATGATGTCGGAGGTGTCGTTGGCGATGATCCGCTTGTACTTCCCCGACAAAAGCGCCGCGTGAGTGATCGCGCCGCCCCCCGCGAAGAGGTCCACCAGCACTTCCCCCGCCGGGAGAAAGTCGATGATCTGAGGGGCGATCTTGTTCTTGCTCCCCATGTAAGGAACTCCGTATCTCATCTGCTCCGCTTCCCTTCTTCATAAGCCCACTTCGCGGCCCTTTCGGCGAGGCTCAGCAGGGCGATCCCCGTAATGGCCACGCCCCAGATAAAGCCCGTCACGATGCCAAGAATGAGCAGTATTGCGCCGTTATTCATCGCACGTTCCCCCCTCTTAATGCGTCAATAATATCCGGGGCCCATACCGCTGCAAAGGTCGTTAGAAACAGGCAATCGATATAACACTTGACCGCATAGACGATCAGGTCATCGAGGATCAAAAATAAGGCCATTTTCGTCATTTTTCGCTCCTTCCTTCATTGCTTCAAAGTCTTTTATCATCGCTTCGACAAATCCGGCGTCTCTATCAAACTGACAGGCCCAATACGCCGCGACACCTTTATTCAGATGTATCAAATCCGTGTGTTTATTAAGGAGTTCCTCCCAGCTCGCAAGTCATTCCGAAGCGCCTGCAATCGGGCGATGAGCTGTTCCAGTAATTCCTCATTCATTCTCTTGTCCTTTCTGTTGTTGTTCTTCATGCGTCCGCCAGCGGCGGAGCAGCGCCGGGGACTTCTTCAGCCGGAAATGCCGGGGGATGGAGTTCACTGCAAAGTCAACCGCAAAATAGGCCATTTTCAGCACGTCGAAGGCGTCGTGCACCGCGTCCCCCGCCGGGGCCCAATTCTCGGGGATATGGCCGCTCCGCCGGGTCTTGTCCGGCTGAACGCAGGAGATCTCCGCCTGATACTTCTTGCCGAGGGTGTCGGTCAGGTAGAGATAATTCGATGCCCGGTTCCTTTGAGTGTAGAGCTGCCAAATCAGCGTCCGCTGAAAGGTCTTTGCCGAAACGACGATCATCCGGGGATTTTCCCGCGAGGGCTTCCATGTCTGGAGCTGGAGCCCGGCCCCGGCGTACATGATGACCCGGCGGTCCTGAGCCGCATAAGCGGCGATCTCCCTCTGTCTGTGGCCCCTATAGTCGATAACATGAAAAAGCGGCGGGATCGTGCCTCCCATGAAGCGGACCGGAGTGTTCACGATGTCCTCCACCGTGCGGACCCGCTCCCCGTCTCGGCGTTCGATCTCTTCCCGCTCCGTCTGGCTCAGGCGGAGGTAGGGCACGTTCCCGTACTCCATCAAGTACAGATTGTCGTTGCAGTCGAGGGCGAAAACGCCAGTTGGGGAAAAGGTATCCTGCGTGTCCGAAACGACGAAAACGATCTCGATGTCTTCGACCTTCGGCGGCTCGTGGAAAAAGTGCGCCTTCAGGTTTTTGAGGTCTTCCGTTGCGATCTCCCGCTCCTTGTATGGCAGGCCCTTGAAGCTGTTGTCGAGCTCGTAATGCGCCTTGATGTCAGCCCGCTTGCCGCATTCGAGGATCTTCGCCGCGATCCGGTTCCAACTCATAAACGTGAACTGGCTCGCAAGCGCCCCGAACTGGAAGCTGGGGCGCAAGTCCCGCCGCTCTTCGAAGCGGTGAACATACGCCCCCTCGCGGTTCATTTTCCCCTTATCCGCTTCGACGTGCTCATGCTTGCACTCCGGGCAGATAAGCCGCTCGGAGCCTTCGACGGGCAGGTACACCCGCCGGGCTTCGTCGTAAACGCTCTCGAACTGGAAATTCGAAAAGTCGCAGGAGCGCATGGTCAGCTTGCCGCAGTTTTGGCAGCGCAAGGTCCAGTAGCCTTGACTGCCCGCGAGGAAGGCGCGCCAGATAGGGCCCTCCGCCGTGGTCGGCGTGCAGACGCGGTACAAGATGCTCTCGCTGTAGGAGCGCCCGCGCTTCCGCGCGTCTTCCCCGGCGTCCAACATTCCGACCGTCGGGTAGTGGTCCTCTTCGTCGAGGACCACGATCTTGCAGGCCTTGCTCATGATTTTTCGCCCGGCGCCCTGGAAAAACATGGTCGCCGCGCCGAAGATATAGCGGTCCTTCCGGGTCGAGAAAGGCCGCTCCAGTTCCGCCGCAAGCGTGGGGATCTTGCGGATCAACGGCTCGTACTTGGTCCGGTTGATGTCTTCCGCCGCTTCGTCGGAAGGATAAACGCACAGGTTTGAGCATGGATGGTCGACAAAATTGTACAAAACCCCGATGACCTCTAACAGCGTTTTCCCATGCTGCTCGATGCCGCAGACTGCAACCTCGCGGATCTTCCCCGAAAATTCCCACGCTTTGAGGGGCTCCACCAAAAAGGGCGAAATTTCGAGGTCCAGCCGCGCCCGCTCGGCGCTGATGTCTCCGCTGAAGTCAATCGCACCTCGCGCCCACGTGATAATATCCACGTGCGGAAGGATCTCCCAGAAGTCCCGGTTGTGCCGGGCCAGTTCAGCCGCCAGATCATACATCTTGCTTTTTCCTCAGTTCCGCCTCAAAAAGGGCGATGCTCTCTTCCATGATCTTGCGCAGCGCCGCGAGTTTCGCCGCCGGGAGACGAAGCTCCACAATGTGAGTTTTCAGCGCCGCGAAAGAGACGGCGTACGCTTCGGAGATCTCCTCGTAGATCTTCCGCCGCATGGCGTCCCGGTTTTCGTTCAGCCGCTGGCGCTGCAAAGCAATGTCCGCCTTGAGCTTCTTCAATTTGGCATCCGTCATCATGTCGAAGAGGGTGTCGCCCTCCGGCGCTTCCGCTTCCGCTTCCGGCTCCATCTCCGGCTCGGGGGCCGGGGCCGCCTTCGGCGCAGGCTTCTGGGCGGACTTCGCCGCCTGCTTCCGCCGCCGGGGCTCCGCCGCATAGGTCGAGGGCATGATCTCCCCGCGGACCCGGCACTCCCGGCCAGTCTTCCCGTTCGATTCCAGACGGCCCTCCCGGACCGCCTTCAGCACTCCGGCCCGAGATATCCCGGCCCGCGCCGCATACGCGGCCATCGTGATCCATTCGCCTGTGTTTGCGCTATCCATTGCAATCCTTTTTTTTCGTGTTAACCAATAAGAGTTGTTAACCGGGTTAACAAGTTAACAATCCGTTTTTGTTTCATGCTTGACGGCCCAAACCTCGAAGCCCGGCCCCCCGGTGGGAAGGACCCGCCCCCCCCTGCCCCCCCCGGTGGGGGTGGGGGGGTAGCCCCCCGGACCTCCTCCCCGCGAGATTTATAAAAGCGCGTGTATGGCGGGAATTTCCCGCGTAAAAACTGAAAAAGCTCCATTAAATCTTTTCCTCCGCTTTATCCGGGGAAGCCCACCGGGAACACCAGTTCGACGCTTCGACGAGGATCTTCCGTCCGCCTGGGGCTCCGATGCAGACGCCCACGACCGGAGCTCCGGGCGTGAGCCCTCGGGCGTGACCGGGGAAGAAATTCCGGCAGTTCGCACACTGAGGCGGCACTTCCTCTTCGCCGAAGATGTTCTTGCCGCGCTGCGGATCCGCGGGGGTGTCCTTGAGCAGCCGACAGCGGATGCATGTGACATATCGCCAGTTCGCCGTCGTGCGCCAGCCCTTCGGGGAGTAGCGGGCTCCCGCCTCGCGTTCGAGGCAGAGCGGGGCGAGGTCGTCTGCGTGCTCCATGTGCCATTCGTCGCGTTCCATGGGGATCCGCTCCTCGGGCATCTTGTGCCGCGTTGCCGGGTGGGGATGCCGTGCGCTCTCAGGCTTGAGGACAAGGGCGATCTCCTGGTTAAGGATCTTGCTCTTGATGAGGTGCCGCTGTTGTCCGTCCTTGCACCGGGCAAGCTGTTCCCGCAGGCCGGGAAGCTCCGCCTTGTACCTTTGCAGTTTGAGTTCGTGCGCTTCGGTCATCGTTCCCACCGCTCTATCTTTTCGGCCGACACCATCACTCGGCCCGCCAGACGTATAGGGGGCCCTGCTGACACACGGGCCGGAAGTGGTAACGCTCGGCCATGAGTTCCAGCGCCTTGCCTGAGTAGATCACGGCGTGCCCGGCCCGGGGGTTCGCGTAAAACCACGCACTGATGTCGGCGATCCCGTCGCAGGTCTCGGTGGTGGCCATGAGCAACCCGCCGGGGTTGAGCACCTCCCGGAGGTAGCCCCAGAGCATGTGAGGGGCGGTAGCGTGCTCCAGCACCTCAATGGCGGTCACTGCGTCTGCCTTGTCCGGACATGTGTCCAAGCGTCCATGGATGTCGAAGCAGTAAGCATCATATGCCGCGGCCTTGAGCATGTCGGCCAGATCTCCGTTCCCGCCGCCGTAGTCGATGAGGGACTTTGCGTCCGGAGCGTGTTCCCGAAGCAGGCCATTGATGACGGGGAAGATCTTCCGCACCCGTTCCCCGGCTCCGGGGTCAACGAGTGAATACTCCCGATTGTAAACAAAAGTTCCCCATTCGACGGTGCTCCATCGGAAGAAGAGGTCGCAGAAGCACGTCCCGCAGGTCGCACAGTGGTGATAGTGCCAGTCCTTGACGGTGTCGAAGCGGTAGTAATCCCAGCGGACCATGGTAACGGAGTTTCCATTCCCGCCGCAGACGGGGCACCTGGTGGTGTAGATTTTTTCCTTGGTCATCAGTTGTTCCTTCTCAATTTTCAGTTTCTCCTTTCCTTTCCTTTTCATTTCTCTTGACACTTCCTTCGGATGACTTCCGCGCGGCGCTCTGAGCGGAGCAGCGCCCGGATCTCAGGATAGCGGGCCGCGGCGGTGTAGAGGTGATAGCTTGCCAGTTGCCGCGAATGCCCGCAGCGCTCGCCGATCTCGGTAATGCTTGCGTACGGATCCGCCAGCAAGAGCGACACGTAAGGCAGTGCGCTCGGCGTCCGGACCGCGAGGTCCACGAGGATCTCGAGGATCCGCAAAAGTGAGGGGTCATGCATCTTTCCTCCCGGTGATGAGGCGCAAGAAGTCTTCGCGGACCATCATGTGTCTCCCGTCGAGGCCAACGTCCCGCAGGACGCCCCTTTTCAGGAGCCTGTAAAGCGTTTTTTCGCTGTAGCCCGAAAGCTCCGCCGCCTCCGGCACTCCGATGAGCACGGGAGCGCCATTAGCCCTGTTTTTCCGTCTTTTCGTCATTTTCGACTCCTTTTTTCCCGTTTTGCGTATCAAGTGTGATTCTATTGCAGCCCACGGCGGCGAAAGCCGCAAGTGCGTCTTCGTCGGCGATCTCCAGAGCGCCGTCGTTGAGATAAGCGAGCGTTGTTTCCAGCCTTGCGTGGCAGGCCGCCCGCTGGACCTGCTGGAGAATGGGTGTCGTGACGTTGCCGCCGTTCTTGCGGACAAGGACCGCCTGGATCCGCTGCAAGTAGCTTTTCCGCAGGCCGTGAAAGGCCAGGGCGCGGGGCTTGATCCCGGCCATGCCGTAAAGCTCCCGGAGCCTCCACCAGAGGGTGTAGTGCGCCTCTCCGACAAAAAGCGCTTCCGGGCCGTAAAGGAGCCTTTCCCGCCGCCACGCAAGTACCGGAGCGCCGAGTGTGCGCCAGTCAAAAACGACCGTTTTCCGGATCCGCTTCTCGCGAGTCTTTTCGACCGTGCGCGAAACCCGCGCCAGCGGCTCCCCGTCGAGGCCGAAGATATCCTTCTGCCGCATGCCGAGGATCTCCCCTATTCGCCCCCCTGTCCCGAGACAGAGCGCGGCGGCGGCGGCGGCTGGCCGCAGGCGTCGCGGAAGCTCCCCGCAGATAACGGGGAGAAACCGCCACAACTCTTCATCAGTGAGCCCGCGGGTCCGTGTTCCCATCGTTCCCTCCTTCCTGCCCGCTGAAAGGCATGAGCGCCGAGACGTACCTTGCCCGCCAGAAGTTTATCACGTGCTTGAAGCCGGGGCCGTTCCTCCGTTTCCGGGCAAAAAGGATGGTGCTCCCGTCCTTTTGCCGCCACACGAAAGCGACCGTAGCCGCCAGCTGCTCCATGG
>JAFSYV010000215.1 GCA_017443585.1 Lentisphaeria bacterium | reverse complement strand
GTCGACGGAGTGCGGCTGCTTCGGCCGGAGACGGTGGAAAACGCCGCCATACTCCGCCGGGCGTGGAACGATCCGGCGGGGAACACCTGGGCCAAATTCGGCCTGGGGTGGGCGCTCCCCTACGCCCCCGAAAGTACGGCCGCTTTCGGCCAGGGCGGAGCGCTGGGCGGCGAAGCTTTCGCCGACCGGGAACGGGGCATCGCCCTGGGCTTCGTCAAGAACCACGTCACCCCGACCCATCCGGATCATCCCATCCGGGACCGAATCTCCGAAGCCCTCGGGCTGGGCCCCCGCCACTGGTAAGTTTGGCTCATCTCCGGCCGTAAAAAAAACTCCCGCGAGATGGTCTTTCGACCGATCATTCGCAGGAGTTGCTTTTTTTGTCGCAGGCTCGGGAAAAGTGTCAATCCGGCAGTTCGATCCAGCGCTTGTAGCGGCAGAAGCTCGTCGCATTGGCGGGATCGTTGATGAGCCGCGGGGTATTGTTGAAAACGCCGCAAGCCCCCTGCGGATTGCCATAGTCGATGAAGGTCTGCCTCCCGATGACCTCGACCCGCCGGGCCCCCTTGAAATACTGGCAAGTGAGGCAGCACTTCTTCTGAAGATCGATGAATTTGAACATGGTACGATCCTTCTTTCAAATTTAAATCAAAGGTGCCCATCTTTTTTCAGAAGCGCCTTGATATCCTCCAAATCTTTTTCATCTTGAGATTTCTGTTTCTTGTTCAAGCATAGACCAATCAGCGCAAGAATGCCGACCGGAATAGTAATATAGGGTAAGAAAATCAATCCCAGAATAGCGATAATGCCGCATCCGATATATCCTGCAGTGTTATTACCGTTATTGCTCATTATATTGCGTTCCGTTCATCAAAATCGTGAAAACGGATATGCAGCCCGCTTTACTTCGATTTCTTTTTACGAGCACTTTTTTTCAGTAAAGCTTTAATGGCATTCAAATCGGCCACATCCTGGTTATGTTGCTGTAATTGCCCCCTGATCATTCCGGTTAAAAGATCCGCTCCGGGATTGCCTTCGTCTTTACAAAGCTCGTTTAAGAAACTTTCCAATACTAGTTTGTCGAGATCTGTTCTGCTCATTTTTCTCTCTCTACCATCAATGATTTATCTCTTATCTGCGCTTCGCCCCCTTATGTTTCTTTGGGGCCGGTGATTTATCTTTTCTGAATTTGGCTTGCAGCTGAGCCTCAATTCTTTCAGTTTCCTCTGCGGATAGCGGTGTTCCCTCTTTTTTGATCCTGGCGGCTTTAATTCGAAGGATCGAGTCTTTCAGATCTGCCATTCCGATTGGATCAGTTCTTCCGTTATGGGCTTGTGCATAAGCAACTTTCAAAGCTGCGTCAATGACGGCATTCTTGATGTCCCGGCCGCAAATATCATCAATTTCCTTTGCCAATATGTCAACGTCCACATCGGTCTGGAGCGGCAGAGTGTCAGGCAAATGATGTTTCCAAATTTTGGCTCGTGCGTCAGCATCCGGCATCTTGAATTCAATGTTGGAGACACGGGTTTCAAAAGCCTTGTCATATTGTTTCACAAAGTTCGTGGAGAAGATGACCAGTCCGCTGAACTTTTCCAGACAAATCAGCAGTTGGCTCCGCATGGAGTTGATCGCCTGTTCAGAGCCCTGTGTCACATTTGAGAGCCGCTGGGAAAGCAGAGAATCCGCCTCGTCGATGAAAAGAATGGCGTCCTCTTCTTCAGCCTTCTTGAAAACAGCCTTCACATTTTTCGGCCCGTCGCCATGATATTTGCTTTCGATCTCCGCATAGGTCGCCAGAATGATTTTCTTCCCGAGCAGCTGGGCAATGGCATGGGCGGCCATCGTCTTTCCGGTCCCTGGTGCACCGTGAAAATTCAGTGCGGAACGAGGGTATGGTTCTATTTCTTTCAACCCCCATTCCTCGAAAACTTTGCTTTTCAGCTGAAACAAGCTGATTTTGTGCTGAATATCATCCAAGACAGACTGAGGCAAAACCAACTGTTCGAACCGGTATTTAGGCGCCACTGCCGAAAGAGAGTTTCCCGGCAGAGTCTCTTCTTCCTGAGCAGGGAGTGTTTTCTTCATTTCCGGAACTGGAGAAACAGAATTCGGACGACCGAACGAAAGATACAGATCACCGGGATCTTTTTTATAGTGTTCGATCAGATCCTGACAGATTTGGTCGATTCTGGATCGGAAAAGACTGGCTTCCGTTTCCGGCAAGTCTGCAGGGAGTCCATCAAAAAAATATTTCATATTCAACATTCCTCGTGAATAATTGCCTCTGGACCTTTTTCAATCAGTTCCCGGTCGCGATCCTTCGCTTCGTAAGCCTTGATGGCAGTGATTTTGTTTAATCTCCGGTTGAATCCGCATTGAATGACCTTGTAATCTCCATTTGCCATAGCTTCCTGAATAACGGCCCGGACATTGTCCCGATCCACCGTGGTATTTTCCCGAAACCATTTTTTCAGGGCAGCGAATGTAAGCATTGCAACAGCGACAAATGCAATAGCCAGTCCCGCTAATAACAATCCTATCATTTTTCCACCTTGATCAAGAGAAAATCGTTATTTTTTCTTTTCCGAAGCATTGTTCCTTGACTTCTGCATCAACTTCATCAGCATGAATTCGCCGGGCGTCTTCAATCTGGTTGGTGGATTTATTGAAAACGCCTTGAACCAATGCATATTTGACGTCCTTCACTGTTTCCTGAATGGTAAATCCTATACTGTTTTCATCCTCGGCAGGATGCAGGGACAACCAGTTTTTGAACCAATTCACCAAGTCCTCCCACCGAAGTTGCCCCTGGTTAATGGCTTGTTTGAGAACGGAAACAAACGCTGTGAATGCAGCAAGTATTATTTCTTTCAACATGGCTGACAAACTCCTTATTGTTAAATCGGGTGCAATGCATCCTGATAGTGATGCATTGCACCCTCCAGTATTTTAGGAAAAAATGGTGACTTTTTTCTCTAAGCACTGTCTTCTCGTTTCTGCATCCAGATTCTCGGCCTGGATTTCGCGGGCATCTTCAACTTTACCAGTAGATTTATTGAAAACACCTTGAACGAGCTTGAAATCGTTTTTTTCGATTGCTGTTGCCACAGTGAACCCGACGGCATCCTTGTCTACGCTTTGATGGCCATTGATCCAATTTTGAAACCAATTTACAATTTCTTGCCAATGAAGCATAACAAAGCGAATGATTTCGGTGATGGCAAAAACTGCAAGCGCTGCGGTGATAAGTGGTATAAGTGGAAGCATATATCCTTCTCCTTTTCAATTAAACAAAATCATATTTTTATCGCCAAAAGTCTGCGTCAGTTCGTCATCTAGTTTTTTTGCTGAAATGGCGAAACTGTAATCATTCTTTTTTCCATCGTCCCAGACAGGATTGTTCTCAGCATCCAAATAAACGATGCTGATTTTGATTGTTCCGTCCGTTTTGACCTCCTTGACTGCTGCGGCAGCTTTGATTTTCTCATCTTCAGGTTTGAATGTCACCATGTCATCAATCAGTCGGCGATAGGTCAGGATCGGAAGTGTGCGGTTGTAAAAACTTTTGCATGTTTCGATGAATGGTCCGATCAAATCCAGAAGTTTTTGAATCGCTTGGGAAATCTGGGGAATTTGGGGGCTTGTCATTTTGTTGCTCCTTTTTTTGTTAATGTTTTTGGGCAAACTGCATAATCAAATCATGCTTGTTGGTTATTTTTTAGTCTTACACCTCCTTACATCATGCACACTGTTCTAAAACATGAGGTCATTTGAAAAGTTTTTACATCCTCTTACGTGTGCCCTATTCTTTTTTTATTGTCCCGCTCATTTCATGTTAGATCCATTTCATTTGCTTCATCCGCAAATTCAAGTTTGGGCACAAAAAAGCGTACCCCGTTTTCACGACTCAGGAGGTACGCCAATACCCGGAAAGACCATGCAAACAGAGTACGCCATGTGTATGGCATACTCCAAGCAGGCGATCCTTCCTCTGTACTTTTGGCGTTTTCCTGAGTCCGATCCGCTTGAAGACTGCGAATTGTTTACTTCAACTGTATTTCAGTACTTTGTTTCCACCTTCCATTGCTGTCCGGACGATAACATAGCACCGGATACGGGAAAAGTCAAGCCGCATCTCCGTCTGCATGGATTTTTTTCAATCACCACCGGAAACTTCCGCTCTTTATAATAGTATTCGCTTTCAAACAGGTAAATCTGTCACGTTTTCGAAAAAAATTCCGATTTTTGAAGAAAAATTATGAAAAACACAAGTCCGACTTCGGTTTTTCATAAAGTTCGATCTCCGGTAGGTCGCGAGGTATCGGGTTCCTGCAGGAATTCAAAGCGGTAGAAATGGGGGTGTGCCGCTTCGTGCCGGAGCCGGAAGAGCTGTTCCAGACGGGATTTTTCCCGTGGGGGGAGCGGGCCGTGCGGGGGCGCTTTTGCGACGGCCTCGCGGATCAGGAGGTCCAGCGCCGCAGCCTGCATCACACGATCGGTTTCGAGCATGGCCTTCTGAAGCTCCTTCGCCGGAAGATTTTTGCCGCGCCAGTATTTCCGGCGCTCCGTAAGCTCCTTTGGGGAAAGGGCGCTCGTGTAGCGGACGCCCAGCGAAAAGATCTCCGGGTTGCCCGGACTTGTCGGCAGCCACAGTTCGCCGTAAGTGAGCAGTTTTTCGCAAAGCGTCCCGTCGCCGGGGAGCAGATGCTCCTCGCGGAGTACGGTCGCGATCCGGCTCCGCAGGTCATTCAGGTGCAGTTCCTCCGTCTTTCGGGGAAGGGCGAGTGTTCGGGCAAGTTGCCGTTGAAACTCCCCGATTTGCTTTTGGGCCGCCTGCAAAGTTTTGTCGAGTTCGACGGCTTCTTTGCTGTCGGGGGGTAGTTCATCGACATACCGGGCCGGGGGCTTCGTCTTTCCGGGGATCAGAAAGACCGCAATTCCGGCGCAGACGAAAATAAGTGCCGTCAACAGGAGGAAAAGCCGCTTTTCCCGGGAGTTATTATTCCCTGGCATGACGACCACCCGGGGGGCGCCGCCCTCTTCGGTGAGGAGCTTCCTGAACTCCGCCGCGCTGGAGACCGGCCGGGAACAGCTTTCCCGCAGGACCCGGTTCAACCCGCCGCCCGCGCTGATGGTCATGTTTTCGGGGATGGAGGGGTACTCCCCCACGGGGAGCCCCGTCAGCGCGCAGTAGACCACCTTGCCCAGGGCGTAGAAATCGTCGCTTGCGTCGGCGGAGCCCTTGCCGGAAAGCAGCTTGGGCGACATGAATCCCGGTGTGCCGACGAAGGAGCCTTTCCCTTCCGGGGCGATGAGCCCCGCGTCCGCCAGGGTGGGGCGGCCGCTCACCCAGAGGATGTTGTCGGGCTTGATGTCCCGGTGGACCAGTCCGTGCCGGTGCAGTTCCTCCAGCCCGGCGAGGAGTCCTTCCAGCAGCGCGGTGATCTCTCCGCTTTCCAGCCGCCCGGATTTTCGCAAGCGGTTGGCCAATGTGTCGGGCAGGTATTCCCCCCTGCCGTGATTCAGATCGTCGGCGGCGTCCATGGTGCAGCAGATCCGGTCGTCGTCGATCTCCACGTGGCGGATCTTGAGCAGATTCGGATGGTTGCAGTCCTTGTAGTATCTCAGCCCGGCGAGTTCCCGCTCGGAATACCGGCCGCTGACCCGGATGATCTTCAGCGCCAGCCGGGCGCCGACCGGGTCCTCCGCCAGCCAGACTTCGCCGTAGGCGCCCTGACCGCACTTCTGCTTCAGCGTGCAGCCGCACAGCCGGTCGCCCGCCTTATATGCCATAGTTCTGCAGTTCCAGTTGGAGATCGGGATCCTGCTCCTTCATCCTGAGCAGGATCTCCCGCAGCATGGCGAAACAGCGTTTCTTCGCCTGATAGACCTGATTGACGGAACAGTTCAGGAAGGAAGCGACCTTTTCCACGGGGCGGTTCTGCACGGCATAGAGTTCGTAGGCCTGGAAAGTTTCCGGCGAGACCCGTGCCTTGAGCTCCCGTTCCGCCTCCTTCAGGATCATTTTGCGCCACTCGTTCAGGAAGGGCTCGTCGCTCTGCTCTTCGGCGGGTTCCTCGGGGAGCTCCCCGACGGGGAGAACCGTCCTGCGGCGGTAGTGATCCGTGATCTTGGCCTTGATGATCAGGCCGAAATAGGTCCGGAAACGCGCGACGTCCGGATCGAACTTGAAGGTCTTGCTCTGCTTGAAGAACTGCAACATCACCTGCTGGCAGATGTCGTCGGCTTCGGCGTCGTCGAGCCCCCTGAAACGCGCCAGCGCCCGGACGATGCCGCCGTAGCGTTCGTAGAATTCGTCCCACGAAATCTCGTCTCCGGCGGCGATCCGGTCCAGCAGGGTCTTCGAGGTGGTCGGATATTTCAATGTCATTTTCCGGTTTCCTTCTTCATTTTTCTCAGGACCGGCGGTTCGAGGAGGCCGCAGGGGACCAGCTGACGCTTCGCCGACTTGCTCTGGGTGAACTGGTCGGCCCCTGTCCACGGCGGCCAGGGGGTGTCGCAGTAGAAGGGCCCCATGGCGTTGCGGCGGTGGCCGTAGACCGTCACGGCAAGCGTGTGTTTTCCGGGGGGCAACTCCGCCTCGCAGGGCGCCCAGGGCAGCAGCTCTTCGGGGCCGTCGTCCACGCGGACGCCCAGCATAGTGCCGCGCCACGCGGGGAATGACACCACTGCGCCGGGGGAGGGAACCTCCACCTCGCGGGAAAGCGTCACGTTCCCGGCGAAATAGGGCAGGCCTTGAGCGCACCAGTCGCCGATACGGAGCGTTTCGGGGGGCCGGACCAGCGTGTCCTTGCGGACACCGAAATCCCCCAGCAGGAAGAGCGCTTCCAGTCCGGGCAGGTCCGCGCCGTATTTCGACCGCAAAACGAGGCGGTTTTCTCCCTTCTTCAGCATTGAAGCCGGAACCGTGAGACATTGCAGGCTCCGGTCGAACCAGCTGCCCGCCGCCTTGTTCACAAGTTTTCTGCCGTTGAGTTCGAAAGCGTAGAACTCGGGATGCTCCACCGCAAGCTGACAGTCGGACTTCGGCACTTCATCGACCCGGATCGTATAGGCCAGTTCCAGATCGATCCTCTTCCCCGGAGCTTCCTTGCTCCGCATCCACGGCTGGACCATGGCTCCGCCCCGGGGCGGTTTGTTCAAGATTCTGCGCAGTTCCGCGTCGAGGTGCAGAATGAACATCTCCTCCCGGAGTGTCTCTTTGCCGACACGCCACGCCGGACGGTCCAGCACCAGCACGTTGGGCTCCGAAAGAGTGCACTTCCAGTTCTCCGCCGGAAGGGGGAAACTTTTCCCGGCGGTCACCGGGGCGGGGGGCGTTTCCGGCAGGCCGGGGGCTTTTTCCGTTATCACGTAGAGGCGTGACTCCAGTTCCCCGAAACTCGTGTCGAAGCGGTACTGCCCCGCCTTGAAGGTGAAGGGGATCCGCCGGGCGCTCCCTTTGCGGGGATCCAGCTCCCACACGTCACCCCGGCGGGGGAGTTTCAGGGCCACATGGGCCTGGGGGAAGGTGAGACGCCGGTCCCGGACCATGATGTCGTTTTTTACGAAAGTCGCGCCGAAGTTCGCGCCGTAGTTGCAGAGGAAGAGCGAATACCCCTCGGCGTTTTCCGCCAGACGGGCCAGCACCGGGCCGATCTGCCGTCCGGAGGGCGCGGTGACGGAGACCCGGCGGCAGAACACGCCAAGGAGCTTCACGGCTCCGGCGAGGGAGGCGCGGGTGAACCTGGCGAAGACCGGTGCGATCTCAGGCGAAAGCTCGCCGTCGAGATAACGGGGCGGGCGGTCCAGATAGATCACGCGGCCCCCCGCCGCGGCGAATTTTGCGAGCAGATCGAGAGTGCTCTTCCTCATGGTGAGGAGCCGGGGCACCAGCACCGCCTTGTAGGGGGCTTTGTTGACGAAAATGTTTTTCCCCTTGACTTTGCCGTACCGGGACATGATCTCCTCGTCGCCGAAGTCGAAGTCCAGCTTTTCGGCGAGGAGCCTTTCCGTGACGGCGGCGAAGCGTTTTTCCGCTTCGGCAAGCCAGGGGGCCGCCGGGTCGATTTCCATCCACGCCGATTCGATGGGGTGGATGACGAGGATGTCCCGGATCTCCTCACCTTCGCTCAGGACCGCGCCCAGCCGGGCGAAGTAGTCCTCCACGACGGCGTACTTTTCCCACCACGGGGACTGGTACGAGATGCTGGCGGGATAGTCCCGCTTGGCCTGCGCTTCGGCTGAGTACCAGGCCAGATGCTGACAGCGGAAGTTGATCCCCAGGGCATACTGCCAGTCCCCGAGGGCCTTGTGTCCCGCAAAGGGGAAGTCCCAGCCCGTGCAGCCGTAGGTTTCCGAAAGCCGCCATCTGCACCCGAACTGCCGGGCCATGGAAACGCACTGCTTGGCCGTGTTGAAAATGCGCCAGTGTTCCGTGAGCAGGTCGATCCCCGGCATCTGCATATATTCGTAAAAGCGCATGGCTGCTCCCACGTAGAGACTCTGATCGAGGAGATCTTCGCCGAGGGCGTGCCCCGTCATGGCGATGTTGTGTTTCCCGCACCACTCGCCGACGGTTTTGGAAAAGGCCCGGCAGAAAAGGGTGGTCAGCAGATCGTAATAGAGCCGCCGGGCGGGGGAAACGCGTTTGACGGAAACGAAGAAGATCTCGGGGAGCAGGTCGAGGAGATCCTTTCCGTAAGTTTCGCGGAAAAGTTCCGGCAGGGCATCGGTCCACGGCAATGTGTTCGGGGGCCCGAAGTGATTGAAGTTGGGTTCGTCGGTGAAGATGGAGGGGATCAGCTCCCCGAAATCCTTGCCCGTTTCCCGGAAATAGGCCTCGTGGGTCACCTCCACGAACTTTTGTACCGCTTCGGGGTTCATCGTGTCCAGATAGGTTTCGCCGTTGAACCAGGAACTTTTGGCGTTGAGACGGACGGCGAAGCGGAGCAGCCGCCGCCCCGGCGCGCACTTGAATCCGTCGGGAGAATCCAGCCGCCGGGGGCTGGTCACCTGCAATGAGTTGCCCTTCGGCGTCTTGCCGAGCCGGACCGAGAACCAGGCGAGGGTCCGGCCTTCCGTGACTTTGGCCGCGTCGGCGGGCCGGGCGTAAAATTCCGCACAGCAGCGGCGGGCCTTGTACCGGTCGTCACGGGTCACGAGGGAGCCCGCCGCCCCCGAGGGCCAGCGGTCTTCGTCGTAGAGGTGGGCCTTGAGCCCCTGTTTGCGGGCTTCGTCCGCGCAGGCCCGGATGCAGTCGAACCACTCCCTGCTCAAGTAGGGGGTGCCGAGCCCCACCCGCGAGTGCATGAAAAAGCCCCCCAGCCCCATTTCCTTGAAGATCCGGATCTGGCGGCGGAGCTCTTCGGGTTCCAGCTTCGCGTTCCACGCCCAGAAGGGGGCGCCCCGGAACTCCGGTCCGGGGGAAAGAAAGTTCTTCATCATCTTGTTCATGGTCACTTCTCCGTGTCGATTGCAGGCGTTTCTGAAAAGATACACTCGGAGAGGCGAAAAATCAAGCGGCATGCGGAGGATTTCCGGCGAAAAAAAGAGGCGCGGCGGACCGGGCCGCCGGATTTCCCTTCCGCCGGAAGAGAAAAGTCACGATCGATATACTTTTTTGCATCCGCGGGGTTGTAAAAGCGGGATTGCGGTGGTATATTCTTTGGCGTTGTGCGGTTTTTCCGTTCCCGGAAGAGAAAAGAAACAGTCACGGTCAGGGAGAGACGATCATGCTGAAACGCTCCTCGAAGATGTGGGCGCTGCTGCTGGGGTCCTGCGTTGCGGGACTCTGCTGCGGCGCCGTGCCCCTCAACTACAAATTCCAGCCCGAAGTGCCCCGGAGCATCAGGATCGGCAGGAAGCCGGTGCTGACCCTCGTTTCCGGCGGCAGGGCGGCCTTCGAGATCGTGACGCCTTATCCGGGGACAAGAGTGGCTCAGTTTGCCGCGAAAGAGGCGGCGGAGCTGCTTTCCAAGGCCTGCGGCGTCAAGATCAAGCCCATTCCCAAGCCTTCCGGCAAGGTGCCCGCCATCATCATCGGCGACCCCGTCGCGGCGGCTCAGGCCGGGATCGACCTGAAGAAGCTGGACCGGGACGGGTTCCGCATCAAGACCGCGGGGAAGAACATCATCCTCATCGGCCGGGACGACCCGGTCAAAAATCCCCCCTCCATGTACAACCGGGGGGACGGCGGCGAACGGGCCTCCCTTTTCGCCACCTACGATTTTCTGGAGCGCTTCGCCGGGATCCGCTTCTATTACCCCGGCGCACTCGGGACCTATATCCCGAAATTGAAGGAGTGGCAGCTCCCCGAGATCGACATCTATGATCGGCCCGACCTGATCCAGCGGAGCCACTACGCCTCGTGGGGCCCCGCCGCCCGGCCCGCCGAACTGGGCAAGCCCTTCGACAACCAGCTCTTCTGCCTGCGGATGCGGGTCCAGAGCTGGACGTGGCCCTGCTGCCACGGGCTGGAAAAACTGGGGCTTTCGCTCCGCTTCGGCAAGACCCACCCCGAATACTTCGCCCGCAACGCCGGCGGCAAATCCGCGCTGGAACTCGGCAAAGGGGAGCACGTGTGCTTCAGCAGTCCCGTGCGCGAGGAGATCTACAAGGACGCCTATGCCTTCCTGAGCGGCCGTCCGGCCGAGGAACGGAACATCCACCCCTACGGCCGGAACCGGAAGATCGTCGCCTGGCACAACCAGCAGGATCCCAAGGTCCCCGTCTTCGACATCACCCCCGACGACGGCTATTTCCCCTGCCGCTGCGAGAAGTGCCGCAAACTTTTCACCCCTCCCGCGGGCCGGAACGACGACGCGGACCGGAGTTTGAGCAACTACATGTGGCGCTACTATGCCCAGGGGGCCGAAAGGGTCAGGGATCTGGGCTACATCGCCGCGTGGATCTACTGGCCCACCTTGTGGCAGCCCGATTTCGAACTTCCGAAGAACATCCTCTTCGTCATGTGTCCCCGCGGCCCTTGGAACTGCGGCAACGAGACCTTCTTTCAGAAGGAGCTCGAACGGGTCAAACGCTGGGGCAAGTTCACCGATTCCCGGATGCGGCTCTGGAACTACATGATCAAGTATCCCCACGGCATCTTCCGGGGGATCCCCTCCGGCGCGCCCCGGGCCGTGGCCCGCTACTACAAGGCGGTGGCGCCCTATATCTGCGGCGTCTTCTCCGAATCCGGCATGGAGCGCTTCATGTTCCAGCACCTCAACCTCTACGTCTACTACAAGGTCCTGTGGAACACCTCGCTCGACGTGGAAGCGCTGCTCGATGAATACTACCGGAACATGTACGGCCCCGCCGCGCCTCACATGGCCGCTTTCGACCGCCTCATCGAGAAACTGTGGCTGGGCATGGTGGGCACTTCGGTGGAAACCGCCACGGGCCCCAAGGCGGTGATCCCCTCGGACCTCGAGATCTGGAAGAACCGCTACAGCGACAAGCGCATGGCCGAACTGGAAGGCTATCTCAAGGCCGCGCTCAAGGCGGTGCCCGCGGACTCCGTCGAGGCCAAACGGATCCGCTTCTTCATGCGCGAGGTGTGGCAGGTCCTGGCCGACGCCAGGAAGAAGTTCGTGGCCGGGCAGGAGACCCACAAGAGCTGGAAGCTGCTCGCCTCCCCGGCCGCGCCAGCTCCCGTCATCGACGGCAATTTGAACGACGCCGCCTGGCGCAAGGCCAAGCCCTACTATCTCCCCCGCCTGGGGGGCAAGGGGCTGTGCGAAGTCGTCACGACCGTGAAAATGCTCTATGACGACAAGAACATCTATTTCGGCATCGAGTGCGAGGAGCCCGACACCGCCAACATGGTGATCGAAAAGTATCCGAGGGACGACGACCGGCGGTGGGACAACTCCACCGCGGAGATCTTCCTCAATCCCGACGGCACCCGCATGAACTATTACCAGCTCATGATCGACGCGGGAGGCGGCCTCACCGACTACCGGTGGGACCGGGGCGCCGCCGACATCAAATGGAACAGCGGCGCCGACGTCAAGTGCGTCATCACGCCGGGGAAGAAATGGACCGTCGAGGTCCGGCTGCCCCGAAGCTCCATGAAGGGCTCGGAAAAGATCATCCCCGTGAACTTCATGCGTCACCGGGTCCGGACCAAACAGCCCGGAGAGATCTATCTCTGGAATCCCTTCATGAGCCGGAACAAGGAAACCGACAAGTGGGGCACCGCCATCCTGGGCGAGGATCCCAACCCCAACGTCATCGTCTGCGGCGACTTCGAGGCTCCCCTCCGGAGCAAGCGCTGGATCGGCCCCTGGTACGGTGACAAGGTCCTCGAACTGGACCGGAAGAACTGGATCGCCGGCGGCGCCGCGCCCATCCTCAGGGCGGGGGGCAATCTGGGCGTCACCCAGCGCTTCAAGCTCAAGCCCGGCGCCACCTATGAGGTGAGCTACTTCGTCAAGCTGGAAAACGTCGGCGTGAAGAACAGCGGCGGCGTCCGGTCCCGCTTCGACGAGTGCGGCGGCAACGTGACCTGGCTGCCCAAGGGGTTCCTCCGGGGGACGATCCCCTGGACGAAGGTTTCCCAGACCATCACCACCGACGCCAAGTGCGGAACGAAGCGCAAGGGGCCCTACACGGAATACATCTCCATCTTCCTGCGTCCCGATGCGGGAGGAACGGCGTGGATCGACCACGTGGAGATCCGCGAGGTCAAGAAATAGACATGCGCGAGGGGCGTTTTTCATGATCTCCATCACCTTCGGGAATGCCCAGCAGGAGTTCTTCGTTGCCCGGTTCCGCGCCCTCGCAAGGAAACGGAACGCCCGCATCGCCCGGCTCCGGACGAAGGCGGAGGCGGAACGGTATCTGAGTTCCGTCCGGAAGAAGATCGCTTCTTCTCTCCATCTCCCGAAGGAAAAGTGTCCCCTCGACCCCCGGATCACCGGAGTGGTGGAGTTCCCGGAGTGCACCCTCGAAAAGATCCTCCTCCGGAGCCGTCCGGGGGTGACGCTCACCTGCAATTTTCTGCTGCCCCGGGGGGAGCGGAAGGGGAAAGTCCCCGCCGTGCTGATGCTCAGCGGTCACGCCCCCGACGGCAAGGCCAGCGCCATGTACCAGTGCGGCTCCCGAGGACTGGCCGCGCGGGGCTTCGCCGTGCTGACCGTGGACCCCATAGGGCAGGGGGAGCGGAACCTTTACGCCGGCATCGAACCGACGCCCCGAGCTCCCACGGAACAGCACACATTGGCCGCAAAACAGCTCATCCCCGTCGGGGAGGACCTCTTTTCGTGGCGGATCCGGGACGCCATGCGCGCTTTGGACTATCTGGAGTCCCGGAGCGAAGTGGACCCTTCTCGCATCGGCGTTCACGGTGAATCCGGCGGCGGTACGCTGACCATCTGGCTCGCGGCCTGCGATCCCCGCGTCGCCTGGGCGGCTCCGGCCAGCGCCGTGACCACCTGGCTCCACAACGTGGAGAATGAAATGCCCGTGGATTACGAGCAGATCCCCGCCGGGGCCGCGGCGAAGGGACTGGACTGCGGCGACTTCCTCGCGGCGGCGGCCCCCCGGCCCCTGCGCCTGCTGGGGCAGACCCAGGACTTTTTCGACCCGCGGGGCTTTACCGAGATCTACGACCAGCTGAAGCACATCTACACCCTCCTCGGGTGTCCGGAAAGGATCGACTTCACCATGGACACCCATACCCACGGCCTCTTCCAGCCCCTGCGGGAGAGCGCTTACGACTTCTTCTGCCGGTGTGCGGGCCTGCCCAATCCCCGCAAGGAGGAAGCCCCCGTGGAGCTCGTGCCGGAAAGCCGGCTGTGGGCCGCGCCGGGAGGCAGCGTCTACAACCTCCCCGGCGAAAAGCGGATATGGGAAATTTCGGGCGAAAGGGCCGCGCAGCTGAAGCGGAAACGCCGCCCCCTTTCCCGTGAGGAAATGGCCGTCCGCCTCAAGCGTCTGCTGGGGATCCGGCCCCTCGGAACGCCCTACTGCCGACGGCTGTCGTACCGCTTCTTCACGGATTCGGGCACTTTCCAGAACTATTCCCGGTTCGGCCTCGAGACCGAGCCCGGCCGGGTCATGTGCATGCTCCACCGCTCCGCGAAGAAGGCCCTCTTCTACGATTTTCTGCCCGTGACGGGCAAGACCGTCCTCTATGTCGCCGATCAGGACTGCGCTTCCGAGCTGAGGCTCCGGGAGCCGGAGCCCGGTGACGCCCTCTACAGTCTGGACTGCCGGGGCATCGGCGAATGCATGCCCACCTCCTGCGAACAGATGCCTGAGCGGGATTTTTACTACTACTACGGCTTCGACTACCACTACGCCTCGCTCCATCTGCTCTGGGGCGAAAGCATCTGCGGGCGGCGGACCGAGGAGGTGCTGGCGGCTCTCGAACTCACGGGGAGCCGGTCTTCGTCGGGCCGGGTGTCGCTCGAAGCCAGGGGGTTCGGGTGCATCCCCGCCCTTTTCGCCGCCGTCATTTCGGACCGCGTCTCCGAAGTGCGTCTGGAAGATTGCCCCCGTTCCTGGGAGCGCCTCGCTTCCGAAATGCTCCTTTCGCACACCGTTTCTCCCGCCTCGGCCCTTCCCGGCGGGATCCTGGAACTGACCGACATCCCCGAACTCGCCGTCCTGCTCGACAGTTCCGGGATCCCCGTGACGTTCGCTTCTCAGCCTCATCCGTGAGGCGCGAAGGAGGCCGTCGGAAAACGCCCGGCGGCGAAAGGGTCCCCTTTTTTCTTGAAAAACGCGGGGATCGGTGCTATATTATGCGCCAATCACGGTTGCTCAACGGATACGAAGGAGTGATGGATGAAACAAGAACAGATCGTCTTTTGCAATTATCTCCAGAAGAACAATATCCTGTGCGGGATCCACGAGCCGGACGGGAAGGTCGTTCTGGAAAAACTGATTTCGACCCTGCTGCAGCATTCTCCCGGACTGGACAGCGATTTCGTCCGGAAGGAGGTCGAGAGCCGGGAAGCGTTGTTTTCCACCATGGTGGCGCCCGGATTCGCCATTCCCCATGCGCGGATCCCCGGTCTGGCGGAGCCTCTGACGGCCATCGCCTGCATCCCGGAAGGGTGTGAATTCGGCGGGACGACCAAAGCCAAGGTCATGGTCCTGCTCCTCACCCCGGTGGACAACCCCAATCTGCACGTGCAGCTGCTTTCCTCGCTGGCGGTGGAATTCGCCGATCCCGCGGTCACCGACAGGATCGCCGCCATGGATTCCGGCGACGAGGTCTACCACCATTTCTTCAGCAATGCCGCCGCGACTCCCGATTATCTCACCGCCCGCGAACTCATGGAGCCTTTCCCGGAAATGCTCCAGGAGACGGACTCGATTTTGGACGCGGTGAAGAAGTTCGCAGTCTCCCGGACGGAGGAGCTGCCCGTGGTGGACAACACCGGCGACCTGCGCGGCGTCCTCTCCCTTTCCGATCTGCTGAAGTACAGTCTGCCGGAACACCTGCTGTGGCTGGAAGATCTTTCGCCGATCTACGGCCTTCAGCCCTTCTCCGACATGCTCAAGACCGCGGACGAGACCAAGGTGGCGGACATCATGCGCGAGGACTTCGACAGTGCGCAGGTTGACGATCCGGCCATAAAGCTGGCCAAGATCTTTCTGATCGGCAAACTTTCCCAGTTGATCATCATCGACGGGGCCGGAAAACCGGCGGGAATGGTAACGTTAAAGAATTTTTCAGCTAAACTGTTTTGGGATTAAAAGATCATGAGTGAGAGTTCTTCTGCTGATGCGATGTCGTTCAAGAGCATGATTCCGCGATTCGGCATTCTGCTGGCCGCCGCGGCCCTGGTCGGTTTCGGCGGGTCGGTGGTCGGAATGACGGCGGCTCAGTCGACGGCGTGTGCGGTTTTCATTTCGATCATCTTCGGGACGCTCTTCTTCTGGGAATTCCGTCTGGCGGTGGCCTTCCTCGGCTTGGCGGTGCTGATCTTCAGCAAATCCCTGGACATCCCGACCTTCGTGAGTTCTTCCTCGCTCGAGGTCATCATGTTCCTGGTGGGCATGATGGTCATCGTCGGCGCATTGCGGGATCTGGGGTTCTTCACCTGGATCGTCCAGCTGATCGTCTCCATGCCGAAATTGAGCGGGCGAAAGTTCATTTTCGTCACGGCCGCGGCCAGCGCCCTGCTGGCTTGCGCGGTGGATG
This sequence comes from Lentisphaeria bacterium, assembly GCA_017443585.1. Lineage (GTDB taxonomy): Bacteria > Verrucomicrobiota > Lentisphaeria > Victivallales > Victivallaceae > UBA1784. Next base: position 6,602 of record JAFSYV010000215.1, on the reverse strand, counting down.
TAGTGACGTCGATCATCTTCCTTTCCCCGATGATCGTCCAGGTCTGCGACCGGCTGAAACTCAGGCCGACGCCCTACATCCTGATCGCGGTGCTGGCGACCAACATCGGCAGTTCCGGCACCATGATGGGCAACCCGGTGGGGATCTTCATCGGGACCAAGGGGCAGCTCACCTTCGGCGATTTCATGGTCTGGGCCTTCCCGCTGATGCTGGTCGCGCTCCTGATCACCATCACGCTGCTGCTGTGGTTCTACCGCAAGGATCTGGACCAGTTCGACGTCAGCCTCAAGGACCGGCTCTCCCGCGGGCTTTCCATCGCTCCCGTGGTTGAGGTCCCCTACGGGAAGGGACTGGTCCTGCTGGTCCTGACCGTCATCGCCATCGCCTCGCATCACCAGACCGAGACCTTGCTCGGACTGGAAAAGAACAGCGTCCTTCTGGTCATGCCCCTGATCTGCGCCGGGATCGTGATGATCCTCAAGCCGAACCGGGCCCGGCACTACATCGAAAAGGAAGTGGACTGGTGGACTTTGATCTTCTTCATGTTGCTCTTCGCCGTGGCGGGAACCCTGGAACACACCCATGTGGACCAGCTCATGGCCAGCGGGTTTTCCAAGATCGCAGGCAAGACGCCCGCCACGCTGGTCCCCTTCATTTTCTCGGTTTCCGCCGTGGGCTCCGCCTTCGTCGACAACGTGATCTTCGTCGCCGCCTTCAGTCCCGTGATCGAACAGCTGTCGGTGACGGTGAAGGATCTCCCCCTGTGGTGGGCGCTGCTCTTCGGCGCCTGCTTCGGCGGCAACATCACCATGATCGGCAGCACGGCCAACATCGTGGCGCTGGGCATGCTGGAAAAGCACGGCGGCCATCAGGTCGGCTTCTTCCAGTGGCTGAAGATCGGCTTCCTCTGCACGGTGGTTTCCGGCGCCATCGCCGTCGGCGCGCTGCTGCTGCTGACGCCGAAAATGCCGGATCACCACATCTCCTTCGAAAAACTCGCCGCCGGTTCGGGATATGTTCCCAGCTCCCCGATGTTCGAAGGCGAATTGACCGGAACGCTGCGCCGGGAAAAAGGGAACTGCTGGCTTCTGGGCCGCAAGGGCGGCAAGATCCTCCTCACTCTCCCTCTGGGACAGGAACTTCCCGAGGGACCGGTCCGGGTGTTCGGGAAATTGTCTCCCGACCGGGGGAACAAGGAGTATCCTTATCAGATGAAGGCCGAAAAGGTCGAGTCGCTCAAGAAGGATTGAGCGTTTCGGAACATCGAACTTGAGGAGTTGAAAATGAAGAAGAGTGTTCTGTTTCTTGCCGCCTGCATTTTGTCCTTCGCCGCCGTCGCGGCTCCGCCCGTGGTGTACCATGACGCCTCCGGACGTCTGGCCGGGACTGCCGTGCAGAACGGCAATCGCGTCTTCTACCGTGACGGGCAGGGCCGTCTGACCGGGAGCTCGACCCAGCAGGGCGGCCGGACCGTCTACCGGGATGCCCAGGGGCGTCTGGTGGGCTCCTCCGTCCAAAGCGGCGGCCGGACCATCTACCGCGACGGGCAGGGCCGCATGACGGGAACCACTCTGAAGCAGGGCAGCCAGACGGTTTTCCGCGATGCTTCGGGACGGCTCCAGGGGCGGGCCAACGAACAGGCCGGGAAGGTCTACTACCGCGACGCCCGGGGCCGCTTCTCCGGCTCCGCCAAGGTTCCCGCGGGAGTTCCTCCCTTCCGTGATCCCTACGGCTTCACCCGGAGCCAGGGCCCTGCGGTCCGCTGAAAGATCACAGTCTCACTTTCCGGCGGGGGGAGCCTTTTTTCCCGGCAGGGGCAGAGAGTCCGGCAGGGAGCGGCTCAGGGAGTTGAGGAAATTGCTCCTGAAGTCGGGGATCCTTGCCGCGATCGTTTCCGTCAGGGCGCGGAAATAGGCCCGGTCGCCCGAATCCAGTTCCTTTTCGTAACGGCAGATTCCGGCCGCCGGGAAGTCGTTGCACTCCGCCGTTTCCTTCAGCAGTTTTTCCGGGACCAGGGCCAGGGGACGGATGATGACGGGATGTTCGGGATTTTCCGGCCGGGCGAGGGGGGCCATGGTCCGGATCCCCTGTCCCCGGCAGACGCTCATGAAGAACGAGGCGACGAGGTCGTCGAGGTGCTGCCCCAGGGCCAGTTTGGTGCATCCGAGTTTTCCGGCGAGCCCGTAAAGTTTTCCCCGGCGCAGCCGGGAGCAGAGGCCGCAGGGGGCGTTTTCCAGATGCCGCTCGGCGAGGAGCTGCTCCATGGGGAGTTTCACGCAGTGGTGTTCCCAGTCCCGTTCCCTGCAGTAGGCGGCGATGCCTTCTGCGTCGAACTCCGGATAGCCGGGGTCGAAGGTCCCCGCGATGATTTGGAATCTTATCGGCGCAACGGTGCGGAAATGGTGGAGCAGATGGAGCAGGATGAAGCTGTCCTTGCCGCCCGAAAGGCCGACGAGGATCCGGTCGCCGTCGCCGATGAGGCCGAAACGGCCGATGGCTTCGCCGGCAAGTTTCCGGAGCTCCTTCACATGGGGCCCCCGGAGCAGTTCCGCATCCGTCATTTTCCTGACACCTCGGTTCGCTTGTTGGGAAAAAACACGCCGCAATCGCGGCTCCTTTCATAAAATAACCCCGTTCCGGCGGATTTTCAAGGCATCGGCAGGTTGAAAAACGTCCCTTTTGAGGATATATTATCATCGTGACCGTATTTTTGACTGAAAAGAGAGGAGAATCGCAACGCTATGGCAGAACTTCCCGAATCTCACCGCAGGTTCCATCTGGTGCGCCACCACGAGTGCGGCGCGGAAGGGCGGATGAAGCTCCAGATCCTTCTGGACTGTCTTCAGGACATCGCCGCCGAACACGCCGAACAGCTGGGGTGCGGCATGGAAGACCTGATCCCCGCGAACCGGATCTGGGTGCTTTCGCGCCTGAAGCTCCGGATCATCAGGATGCCCGCGCTGAAGGAGGAACTGGAACTGCTGACCTATCCTTCCGGCCACGACCGGCTTTTCGCCAACCGGCAGTACTGCGTTTCCGCCGGGGGGGAGGAGCTGGTGCAGGGATCCTCCGCCTGGCTGATGCTGGACGGGAGCTCCTACCGCCCGCTGCCCATGGCCAGGGTCTTCGATTCTCCTTTGCCCACCAACCCGGAGCGGCCCCGTTATTTCGAAAGTTTCGACAAGTTCGCTCACGCGGAAGGGCCGGAGCTTTGCTCCTGCATCGTGGGGGCCGCCGACATCGACCTGAACCGGCACCTCAACAACGCGGTCTACGCGCGGTACATCGAGAACGCCCTGAGCCTGCTGGAACCGGGCGCGGAGCACCGCATCGCCGAACTGCAGATCAATTTTCAGCATGCGGCGCTGGCCGGCGACCGGATCGGCGTCTCCGGCACGCTGGAGGATCGGCGGTTCCTCCTTTCGGGAGGCCAATTTTTCTGCGCCGGAGGCGTTTTGCATGAAAAATGCTGAAAAGGGTGCTTGACAAAAGGCCATTCCCGTGTTATCTTTATCCCGATCGGTCTCGCTTTTGACGATCAACATACAAATGAAGGACTTTCTACCATGAAAAACGGAATCATCTGCGCCGGCAACTGGGTCATCGACAAGGTCAAACTCATCGACCGTTTCCCCGAGGAGGGAACACTCTGCAACATCTCTTCCCAGATCCGGAGCACCGGCGGCGGTCCCGCCAACGTCTCCTTCGACATCGCCGCCATGGATCCGGCCGTGCCTCTCTACGCCGCCGGGCGCATCGGCAATGACGACGACGGGCGCTTCGTCCTCGACGAGATCAAGGCCCGCGCCATCGACAGCACCGGGATGGTGGTGGATCCCAAGCTGCCCACCAGCTACACCGACGTCATGTCGGGCGGCGGCAAGAGGACCTTTTTCCACTGCCGCGGAGCGTGTTCCGAATACGGCTTCGACGATGTGAAGAAGCTCGACGCTCCGGCGAAATTCTTCTACTTGGCTTATCTGCTCCTGCTGGAGAAGATGGACCGGGCCGACCCCGAATACGGCACCGAAGCCGCCCGGACTCTGGACTACATGGGCAAAAAGGGGTACAAGACCGTGGTGGACTTCGTCAGCGACGCGCCGGAAAAATTCCGGGCCGTGGTCCTGCCCGCGCTGCCCTACATCGACATCCTCATCGTCAACGAGATCGAGAGTTCCAGCTGCAGCGGCATCGAACTGCGCCGGGCCGACGGCTCCATGAACTACGCCAATCTCCCCGCGGCGGTGGACTTCCTCTTCGAACACGGCGTCCGCGAAGTTGCGGTCATCCACTTCCCCGAAGGGGCCGCCGGGCGGACCCGTGAAGGGAAATTCCTCTTCCGTCCCTCCTGCAACATCCCGACGGCGGAGATCGCCGGGAGCACCGGGGCGGGGGACGCCTTCGCCGCCGGCGTCATCTACGCGCTCCATCAGGGGTGGGAACTGGGGAAGGCCATGGAACTGGGCGCGGCTTCGAGCCACTTCAATCTGCGTTCCGCCACCGCCACCGGCGGGGCCGTTTCCCTCGAAAAGATGCGGAAGTTCCTCGAAACCTGCGTCTGGAATCCCGTTCCCGCGGAACTTTCCGCGGGGGAAGGAAAGTAATTTATGCCCTCGCCCAATTTCACCGTGGAACCCGGCCCACCGCTGAAGGGGGCCCGGAGCAGTCTGCTCCAGACCACCGGGGTGGTTCCCTATCCTTTCGGCCTGCTTTCGTGCAGCGTCGAGGGGGCCGACAACAAGGCTTCCATCCTCAGCGCCATGAAGCACGACCGGACCGTGGCGGTTTTTCCCGAGTGTCCCGAGAACGCAGCCTTCGACAGCTGTCCCGGCATGTCTTTCCCGGAGCTCTTCGTGTGGGACCGCAAGAAGCGGACCGTCAACGGGGTGCTGATGCGGGTCCTGCAGCGCGTGGACATGCCCGACGGCACCATGCGGGCGGTGCTCAGAGGGTTGAAGCGGATCCGCTTCAACTCCGCCTACAAGGAGTTTTCGGGCGGAGTGGCGGTGGATTATTCTCCTCTTCCCGACGAGGATCTCATGACCCCGAAGGACGGCGCCGCCTGCATCCGGGCTCTTTCCCGTGAGGTCATGGAGCTTTCGGCGCTGCTCCCCGGCTTCCCCGAGGAGCTGCCGATGGCCGTGCTCAACGCGCCCGACCCCTCGCGGGCGGCGGACGTCGTCGCGGACGCCATGAATTTCAGCTATGAGGAAAAGATCTTCCTCCTCAGTTGTCCTTCGGTGAAGATCCGGGCCGCCGTGCTGACCATTCTCATCAACCGCGAGCTGGAAACGACCCGTACCGGGGCGAAGATCCAGAACGAGGTCCACGAGGCCATGGGGGAATCCCAGCGGGAGTATTATTTGCGGGAGCAGCTCAAGGCCATCCAGCGGGAACTCAACGAGGAGACCCGCAATCCCGATGTGGTGGAAATGGAAAAGCGCATCGAAACGTTCGAGGCGCCCGAAGAGGTGATGGAAACGGTCAAAAAGGAATTTGCCCGGATGCAGCAGATCCCCACCATGGCTCCGGAGTACCACATCAGCTACAACTACCTTACCTGGGTCCTCGATCTTCCCTGGTCCGTGCTCACCGAGGACCGCCTCGACACGCCCGCCGCGGCCCGGATCCTCAACGCCGACCACTACGGGCTCGAAGACGTGAAGAAACGGATCCTCGAATTCATCGCCGTGCTCCAGATGAACCGGGAAGGGGGGCATGAAGAGGCCCACAAGGCCCCCATCCTCTGCCTCGTCGGCCCGCCGGGGGTGGGCAAGACCTCCCTCGGGCGTTCCATCGCCCGGGCGCTGAAGCGCAAATTCATCCGGGTCTCCCTGGGCGGCGTCCACGACGAAGCGGAGATCCGCGGGCATCGGCGCACCTACGTGGGGGCCATGCCGGGCCGGATCATCCAGAACATCAAGCGCGCGGGCAGCCGCAATCCCGTCTTCATGCTGGACGAGGTGGACAAGCTGGCCCACGACCTCAGAGGGGACCCCGCGTCGGCCCTGCTCGAGGTGCTGGATCCCGAGCAGAACTTTTCCTTCAACGACAACTTCCTCGAACTGGGCTTCGACTTGTCGAGAGTCTTTTTCATCGCCACGGCCAACGTGGAGGAGCAGATCCCCGCTCCCCTGCGTGACCGCATGGAGATCATCCGTCTGCCCGGCTACACCCAGCTGGAAAAGCGGGAGATCGCCAAGCGCTATCTGGTGAAGGCCGAAAGTGCCGACAGCGGTTTCGCCCCCGGCAAGGTGCGCTTCACCGCCGCCGCATTGGATGCGGTCATCGACGGCTACACCATGGAGTCCGGAGTCCGAAATTTGCGTCAGGTCATCGCCCGGGTCTGCCGCCGTCTGGCCGAAAAGGCCGTGAGCGGCGAACTCGACCGGGAAGCCGTCACTTCGGTCACGCCCGCTGTCGTCCGCGAACTTCTGGGCGCGCCCAGATTTCTCCCCGACCGGGCCGATGAGGAAATGCCCCCCGGCACCGCCACGGGCATGGCCTGGACCGGGGCCGGCGGCGTGATCCTCCCCGTCGAGGTGGCGGCCATCGCCGGAGGGAAGGGCAATCTCAAGATCACCGGATCCGTGGGCAAGGTG